>NZ_JBVIHJ010000005.1:0-258892 GCF_055570355.1 Streptomyces sp. NPDC031225 | reverse complement strand
GGACGACCCCCGGCTTGCATGCAAAAAAAACCCCCACCCACCACCCACCCCCCCCCCCCCCCCCCCCCCCCCCCCCCCCCCCCCCCCCCCCCCCCCCCCCCCCCCCCCCACCACCGGGGATTGGCTTCCCCCACGATGAGCACCGTCAGTGTTGTCATCCCCTGCTACAAGTACGGCCACTTCCTGGCCGACTGCGTGAGCAGCGTCCTGGACGAGCAGGACGGCGTCGACGTCCGGGTCCTCATCATCGACGACGCCTCGCCCGACGACTCGGCGGAGGCCGCGCTCAAGCTGGCCGCCTCCGACCCGCGGATCGAGGTGCACGTCCACGAAACGAACAAGGGCCACATCGCCACGTACAACGAGGGCCTGCTGGAGTGGGCCGACGGCGACTACGTGGCCCTCCTCTCGGCCGACGACCGGCTGGTCCCGGGCGCACTGGTACGGGCCGCCGCCCTCCTGGACGCCCATCCCGAGGCCGGCTTCGCCTACGGCCGCCCGCTGCGCTTCCAGCACGGCGGTCCGCTGCCGGCGGCCCGGACGCAGAGCACCGGTTCGGTCGTCTATCCCGGGCACTGGTGGCTGGACCGGCGCTTTCGCGAAGGCACCGGCTGCATCACCTCGCCCGAGGTCGTCGTCCGCACCGGACTCCAGCGCGAGGTCGGCGGCTACGACCCGGACCTTCCGCACGCCGGCGACATCGAGATGTGGATGCGGCTGGCCGCCCACGCCGACGTCGGCTACATCCGCGGCGCCGACCAGGCGTTCTACCGCGTGCACGGCAACAACATGTCCACCACCGACTTCGGCGGCCAGCTCGACGACCTGCGCCAGCGCCTGGTGGCCTTCGACTCGGTGCTCGCCAAGTGCGCCGACCGGCTGCCCGAGGCCGACCGGCTCGCCGACCAGGTCCACACCCGGCTCGCCCGCTTCGCGCTGCGCCGCGCCTACCGGGCCTACGACCGGGGACGCATCGGAGTCGTCCCGGTCGAGGAGTGCGTGGCGTTCGCCGAGGAGTGCCTGCCGGGCTACCGGGCCCTGCCGGAGTACCGCGCACTGCGGCTCAGACGGCGGATCGGCCCGAAGGCGATGCCGTACCTCCAGCCGTTGATCCTGTCGGCCGTGGCCGAGTGCGGCCGCGAGTGGCTGTGGTGGGAGTCCTGGAAGCGCCGCGGAATCTGATGAGCCACCCGTTCCGCTCAGCCCGCCGCGGGAACCGGCTCGGTGCGCCTGCGGCGCCCCGGAGCGTCCTTGCGGCGGCCCTGCAGATACCGGTCCAGCCACAGCGCGCCGACGATGCCGCCCGCCGCGCCCAGCAGCGCCGTGCCCGCCAGGCCCCGGATCCTGTCGCCCTGCACCTGGGCCGCGCTCGGGGAGGTCAGGACGGTCGCGGTGATCCGCCCTCCGGAGGGAACGTCCTGCGCCGACTGCAACGCGTCGACGTGCCGGGTGTAGACGTCGATGATGCGGCGCACCGCCGTCACCGCGGCCTCGGCATCGGGCGCCTGGGACTGCACCTGGAGGGACGGGATCAGATAGCGGGGCGTCGCGCTGGTGCCGCTGTTGCGGGGGACGAGATGGTAGGTCCCACGGACGCCCGCCGCGCTCAACTCCTTGGCCCCGGCCGGGGATTCCAGCTGCTGTACGACGCCGTAGGAGACCACGGCGAGCGGCGGCTGGAGGTTGGTGAGCTGGTTGGGCTGGTTCTGCGTCACCGGCGGCTTGAGCACGACCACCGCGGAGCCGACGTACTGAGGGGTGGGGTGCACCACGTGGTAGGCCCCGGCAGCGGTCAGCAGCATCGCGACCACCAGCACGTACCAGCGGCGGAGCAGCGCGTCGGCGACGTTCCCGGGCGACATGTGAGTTCCTTCCGTCGCCCCCGATACTGGCAGGACACGTGGCCGGATGCCACCGAAAGGAGGAATGGTTCGTGAGCATTGGTGAGATATGGGCCATTCTGCGCCGACGGTGGTACTTCATGGTGCCGTTCACGGTCCTGAGCCTGCTCGGCGGCGCGTATCTGTACGAGACCGTCCCGGTCTCCTACCAGTCGCAGAGTTCGGTCGCGCTGCTGGACTCCTCGGCCGTCGCCCGCCTCGCCCCCACCTTCGGCAACCCGATCTCGAACGCGGGCGGCTCCCTGATCGTCACGGCCGACGTGCTGATCAGGACCCTCGAATCCAGCGACGCGGCCAAGGAGTTGCACAGCAGGGGCGTCACGGACCCGTACACCAGCGGCTTCGCGCCGGACAGCGACAGCCCCCTCCTCGTGCTGAGCGTCACCGGAACCGACCGGGCGAAGGTGCTCAGGGAGACCGACATCCTGACCGCCTTCGCCGGCGAACAGCTCGACGCCCTCCAGGCCGCCGCCAAGGTCCCGCCCGCGTATCTCGTGCAGACCGCCCCCGTGGTCCTGCCGCAGACCCCGGTGGCCGAGTCGAAGAACCGCTACCAGGGCATCGCGGCCGTCATCATCGTGGGTGTCGTCAGCGCGTTCCTCCTGTCGATCCTGATGGAGGGCGTCACGGTGGTGCGGCGCCGCCGCGCGAGCGCCGCCCGGCCGCCGCAGGCCCGGGCCCCCGCCCGGGCCCGGATCGGCTGGCTGAACCGTCGCGTCGACGCGACGGCGGTCCTCACCGTCTATCTGGCGCTGGCCTTCTTCATCCCGTCGAACCTCGCCCTGCCGGCCCTCGGCGGCGTCGGCACCCCGGCCAACGTCTTCGCCCTGCTCGGCCTCCTGTGGTACCTCGCGACCTGGCTCGGCGGCCGGATCCTGCCCGCGCCGGGAACCAGGCTCGTCCGGGTCGCGCTGTGCGTGCTGGGGACGGCCGTCCTCATGGCCTACATCGCGGACGCGATGCGCCAGAGCTCGCACCAGGAGGTCCTCGGCGCCGACCGCGGACTCATCGGGTACCTGGTGTGGGTGTCGCTCGTCGTCCTGACCTCGGCGGCCATGCAGGAACGCGGCCGGCTGGACGTGCTCATGCGCCGCGTGGTCGTCCTCGCGTCCGTCGTCGCCGCCCTCGGCTTCTACGACTTCTTCGCGGCCACCAACATCGCCGACTCCATCCACATCCCCGGCCTCCAGACCAGCGTGGCCCAGGTCAGCGCCATGGACCGCGGGGCCTTCACCCGGCCCCGGGCCACCACGGCCCAGCCGCTGGAGTTCGCCGGCATGCTGGCGATCCTGCTGCCCTTCGCGATCCAGCAGGCCTTCGATCCGGTACGACGTCACCTCCACGTCCTGCGCCGCTGGGGGCCGGTGCTGCTGATGGGCGGCGCGCTGCCGTTGTCCGTGTCGCGGACCTCGATCATCGGCCTGCTGCTGGTGGCCCTGGTGATGGTGCCGCGCTGGAAGCCGGCCCGGCGCTGGGCCGCGATCGGCGTGATGACCGCTTCCGTGGCCGTCTTCAAGGTGCTCGTCCCCGGGCTGATCGGCACGATCACCGGCCTGTTCGCGTCGTTCCTGTCCAACTCCGACAGCAGCACCCAGGCCCGGACGGTCAAGTACAGCGCGATCGTGCCCTATCTGAAGGAACACCCGCTGTTCGGGCGGGGCTTCGGCACCTTCACCCCTGACCTGTACTTCTTCACGGACAACCAGTACATGCTGACCCTCGCCGAGATGGGCGTGCTCGGGCTCCTCGCCCTGGTCGTCCTGTTCGTCACCGGCATCCATCACGGCGGGGCGATCCGGCGGCTGGCCCGCACCGATTCCGACCGTGAACTCGGGCAGGCGTTCTTCGCCTCGTCGCTGGTCGCCCTGGTCAGCAGCGCCACCTTCGACTCCCTCAGCTTCCCCATGTTCGCCGGCATGTTCTTCCTGGTGCTGGGGGCGGGGGGCAGCTATCTGGGCTTCGTCCGGCGCGAGGCGGCGGCCACTGTCATCCCGCCCGTCCCTCCTCAGGCCGCCGAAGACCGGCTTCCCCAACTCGTGGAGTCCCGTTGAGCCCCGTCGCCGTCATCGTCGTCACCTGGAACAGCGCCGAGGTGCTCCCCGGCTTCCTCGCCGCCCTCCCCGACGGCATGGCAGGACTCGACTGGCGGCTGGTCGTCGCCGACAACGACTCCGCCGACGACACCGTCGAGGTCCTGCGGAAGCTGGCCCCCGACGCCACCGTCGTGCAGACCGGCCGCAACGCCGGGTACGCGGCCGGCGTCAACGCGGCGCTGGAGGCCGCCGGTGAGCACGGGGCGGCTCTCATCTGCAACCCCGACATCCGGATGCGGCAGGGCTGCGCCAAGCGTCTCGTCGACAGTCTCGGCGACGGCGTCGGGATCGCCGTACCCCTGCTGTACGAAGAGGGCCGGGACACGCCCCACCACTCGCTGCGGCGGGAGTCGAGTGTGCTGCGGGCCCTCGGCGAGGCCGTCATCGGCAACCGGCGGGCCGGGCGCTTCCCGCGTCTGAGTGAGCTCGTCACCGACCCCGCCGCCTACCGGCGGCCCACCCGGGCGGACTGGGCGACCGGCGCGCTCATGGCGATCTCGGCCGACTGCCGGGCCGCCTGCGGGCCGTGGGACGAGTCCTTCTTCCTCTACTCGGAGGAGACCGACTACTGCCTGCGGGCCCGGGACCTGGGCCACGCCACCCAGCTGGAGCCGTCGGCCGAGGCCGTTCACCTGGGCGGCGACTCCCAGGTCTCACCCCGGCTGTGGACGCTGCTCACCCTCAACCGGGTGCGCTTGTACGGCCGTCGCCACGGGACCGCCGCCACGGTGTGCTTCAGGGGGGCGGTGTTCCTGCGCGAGGCGTCCCGGGCCGCGTTCGGCAGGAAGGCCAGCCGCGCGGCGGCGACCGCACTTCTCAAGCCGGGTGCGCTGCGCGCCGCCGCTCAGCCGGACCAGGTCGTGTAGAAGCTCTCGGGGTTGACCAGGTAGCGCACGGTGGGGTGCGGCACATGGCGCACGGTGCGGGCGCGGCTGTACCGGTACACGAGCTCCCAGTCCTCGCGCGGAAGCACCTCGGGTGTGCGGCGCAGACGGCTGAAGTGCAGGGAGGCGTCGCGCCGCGCGACGAACGCGTTGGTGTCCAGGAAGGACTCCCGCGCGGCCCGGTGGCGGTCGAACGGCACGGACAGGACGTCCCGTTCGGTCCCGTCCGGCAGGACCCGGCGCAGCGCGGTGTAGACGCCGTCCGGTCCGCCGGGGGCCTGCAGAACCGCCAACGCCCGTTCCAGATGGTCGGGTTCCCACAGGTTGTCGTCGTCCAGGAAGGCCACGTACCGCGACCGGCTGAGGCGGATGCCGACGTTGCGCACGACCCCCGCCACGGCGGTGTTGCGCGCCAGCGAGACGGCGAACAGCCTTGGATCGTCCGGGAGTTCGGGCAGTCCGGCGCCGTCGTCGACGACGATGACGACCTGGTCGCGAACCGTCTGGGCCAGCGCCGAGGCGACCGCGGCCCGCAGCGCGTCGGGACGGCGGTGGGTGGCGATGACGGTGGCCACGAGGGCGTCCGGAACCGGGCCGAGGGCAGCCGAGAGCCGATCGACCTCGGAGGTCTCCAGACGGCGCAGCCGCACCGCGGAGGGCAGGAGGAGGACCTTGTTGCGCAGCTCGAACAGGACGAGCCAGCCGAAGGCGCCCTTGAGGAACTCCCAGGGGGCGCGGGCGATGCGTCGCATGATCCTCTTCCTCAGCCTGCCGGTTCGGGGGTGATGGGGGTGCCGTCGGAGAACCGGTTGTTGCGCCAGACGTTGCCCGCCCCGCCGGCGTTCCAGGCGGTGACGGCCCCGTAGACGCCGGAGTAGCGGTGGTACCGGCTGGAGAACACGTTGTTCGTGACGGTGATCCCGGTGGCGCCGTCGCCGCCCCCGTACAGGGCGTAGGCCCCGCCGGCCAGCAGGTTGCCGTCGATGACGGTGTTGGAGACATGGCCGGTGTCGGCGAACAGGCCGACGGCTGCGGAGGCCCCCTGGTCGACCGGGACGACGTTGAGCAGCGTGTTGTGCCGGATGACCAGCTTGCCCGTGCTGCCCCCGCCGCTGATCACCGCGTCCGTGTGCTGCCACTCGCCGCCGGCGTTGCGGAAGGGGACCAGACCGTGGACGTAGTTGTCGTGGAGGTACCCCTGGCCCATGGAGAGGGCGTTGCCGAAGACGGAGATGTCGCACCAGCCGACCTCGATGGAGCTGTTGCCCATGTTGGAGACGGCGTAGTCCACGCCACCGTTGTCCGGGCCCTTGCCCGGGATCGCGGTGATGGTGGTGTGCAGGACCCTCAACCCGCTGAAGCCGGGGCGCAGGTTGATTCCCCACCAGTTGGTGGAGGTGATCCTGCTGTCGATGACCGTCACGTTGTTCGCGTAGACGTCGAGCGAGCCGGTGATGTCCTGGCCCCTGATGACGGCCCCGTCGGTGGTGACACTCATGTTCCCGGCGGCGCGGGGCTTGAGTGCGACGCGGGGGCCGGTGGTGCGGGCGTCGGGGAAACCGGCCTGCACGGGCGCGGCGGTGTTCGCGTGGGCCGTGCCCGGGGAGCTGGGGGCGGCGGAGGCCTTGGGCGTCCGGGACGGCGTCGAGGCACTGGGGCTGGGGCTCGGGCTCGGGGAGGCCGAGGGGCTTCGGGACGGTGTGGGTGCGACGGAGACCCTGGGACTCGGGGTGGGCGCCGGATCGGCGGTGTCGCCGCCGCCCGAGGAGCACGCGGCCGTCAGCAGCAGGGCCAGGCCGACGAGCAGCCGGCGGAGCCTGTTCATACGGTCTCCCGGGGTCGTACGGTCTGCGAGGTCATGAGGTCTCCGGGTCCGTACGGTCTCCCGGGTCATACGGCCTCCGGTGTCCGGGAGCCGAGAAGGAAGCGACGGCTGGGCAGCACGCACACCACGTAACAGGCCAGGGCGGTGGCGCCGATGACGAACAGCGCGAGCGTGTCGTCACCGAGCAGCCGCTTCGCGCCGAGGAGCACAAGGACCATCGCCGCGCCCCCGAGGAAAGGCCAGGCGCAGGCCCTGGCGATGTGGGCGAGGCCGATTCCGGCGCGGGCGAGGGCGTAGAGGAACACGGGCACGACGAGCCCGGCGCCGACCAGGACATGGCCCTGGGAGACGCCGACGATGCCGCCGTGGCGTGCGCCGACGATCAGGACCGGGACGAGGGCGGCCACCCACAGCCCCTGGACGAGGATGAGTGAGCGGCGCTGACCGACCGCCACGAGACAGTCGTAGGCGAGTTCGCAGACGATGCGGATCAGGCCGAGGGCCATCAGCCACGGCAGCGCCTCGGCGGCGGGCAGCCACTTGCCGCCGTACACGAGGTGGATGACGGGGGCCGCGAGGCCGCCCAGCAGCACGCACAGCGGGACGGTACCGGTGACCAGGACGCCCAGGGCGCGGCTGAAGCCCTGGGCCAGTGCCTGTGGTGAGTCGGCCAGCCGGGAGAAGCCGGCGAAGGAGACCCGGCGGGCCGCCTCGGAGATGACGCGCACCGGCCAGCCGGACATGTTGAACGCCAGGACGTAGAAACCCAGCGAGATCTGGCCGAGGGAGGAGCCCACGACCATGGTGTCCACGTTGACGACGGCGAGCGCGAGCAGGCTCGCGCCGGCCAGGGGGAGCCCGAACTTCAGCAGGGCGCGGGCCTGTTCGCGGTCCCAGCCGAACCGCAGGGTGCCGGGGACGGCCCAGGCGCAGCCGACGAGGGCCGCGACGTTGCCCACGACCGCACCGCAGGCGAAGCTCATCGCACCCCAGCCGGCGAAGGCGAGCACCAGGGTCACGGCGGTGCTGAGGACGAAGTTGAGCGCGTCGATGACCATCCGCCTGCCCTGGGCGAACTCCCGGGTCAGGATGCCGGCCGGCACATGTGCCACCGCGTCGATCACCAGGCACAGGCACATGACCCGCAGGACGCCCGAGGCATCGGGTGAGCCGAGCAGTGCGGCCACCGTCGGCGCCGAGACGAACAGGGCGACGTACAGCAGACCGCTGGACAGGACGCTCAGCGTCAGGACCGTCGGTGCGAAGCGGCGCGGGTCGCCCTCCCAGCGGATGATGGCGAGTCCTACGCCCAGTTCGTTCGCGGAGAGCAGGACCAGGAGCACGGTCTGGGCGATGCCGTAGACGCCCCACTCCGCGGGGCCGAGGGCGAACCGCGCCAGCACGATGCCGGTGGCGAAGTTGCCGAGGCGCATGACCAGGGTGTTGATCAGGCTCCAGCGGGCCGCGGAACGGACCTTGGTGCCGAGGGAGGGAGAGGGTTCGGCGTCGTTCGTCCCGGAAGCTTCGCCCGCCTCAGATCTCTCGCTGTCCGGTGTGCGAACGCTGTCCATGTGTCGACTCCTCGTCGAGCGCCTCGGCGGCGGGCGCCACGGTCATGACGGACCGCCCGCCCCTCGGCTCCGTGGCACGCGTCCTCTCGGTGGGCCGCGACCAACTGGGCGGCGTCCGCAGGGCCATGGTCTGCTCGGCGACCGACTCCTCCGTGGTCGCCGGCGGGGGATCGGCGGCCGGCTGGGCGGGTTCCTCCGGCTCCACCGGAGTGCGCGGCCGCCGGCGTGCCTCCACGTAGAAGGTGGCGACCAGGCTGAGGACCAGCCCCAGGGCCCCCACCATGACCATGTACTCGAGCCGGGTCTTGGTCTGCGCGGTCGGGTTCTGCGGGGCCACGATCGTCGCCATGCGGATGCTGGCGTTCGTCGTGACCTTCTGCTGCTTCTGGAACTGCACCAGCCGCTCGTCGGCGAACGCGGTGAGGATGCGGTCCGACTTCAGGACGGCCTTCTTGTCGGTGCCGGTCACCGTGAGCCACATGAGCGGGCCCTGGGCGTTGTCGGCGAGCTTGGACTCGAACGTGCCGGTGGCACCGCGGGACTTGAGCTCCCGCAGGGACGCATCGGAGTTGAGGTTGCGGGCCAGGCTGTCGGCCATGCCGGTGAGCGAGGTCTGGGTGCTGAGGAAGGGGTTGCCGTCGTAGGCCTTGGTGGCCTTCTCGGAGTTCAGCAGGACCACCGTGCTCTGCGACTGATAGGTGACCGGGACGGTCACCGCCACGGCGACCGTCATGCCGATGGTCAGCAGCAGTCCCGGCAGCAGGACGTACCAGCGCCTGCGCATCACCCGGAAGATCTCAGCGAGATCCATGGTGGTCCCCCCTTACGGCCAAACGTTCGTCGAGCAAGTGTCGCAAGCGGATCATATGGGGAACGTTCGGTCGGTGGGTCTCGGTCGGGTGTTCGCCGTGCCTCCCTCCAGCAGCACCTCGGCGATCCGGTCACTGGCGTGGCCGTCCCACAGGTCGGGCCGACGCGGCGCGGGCGGTCCGTCGAGCACCTGGCCGACGACGGACACGATCCGTGCCGGATCCCGGCCGGCCAGCACATTGGTGCCCTGCTCGACGGTGATGGGCCGCTCGGTGTTGTCCCGCAGGGTCACGCACGGCACGCCCAGCGCGGTGGTCTCCTCCTGGATGCCGCCCGAGTCGGTCAGCACGACACGGGCGGCGTCCTGGAGCGCGATGAAGTCCAGGTACCCGGCGGGCGGCACCAGCTGGATGCCGCCGGGTACGCCGATCTCGGCCAGCCGGCCGGCCGCGCGCGGATGCACGGGCAGCAGCAACGGCAGCCGGCCGGCGATCTCGCCGAGCGCCTTCAGCAGCCCGGTGAGAACCTCGGGGTCGTCGACGTTGGCCGGGCGGTGCAGCGTGACCAGGCCGTACTCGCCCCGGGTCAGTCCGTACCGGTCGAGGACGTCGGAGGCCCTGGCCCGCTCCAGGTTGACCAGCAGCGTGTCGATCATGACGTTGCCGACGAGGTGGATCTGGTCGTCCCGGTACCCCTCCGCGCGCAGGTTCTCGGCGGCGTCGGGGGAGGGGGCCAGCAGGTAGTCGCTCACCCGGTCGGTGGCGACGCGGTTGACCTCCTCCGGCATGCTCCAGTCCCGGCTGCGCAGACCGGACTCGACATGGGCGAGCAGGGGCCCGGCCTTCGCGGTGACCAGGGCGCAGGCCAGGGTGGAGTTGATGTCGCCGACCACGACGACGATGTCCGGGGACAGCTCGGCGAGCAGGGGCTCGAACGCGGTCATCACGCGTCCGGTCTGCTCGGCGTGGCTGCCGGAGCCGACGCCGAGGAAGCGGTCGGGCGGGCGGATGCCCAGGTCGGCGAAGAACACGTCGTTCATGGCCGGGTCGTAGTGCTGGCCGGTGTGGACGAGGATCACCTCGGCGCCCCGGCTCTCCAGGGCGTCCATCACCGGTTTGATCTTCATGTAGTTGGGGCGGGCCCCGGCGACGCAGACGATGCGCGGCATGGTTCAGAGCACCTCGATCGTGGGTCCGGACGGCAGTCGGCGCCGGCAGTCGAGGACCAGGGGGGCGTGTTCGGCGATGAGGTTGTAGTCGAAGCTGTCGTGGTCGGTGAGCAGGACCACCACGTCGGCGGACGCCAGTTCCTCCGGCGTCGGTTCGACCCGCACCAGCCGGGTGTCCACCGGCAGGCTCTCCACGACGTGCGGGTCGGCGGCCCTGACCTGGGCCCCCATGTCGAGGAGCAGCTGCGAGATGCGCAGGGCGGGCGACTCACGGGCGTCGCCGGTGTTCTTCTTGTAGGCCAGGCCCAGCAGCAGGACGCGAGAACCGTTCACGGAGCGGCGTCGCTCGTTGAACAGGTCGCTGACGCGGCGCGTCACGTACTCGGGCATGTGGTTGTTGATGTCGTTGGCCAGTTCCACGAAGCGGAAGCTCTGCCCGAGTTCGCGCTGCACCCGCCAGGACAGATAGGAGGGGTCGATCGGCAGGCAGTGGCCGCCGACGCCGGGGCCGGGCGTGAACTTCATGAAGCCGAAGGGCTTGGTGGAGGCCGCGTCGATGGCCTGCCAGACGTCGATGTCCAGATGGTGGGCGAACATCGCGATCTCGTTGACCAGCGCGATGTTCACGTGCCGGAAGGTGTTCTCCAGGAGCTTGGCCAGCTCGGCCTCCTTCGGCGAGCCCACCGGCACGGTGGTGTCGACGAGTTCGGCGTAGAAGTCCTGGACGGCCTTGAGCGAGGCCTCGTTGACCCCCGCCACGACCTTCGGGGTCTGCTGGAAACCCCACACCGTGTTGCCGGGGTCGATCCGCTCGGGGCTGTAGCCCAGGTGGAAGTCGGTGCCCGCGGTCAGGCCCGAGCCGTCCTCCAGGATCGGGGCGAACATCTCCTGGGTGGTACCGGGATAGGTGGTCGACTCCAGGACGACGATCGCCCCGGGTCTCAGATATCGGGCGAGGGTGACCGCCGACTCGCGGATGTACCGCAGGTCGGGCGTGCCCTCGTGCAGCGGGGTGGGCACGGTCACGACGGCGACGTCGAAGCCGCCGCAGTCACGGGCCGACTCGCTCGGGCGGTACGCACCGCTGTCCAGGGCCGCGCGGATCCGCTCCGAGGTGACGTCCTCGACGAAGGACTCACCGGCGGCCAGGCTCTTGACCCGCCGGGAGTCGACGTCGTAGCCGATCACCTCGTGTCCGACCTCGGCGGCCCGGATGGCCAGCGGCAGGCCCACGTATCCCTGTCCAACCACGACGACACGCATCAGTTACCTCTGTTCGCGGAAGCGGTCGACGGGGTGAGCCGGATGAACTCCCGCGCCGTCATGACAAGAAAGGCGGTGTTGGTGGTGACATAGCGCTTGCCCAGCCGGCGCGGCTCCTGGAGCGCGCGGTAGAGCCACTCGACCCCGAGCCGCTGCCAGGCGGCGGGGGCCCGTTTGGTCACCCCGGCCAGGATGTCGAAGGAGCCGCCGACGCCGTGCACGACGCGGGCGCCGGTGCGTTCGCCGTAGGCGGCGGTGAAGATCTCCTTCTTCGGCGAGGTCATGCCGAGGAACAGCATCTGGGCGCCGCTGTCGGCGATCGCGCCCGCGATGGCCTCCTGCTGGGAGTCGTCGAAGTAGCCGTGGCGACTGCCGGCCACCTTCAGACCCGGGAAGCGGTCGGCGACCCGGCGCAGCATCTCCTGCAGCACCTCCTCCTTGGCCCCCAGGAAGTACACGGAGATCCCCGCCGACTCCGCCTCGGCCAGCAGCCGCAGGAACAGGTCGATACCGGCCACCCGCTCCGGAAGCGGGGCACGCAGGACGCGTCCGGCCCACACCACGGCCTGGCCGTCGGCGACGACGAGATCGCAGCCCGACACGGCCTCGGCGAGCCGGGGGTCGCGCCGCATGTTCACCAGCTTCGCGGCGTTCACCACGCCGATCTCCAGCTGTCTGCCGTCGCGGACCGCTTCCAGGCAGCGCTCGACGGTCTGGTCCATGGTCAGCGGGTCCAGTTCGACCCCGAACAGGGTCCGGCGCTCGCTCATATTCGTCCCCCCTGCCAGGCGTACAGCATCCAGCCGAACTCGTACGGCCGGCATTCGCGGTCCACGGACAGCGGGCGGTACACCCGGTCCAGGGACTTCAGCCGCAGGCCCGGAACGACTCGGGTGCCCAGTCCCCGGGCGGCGCGCACGGCCTTCTTCGGGTCGCCCCGGTAGACCTTGCGCCAGGTGACGCCGAGCTCGTCGAGGATCATCGACTCCGCGGTCCCGGCGGCCAGCTCGGGCACCTCCGTCATCCAGCGCAGACCCTTGCGGATCGCCGCGCCGAAGTCGCTGCCGCCGGCATCGGTGAGATCGAACAGGGCGGTCGGCGCCATCGCGTGCTGGTGGACGCTGTAGACCGGGTAGCCCTCCACGACACCGCCGGTGCGCGCGTCGTAGTGCCACCACCACTGACCGCCGTCGCCCTGGAGCTCACAGATGCGTGCCGCGCACGCCTCGGAGGCGGCCAGCGCCTCCGGATCGCCGGCCCCGTCGCTCGCGTGGGCGCGGGCCAGGGCCTGGAGCGGGTACGTCTGGTCGGCGAAGCAGCTCACGTGCGACCGGTACCAGGGCACCAGGCCGGGGCCGGTGGCGTGCGGGAAGAGCGGGCTGTCCCCGATCCGGGCTCGCAGCAGACGGTCGCGAGCTGCGGAGAAACGTCTCTCCACATCGGTCGTGTCCCGGGCCGCCGCCAGGGCGGACAGCACCCACGCCGCCTCGACGGTGTACTGCGGGCGGTCCTCCTCGTCCAGGGCGTCCATCCGCGCCAGCGCGTCGGACAGCTTCGGGTGCCCGGTCTCGGCGGCGGCCCAGGCGATGAGCGCCGCGTCACCGAGGTTCGCGACCCCGGGCAGCGACTCGATCAGCAGCCCGGTGAACTCCTCGGCACTGCGCCCGCCGAGCACCGCGCGCTGGCGGTCCTCCGGGAGGTACCGGACGCCCAGCGCGGTGATCGCCGCGTACCGGGTGCTGGTCCCGCGCTGTTCCAGGTTCCAGGAACCGCTGGGAGTCTGCCGTCCGGCCATGGTGAAGGCGAAGGCCTCACCGCCGGGCAGCAGCATCGACGGCAGCCCCGACTCGGCGACGGCGAGCAGCCGCCGGGCGAGTGGAAGCAGCGTCGGTTCTTCACGACCGAGCGCGGCCAGACGTGTGATGGTCATCGGTTGGGCACCCCAACCCCCCTGTTTTTGCGCAGACTTGTGAGCGCCGCGGCGTGGACGGCCGGGCGGTGGAAGGCATGGCTGACGTCAGGCGTCGGAGCTGATGCCGCTCCTGGTTTCAGGCATGGGTGTTTCCACCCGGTAACCCCCCTGGGCCCTACTGGCTAGTGTGCTCATTGTGCTTGATCTGCACAGATCGCACACATGTTATGCCGGTGAATGTTCGAAGATTTGCGATTTGGCGGAAACCTGAGTCATGTGCGCTCGACGAGTTCGCCGCCCTTCTCGTCGTACAGTGCACCCGTCTCGGGGCACTCCCAGCCGCCCGGCTCCCCCTCCCGCTCGACCAGTCGTACGCCGGCCCGGCCCACCCAGCCGATCCGGCGCGCCGGAACACCGGCCACGAGAGCGTGGTCCGGCACGTCCCGGGTCACCACGGCCCCCGCCGCGACCAGTGCCCACCGGCCGACGCGGACCGGCGCCACACACACCGAACGGGCCCCGAGCGACGCCCCCTCGGCCACCACGACGGCCACGGCCTCCCAGTCGCCACCGCGCTTGAGACGGCCTTCAGGGTCCACCGAGCGCGGGAAGTAGTCGTTGGTGAGGACCGCCGCCGGGCCGACGAACACCCCGTCGCCGAGCACGGCAGGCTCGTAGACCAGTGCGTAGTTCTGGAGCTTCACGTTGTCGCCGATCCGCACCCCGGGACCGACATAGGCCCCCCGGCCCACGATGCACCCGCTGCCCAGCCGGGCGTCCTCCCGGATCTGGGCCAGATCCCAGACCGTCGTCCCGTCGCCGATCGCCGCCGTCTCGTCGACCTGGGCGGTCGGCTGCACCTTGAATGTCACCGGGCTGAATCCTTCGTCTCGTCGGACATGCCGTGTCGTCGAACAGGTCGACGGTGTCCTTGGCTGACCGAGTCTGATCACCGCGGCGACGGAATACCAGCCTCCGTTTCAGCACAGTCTCATGGGTGGCGGGATCAGTCGAGGCCCGGTCGGTCGAGGCCCGGTCGGTCGACGGCCGGATCAGCCGACGCCCGGGTCGACGTGGATCTTCGGGCCAGGACCGGCGCCGGGCGGGCGCCCTCCCGCGAGCACGGTGCCGATCGCGTCCAGCGCGACGGTCGCGGCCACGAGCGGCCTCGGGTCGACGGTCCGCTCGGCGTACGCCTTGATCGTGGCGTCGAGGCCCGGGGAGGCCGACAGGACACCCACCGCCGTCACGTCCTTCAGCACGAGCGCGCGGGTGTCGATCCCGCTCGGCACGCCCGCCAGCCCGATGTACACGAGCCGCCCGCCGGGCTCCACCGACTCCAGGGCCAGCGCGGGCAGATGAGCCGCGTTGGTGGCGTCGACGACCGCGTCGAAGGGCAGATCCGGCACGCTGTCCTCGCGCCAGGCATGCGCGAAGCCAAGTGAGCGCGCGAAGGCGAGGGAGGACTCGGTGGAGCCCATCAGATGCACCTCCGCACCGGCGGCCCGGGCGAACATCGCGACCAGCAGACCGATGGTCCCCGGCCCCAGCACCAGGACCCGGTCACCCGGCCCGGCGCCGGTGGCCCGCGCGGCCCGCAGGGCGTTGCCACCCGGTTCGACCAGCGCGCCGAGCACGGGGTCCACGGAGTCGGGCAGTACGTGCAAGGAGCTTGCGGGTACGGCGAGTTGTTCCGCCAGCGCCCCCGCACGGGCACCCCGGATGCCCACCTCCTCCCGCTTCTCACAGACGTGCTGCCGTCCGCGCAGGCAGCGGCGGCAGGTGCCGCAGCCGAGCATGGTGTCGCCCATGACCCGGCGGCCGGCCCACACCGGATCGACGCCGGGGCCGACCGCGCGCACCCGGCCCGCCCACTCGTGCCCCAGCCGCATCGGATAGCGGGCGTGTCCGTGGTGGAGATAGGCCATGGCCCCGGTGAAGAACTCCAGGTCCGTGCCGCACACGCCGACCCGCTCGACGTCGACGACGACCTCCCCGGGAGCGGCCACCGGCGCCGGCACCTCCTGCACCGCGTACGCGCCGGGTGCGGTGAGGACGAACGCACGCATCAGAAAGGCTCCTTCAAGGGTTCCTCAGGGGTTCTTCAGGGGGCCGAGCGACTCGCGGATCTCCTCGACGGCCGCCGTCAGCGTTCGCGGCGGAGTCCGCTACGCCGGCGGCAGGGCGAGTTCCCCGAGTACGGCGAGGACCCGGTCCGACCCCGTGAGCCGGTCACCCTCCGCTCCGTGCGGGACGGGGGCTGTCGAAGCGTGGAACGCCTGCGTATGCTGCATCGCGTTCCGGATGGTAGACCGCCGTGGCGATGACCGGAAAGAGCACAGTGATGGGGCTTCGCAGCGCGCAGTGGTACGCGGGACAGGACCGCAACGCCTACATCCACCGGGCCTGGATGCGCCGCGGGGTACCGGACGACGCCTTCACCGGCCGGCCCCAGATCGCCATCGCCAACACCGCCTCCGACCTGACGCCCTGCAACGCGCACCTGGACGAGGTGGCGAGGTCCGTCCGCGACGGCGTGTACGAGGCGGGCGGCATCCCCCTCGACCTGCCCGTGGTGTCGCTCGGCGAGACCAACGTGCGGCCCACGGCCATGCTCTGGCGCAACATGGCGGCGATGGCCACGGAGGAGATGCTGCGGGCCAACCCGATCGACGGAGTGGTCCTGCTGGGCGGCTGCGACAAGACGATCCCGTCCCTGCTGATGGCCGCCGCCTCGGTGGACCTGCCCGCCGTGGTCGTGCCCGGCGGGCCCATGCTGACCGGCACCTTCCGCGGCACCCCACTGGGCTGCGGCACGGACGTGTGGCGGCTGTCGGAGGAGGTCCGCGCCGGCACCCTGTCCCAGGAACAGTTCACCCGCTCCGAGTCCTCGATGATCCGCAGCCGCGGGCACTGCAACACCATGGGAACCGCCTCCACCATGGCGCTGGTCGCCGAGGCCCTGGGCACGGTCGTCCCCGGCGTGGCCGGCACACCCGCCCCGGACAGCCGGCTGCAGGCGGCCGCGCACGGCACCGGACGCCTCGCCGTCGAGCTGGTGGCCGCCGATCGGCGCCCGAGCACCCTTCTGACCAAGGGGTCCTTCCACAACGCGATCGTGGCGCTGGCCGCGATCGGCGGCTCCACCAACGCGGTCGTCCATCTCCTCGCCATCGCGGGCCGGTCGGGCGTCGACCTGACCCTCGACGACTTCGACCGCATCGGCTCCCGGGTGCCCGTCCTGGTCGACCTCCAGCCCGCCGGACGTTTCCTCATGGAGGACTTCCACCGGGCCGGCGGTCTGCTCGCCGTGCTGCGCGAGGTCGCCGACCTCCTGGACCCCGAGGCGTTGACCGTCACGGGGAAACCGCTGGTGGACCATCTCGACGACGCCCCGATCTGGGACGCCGAGGTGATCAGGACCCGGGCCCGGCCCCTGGTCGAGGAGGGCGGCATCGCGGTCCTGCGCGGCAGCCTCGCCCCTGACGGAGCCCTGGTCAAACCCGCGGCGGCCTCACCGCATCTGCTGCGCCACCGGGGCCGCGCGGTCGTCTTCGACAGCATCGAGGACTTCCACGCCCGCGTCGACGACCCGGACCTCGACGTCGACGCCGACTCCGTACTGGTGCTGCGCGGCTGCGGCCCGAGGGGCTACCCGGGCATGCCCGAGGTGGCCAACATGCCGCTCCCCACGAAGCTGTTGGAGCAGGGGGTGCGGGACATGGTCCGCGTCTGCGACGGCCGGATGAGCGGCACGGCGTACGGCACCGTCGTGCTGCATGTGGCCCCGGAGGCGGCGGCGGGCGGGCCGCTCGCGCTCGTACGGACCGGAGACGTCATCAGCCTCGACGTACAGGCCCGCCGCATCGACCTGGAGGTGCCCGCAGCCGAACTCGCCGCGCGCACCCCGAACGCGGCCACCGTCGAGGGCTTCGCCGACCCGAGGCGGGGCTGGGAGCGGCTGTACGTCGACCACGTCCAACAGGCGGACACCGGTGCCGACCTGGACTTCCTCCTCGGCTCCAGCGGCTCGGAGGTCAGCCGCGAGTCGCACTGACCGGGAGAACGGTCGGCACAGGAGAGCGCTGCCGGACACGGTGATCAGCCGCACCCCTGCCCGCCCACTGGACGCCCTCTTGACGTGCGCCCGTGACAGATCGACACTCCAGATGGGAATCCTAGTGAACAGGTAGGGAAACATGGGGCGCCTTGAACCGGCCGTCGGCCGAGTGAGCCGTACCTCTCGGCCGTCGCCCCTTCTGACCTCCCGCCGGCACATCGATCTGCAGCGGGTCTGCAGCGCCATCAGGCCCCTGGGCTGAGCCCGCCGCTCCCGACCTCGTTCCGTGCCCGCACGGCACACCCCCGCCGTCACGCACGGGGACGGCCGTCTGTTCCCGCCCGACGACGCTTCCGCCGCGCGTACGTCTGCGCACCGACACCCCGGGGAGACCCATGACCGTCACACCGCTCGCCCACGTCCCCACCACCCACCCGGCCCCCGCCTTCCGCGGCCGGATCGGCCAGGACGCGCGCAGTGGCCACTACGCCGTGCCGCTGCGCTACCGGCTCCATCTGGCCGCCGCCTGTGCCGACGGCCTGCGCATCGCCGTCGTGCACAGCCTGCTCGGACTCGACGACGTCTGTCCCGTGACCTTCCTGGACCCGGTCCCCGACTGTCCCGACGGGGGACACTCCGCACTGCGCCCGCTCTACGAGGCCAGCGCGCACCGGTACACCGGAGCGGCCGTCGCGCCGGTGCTCAGCGACGCCTGGTCGGGACGGATCGTCAGCACCCACGCCCCCGACATCACCCGTGACCTGGCCCGGCACTTCGGCGGCGGCCGCCCGGCGCTGTACCCGTGCGGGGCGGAGTCGGAGACCGAGGCCGTCGAGCGGATGTGTGCGGGCATCGGGCGGTCCGCCCAGCACGCCGGGTCCGCGGGCGGCGACGAGGACGAGCGTGCCGCCGCGCTGGAGCAACTGCTGGACTCCCTGGGCTCGTTGGAGCGCTGGCTCACGGGGCGGGAGTACCTGATCCGGGATCACGTCACCGCCGCCGACGTCGAGTTGTGGGTCACCCTGGTCCAGCTCGACACCGTGCACCGCGACCACCTGGACGCCGCCGCGGTGCAGCGCATCGCCGGCCACCCCACCCTGTGGGCGTACGCCCGCCGCCTGGCCGCGCACCCGGCCTTCGGCACCCACCTCGACCTCGACGGCATCGCCCGCCGCCACCACGCCCGGTGCCGGGGCCTGGAGGCCGCCGGAGCCGCCGTGCAGATCCTGGACTGGGCGGCGCACACCGGCCGCACGTCCTGACCGGTTCGGCTGACGGACCCGTTTCAACTGACGGACCAGCATTGACATTCGTTCGGGCATTTGTCTTAACTACGGCTCAGAACGGTCATGAGTGTCAGCGACAAGCCCTGGCTTGCTGACCGGCAACCCTCGCTCCGCGGTGGGGTGCCCCAGGTGACGACCGGACCGGATCACGTTTCGGTAAGCGCGAGGGCCCGAAGGGCCGGAAGAGCACGGTGACGGACATGTACGCAGCCTCCAGGACGGCCACGCGCCGCTCCCAGAGCTGCGTACAGCCGTACACTGACGTGCTCGTGGCCGACCGGAGCGTCGATCTCCTCCGAGTCAGCAGCGCACTGTGTACCGCACCGGGCCGTGCCCGCTGTCAGGGCTGACGTTCTTCCTCCGCAGCCCCCGCGTTCCTGACGAACACCGCGCCGCTCGCCGTGTGCCGTCACCCGCCCAGCCCCGGTGCCCGCGCGTCCGCGTCCTACCCCCGTAGTACGCCGTGTCCGCCGCGCCTCCGGGGCACCCCGACTCCGCCGGAGCCCCCGCATGAGTGAACCCCCGGGCGCCGCCGTCTCCGTCACGGAGGCGCCGCCGCAGACCGACACCCCGTCACAACCCCTCGCCGCACAGCGGGTTCTGCCGCTCCGGCGGCCGGGACGCTGGATCGCCACCGCCGTAGTCCTGGTCCTGGCGGCCCAGTTCGTCCACGGCCTGGCGACCAACCCCTTCTACCAGTGGGACCGGTTCGGCTACTGGTTCCTGCGGCCGACCGTCCTCGACGGGCTCCTCATCACCCTCGAAGTCACCGCCTACAGCGCGGTGCTGGGGCTCCTGGGCGGAGTCCTGCTTGCTCTGGCCAGGCTCTCCAGGAGCCCGGTGCTGCGCGCGGTGAGCTGGACCTACGTCTGGGCGCTGCGCTCGATACCGCTGATCGTGCTCCTGCTGTTCCTCTACAACTTCTCCGCCCTGTACAGGACGTTGAGTGTCGGCGTCCCCTTCGGGCCGGCCTTCTTCTCCTTCGACGAGTCCAGGCTCGCCACCGACATGGTCATCGCGGTGATCGGCCTCAGCCTCAACGAGGCGGCGTACGCGGCGGAAGTCGTCCGCGGCGGCATCCTCTCGGTCGACCAGGGCCAGCACGAAGCGGCCGCCGCGCTGGGCCTGCCGAAGGGCTACCAGTTCCGCAGGATCGTCCTCCCGCAGGCGCTGCGCTCCATCACCCCGAACTACGTCAACCAGCTCATCGGCCTCATCAAGAGCACCTCGCTGGTCTTCTACGTCTCCCTGCTCGACCTGTTCGGCACCGTGCAGTCCATGGGCTCCACCTATCCCGGCGACATCGTGCCCCTGCTGCTGGTCGCCACCGTCTGGTACCTGATCCTGACCAGCGCCGTCTCCGTCGTCCAGTTCTACGTCGAGCGGTACTACGCCCGGGGCGCCACGCGCTCCCTGCCACCGACCCCGCTCCAGAAGCTACGGGCCGGCGTCACCGGTCTCGGGGCCCGCATCCGCAGGGAGACCGCCGTATGACCGTCACCGACATCACGCCCGTCGCGCTCGAAGTGCACGGCGTGCACAAGTGGTACGGCACGCACCGCGTCCTGGACGGTGTCGACCTCACCGTTCGCCCCGGCGAGGTCACCGTGATCCTCGGCCCGTCCGGCTCCGGGAAGTCCACCCTGCTGCGGGTCATCAACCACCTGGAGAAACCGGAGATCGGCCACGTCAGCGTCAACGACGAGCTGATCGGCGTCCGTCGGCAGGGCGACCGCCTCAAGGAGCTCAGCGAACGCGCGATCCTGACCCAGCGCAGCCGCATCGGGTTCGTCTTCCAGAACTTCAACCTCTTCCCGCACCTGACCGTGCTCGACAACGTGGCAGCCGCCCCGGTGGCGACCGGGAAGCTCGCCAGGGCGGCGGCCCAGGAACTGGCCCGCGAACTCCTCGACAGGGTCGGCCTCGCCGACAAGGCCAACGCCTACCCACGCCAGTTGTCGGGCGGCCAGCAGCAGCGCGTGGCCATCGCCCGGGCCCTCGCCCTGCGCCCCGGCGTGATCCTCTTCGACGAGCCGACCTCGGCCCTCGATCCCGAACTCGTCGGTGAAGTCCTCGCGGTCATCAAGGACCTGGCCACCAGCGGCACCACCCTCGTCATCGTCACCCACGAGATCGGCTTCGCCCGCGAGATCGCCGACCGGGTCGTCTTCATCGACGGCGGCCGCGTCGTCGAGCAGGGCCCGCCCTCCGAGGTCCTCGACAAACCGCGGCACGAGCGGACCCGGGACTTCCTGAGCAAGGTCCTCTGAACCCCGCTCGCCCCCTTCGCCCCTTTTCAGCCCGACTCCTAAGGACAGCCATGCCCATTCACCCCTCCCGGCGCAGTCTGATACGCGGCATCACCGCGGCGATCGCCGTCGCCACCCTCGCCACCGGGCTCACCGCCTGCGGTGGTGACAGCGACGCCGCCACCCGGACGACCGACAGCGCCGGCACGGTCACCGTGGGCCGGCTGTCCAACGGTGCCGCCAAGGAGACCGCCCTCAAGGTCTCCGAGGTCAAGTCCATCAGCGCCGAACTGCCCGACGCGGTCAAGAAGAGCGGCAAGCTCGTCATCGGCTCCGGCACCCTCCCCTCCGGAGCCCCGCCGCTGGGCTACATCGGCAGCGACCAGAAGACCCTCACCGGCTCCGAGTCCGACCTGGCCCGCCTGGTCGCCGCCGTGTTCGGCCTCAAGCCCGAGGTCAAGCAGTTCACCTGGGAGAACCTCTTCGTCGGCATCGACAGCGGCAAGGTGAACGTCGGCTTCTCCAACATCACCGACACCGAGGAACGCAAGAAGAAGTACGAGTTCGCCTCCTACCGCAAGGACGACCTCGCCTTCGAGACGCTCAAGACCGCGAAGTGGAACTTCGACGGCGACTACGAGGCCCTCGCGGGCACGACCGTCTCGGTCGGCGCCGGCACCAACCAGGAGCGGATCCTGCTGGAGTGGCAGAGCAAGCTGAAGAAGGAGGGCAAGAAGCTGACCATCAAGTACTTCCAGGACAGTGCCAGCCTCTATCTGGCCCTCAACAGCGGCAAGATCGACGCCTACTTCGGCCCCAGCCCGAACCTCTCCTACCACGCGACCCAGACCGCGAGCACGCCCAGCCCGACCAAGATCGCCGGTCAGTTCTCCGGTGCCGGAGAAACACTCCAGGGTCTGATCGCGGCGACCGCGAAGAAGGACAGCGGCCTCGCCAAGCCCCTCGCCGACGCGATCAACCACCTGATCGACAACGGCCAGTACGCCAAGTGGCTCGCCGCGTGGAACCTCTCCAACGACGCCGTCACCAAGTCGGAGGTCAACCCGCCCGGGCTGCCGCTCGACAACTCCTGACGCCTCACCGATCAGCCCGCCGTACCCGCACGCCGATCGAGAAGGGGACTCCGCCTCCGTGGTTCAGCAGACCGAAGTCCGCAGCGGCGGAGCCCCCTCGGGGGACACCGCACTCGACACCTCCGTCCTCGACAACGCCGTATGGGCCGCCCTCGACGGCCCGCACGCACACCTCGCCGAACGCGTCGGCCGCGCCGCGCGCTACCCGGCCGACGTCTACGCCTTCGCCGCACTCGCCGATCCCGCCGACCCGGCCGCGTGGGCCGACCTGCACACACTCGTCGGCCCGGGAACCACCGTACGGATCAAGCCCGTCGACACGGTCCCCGAAGGGTGGGAGATCGTCGGCGGGGGTGGGGGTACCTCCCATGCCCTCAAGGCCATGGGGGAGGGCGTCCAGCTCGTCGACACCGCGCTGCGGGCCGAACCCGACCCCGAGGCGGTACGGCTCGGCCCCGGCGACGTGCCGGAGATCCTGGACCTGGTAGCCCGCACCCGGCCGGGCCCCTTCCTCCAACGGACCATCGCACTCGGCACCTACCTCGGCATCCGGGACCAGGGACGCCTGATCGCCCTGGCGGGCGAGCGGCTGCGGCCGCCCGGCTGGACCGAGATCAGCGCCGTCTGCACCGACCCCGCCCACCGCGGCCGGGGCCTGGCCACTCGGCTGGTCCGCGCGGTCGCCGCGGGCATCCGGGAGCGCGGTGACACCCCGTTCCTGCACGCGGCCGCGGACAACGCGAACGCGATCCGGCTCTACGAGTCCATCGGCTTCACCCTGCGCCGCCGCTCGCCGATCCTCCTGGTCCGCAGTCCAGGAACATCCCGTGAGGCCACGGGGTTGTGACTCATGACGAGATCCGCCGGGCGCCGTCGTGCGCCCAGAAGCAGGAGGTGACCGGCGTGACGCACACACTCCGCTCCGCCCATCTCCACTCCCGGCCCCACATCGATCTCCAGCGCGTGTCCGCCGCGCTCTGTTGTTCCTGACCCGTCACCTCCCCAGCAGCCGTGCCCCGCCCGCCCGCGGGACGGCCCCTCGTACGGACTTCCAGGAAGGCACCCACTCGTGTCCCCTTCTTCGCCTCTGCATCTCGCCGTCGCCCTCGACGGCACCGGCTGGCACCCCGCCTCCTGGCGCGAGCAGGTTGCCCGCCCCCGGGACCTGTTCACCGCCGGCTACTGGGCCGACCTGGTCGCCGAGGCCGAGCGCGGCCTGCTCGACTTCGTCACCATCGAGGACGGCCTCGGCCCGCAGTCCTCGCGGCCCTTCGACCCGGACGAGCGCACCGACCAGGTCCGCGGCCGCCTCGACGCCGTGCTCATCGCCTCCCGCATCGCCCCGCTCACCCGGCACATCGGCCTGGTCCCGACCGCCGTGGTCACCCACACGGAGCCCTTCCACCTCTCCAAGGCCATCGCGACCCTCGACTACGTGAGCACCGGCCGGGCCGGAGTGCGCGTCCAGATCACCGCGCGCCCGAACGAGGCCGCGCACTTCGGCCGCCGCACCATCCCCCCGATCGAGGACTACGACGACCCGGCCGTCACCGACCTCTTCGACGAGGCCGCCGACCATGTGGAGGCCGTGCGCCGGCTCTGGGACAGCTGGGAGGACGACGCCGAGATCCGTGACGCCGCCACCGGCCGCTTCGTCGACCGGGACAAGCTGCACTACATCGACTTCGAGGGCAGGCACTTCAGCGTCAAGGGCCCCTCCATCACGCCCCGCCCGCCGCAGGGGCAGCCGCTGGTCACCGCCCTGGGCCATCAGAGCGTCCCCTACCGGCTCATCGCCCGCCAGGCCGACGTCGGCTACATCACCCCACACGACACCGAACAGGCCCGTGCGATCGTCGCCGAGATCCGCGCCGAGCGGAAGGCGGCGGGGCGTGCCGGTGAACTCCTGCACGTCTTCGGTGACCTGGTGGTCTTCCTCGACGACGACCCGGCCGAGGCCGCGGCCCGCCGGGACCGTCTCGAAGCCCTCGCGGGGGAGCCGTACGTGAGCGACGCCCGTGTCTTCACCGGCACTCCCGCCCAACTCGCCGATCTGCTGGGCGAGTTCCAGGAGGCCGGACTCACCGGCTTCCGGCTGCGGCCCGCGGTCCTCGGCCACGACCTCCCGGCGATCACCCGCGGCCTGGTCCCCGAACTCCAGCGCCGGGGCGCCTTCCGCACCGCCTACGAGGCCGACACCCTGCGCGGCCTGCTGGGCCTCGCCCGCCCGGCCAACCGCTACGCCTCCGCCTGAGCCAGCCCGGAAGGACCCGCACCGACATGACCAGCAAGCCGCTGAAGCAGATCCACCTGGCCGCCCACTTTCCCGGCGTCAACAACACCACCGTGTGGAGCGACCCGAAGGCCGGCAGCCACATCGAGTTCAGCTCCTTCGCGCACTTCGCGAAGACCGCCGAACGCGCCAAGTTCGACTTCCTGTTCCTCGCCGAGGGCCTGCGCCTGCGGGAACAGGGCGGCAAGATCTACGACCTGGACGTCGTGGGCCGCCCCGACACCTTCACGGTCCTGGCCGCGCTCGCCGCCGTCACCGAGCACCTCGGCCTGACCGGCACCATCAACTCCACCTTCAACGAGCCCTACGAGGTGGCCCGCCAGTTCGCCAGCCTCGACCACCTCTCCGGCGGCCGCTCCGCCTGGAACGTCGTCACCTCCTGGGACGCCTTCACCGGCGAGAACTTCCGCCGCGGCGGCTTCCTCCCGCAGGAGGAGCGCTACTCCCGCGCCAAGGAGTTCCTCGCCACGACCCACGAACTCTTCGACTCCTGGCAGGGCGACGAGATCCTCGCCGACCAGGCGTCGGGGGTGTTCCTGCGGGACGCGAAGGCCGGCTCCTTCGTCCACACCGGCCACCACTTCGACATCCACGGCCAGTTCAACGTCCCCCGCTCCCCGCAGGGCCGCCCGGTCATCTTCCAGGCCGGTGACTCCGACGAGGGCCGCGAGTTCGCCGCCTTTGGCGCCGACGCCATCTTCAGCCGGTACGCCACCCTCGACGAGGGCCAGGCCTTCTACACCGACGTCAAGAACCGCCTCGCCAAGTACGGTCGCCGCCACGACCAGTTGCTGATCCTGCCGGCCGCCTCCTTCGCGCTCGCCGACACCGACGCCGAGGCCGAGGAACTGGCCCGGACCGTGCGCCGCCAGCAGGTCAGCGGGGCCACCGCGCTCAAGCACCTGGAGTTCGTCTGGAACCGGGACCTGTCCTCCTACGACCCCGAGGGGCCGCTGCCCGACATCGACCCGGACGTCAGCGAGCAGCACATCTCCAAGGGCCGCGCCCAGGTCCGCATGTACCGGGACCCGCTGGCCACCGCCCGCGAATGGCGTGAACTGGCCGCCGCCAACAACTGGTCCATCCGCGACCTGGTCATCAACACCGGCAACCGGCAGAACTTCGTCGGCTCGCCGGAGACGATCGCCCGCACCATCAACGACTACGTGCAGGCCGACGCCAGTGACGGCTTCATCCTCGTCCCGCACATCACCCCCACCGGGCTCGACGACTTCGCCGACAAGGTCGTCCCGCTCCTGCAGGAACAGGGCGTCTTCCGCACCGAGTACGAGGGCCCCACCCTGCGCCACCACCTCGGCCTGGCCCACCCCGACGACGTCAAGGGCGAACAGCGGGTGGCCTGAGCCGACCCGGCGACCCGCGTCACTCAGGCCAGTCGAGCTGATGCTCGGGAGTACCCACCGACCGCCCGTACGCCACCGCTTCGGCGCGGCCCGCCTCGTCGCCGCGCCGATAGCGGAACACCTTCCCCGCGAAGACGACCACGCGCTCGTCCCCGGCGGTGATGTCGGCGTACCAGCCGAGATCCGGTTCCAGCGACTCGGCGAGCGCCGTCGCGAGGACGTCGACGTCCTCGCCGTCGGTCTCCCACTCGACGAGCGTCCACAACGGCGGCTGAGCGTCGCTCGCCCCACCGATCTCCACCCTGGCGACCCTCCGCAACCGCAGTCCGCGCGGCTCGAACACCGCGCCGGGCCGGAGACTCTCGCCGATGACGTATCCGGTGATCACGTGCTGTCTCCCAGCTGCTCGGGGGCGGGGCGGCGCAGGATACGACCGTATGACGGCCACCTTGCGACAGGGCTACGTCGATGAGGTGATGTTTTCGGACGCCTCGCCCACCGGACCCGTGAACGCCGTATGGAACGCCGTGTGGCCGGTGTTCGTCTCCCTCCCCCGAAGGTGACGAACACCGGCCATTCCCCCGGCGCCGGACAGATGGTCCAGCCTCGCCCGTGTGCGGTCCGTACGTGCTGTCACCAGCACATGACCGCGGTTTCCCCCGAACTCCACGCGGAGTACAGGCGCACACGGACGAAGTAGCGGCGGCCCTTGACGAGACGGGCCCTGAGCGTTGCGTTGTGCGGAGTGCCTCCGTCGTCCCGGCCGGTGAGGTAGCGGGCTTCTCCGTCCCGTTCCTCGAAGACCACGACGACGGTGTCGGCGTCGCCGAAGGTGCCCACGGTGTACTCGCGGGTCTCCGGCGGTTCCACGGTGAAGTCGGCCTGCTCGCCCGGTCCGAGCCCGAGCGGCGCCGACCGGAAGGGCATCAGCGCCGGCGGCCGGATCTGCTCGGTCTGCGGGTACCGGCGCAGGACGTACTCCTTGTCGGCGGCGGACAGGGCACCGGGCGGGTTCAGGCCCCCGCGGAACTGCTCCGGCTCCAGGATCAGCCCCGCCTCGAAGGGGTACTCCATGACGGACTGCGGGTCCCAGACCGAGCCGTTGACCTCGTCCGGGTCGAGCTTGCGCAGGATGTTGAAGAACGTCCGGTCCCGGCTCCAGAAGTTCGGGGGGCCCGCCAGATCGGCATAAACGGCCTCGTCGTCCCAGTGGATGCCGGCGAACGGACTCTGGTGCTCGTGCAGCATGCCGAGCGCGTGCCCGATCTCGTGCAGGGCCGTCCCGCGCTCCCCCGGCGCGGTCAGGTCCCATCCGAAGTTCATCGTGCGCTCGTTCAGACCCACCCGGAGGGCGTCCCTGCCCACGGTCGACCAGGAACCGTCGCCCAGTTGGAAACCGATGCGCAGTTCCGCCTCCGAGCGGTCACCCACCTCGGTGAACCTCACCCCGATACCGAGGTCCTGCCACTCCTTGAAGCACTCGCGCACCACGTCCCGCTGCTCCTTGGCACCGACCCACGACACCTGCCGGGACTGCCCGGTCCCCGGAACAGGAATGACCGACCCGTCGGTGTCGCCGTCGAAGAAGCAGTAGTGCAGGACCGTGCTGTTGACCCACATCCGGCTTCCGCCGACGAGCGCACTCAACCGCTCGGCGGCCAGCCCCGGGGCGAACGCCGGAGCCGACTGCTGCGCGAGGGAGCAGTAGCGTGCGGTCATGGGGTTCAGCGTGCCGTCGGGCGCCCGGGGACGCCTGAGTCGGGGGCTACTCAAGTCCCCGTGTATCAGGACTGAGTAGCGGTGCTCTTGCTTCCGTGACGACTTACGAACGGGACGCGAAGACCCTGGAGCTGCCCTGGCCGTTCACCGGGCGGGCGGACGAACTCGACCTGGTCCGCGGGTCCGTGGCCGGGGGACGGCAGGGAATCGTGGTGACCGGTCCCGCAGGCCGGGGCAAGACCCGGCTCGTCACGGAGGCCGTGCGCGGCACCGACTGCGCCAGGGTGACCGGCACGCCCGAGGCCCGCACGCCGGCGTTCGGCGCCTTCGCGCACCTCCTGCCGGAGACCGTGTCCCTGCATCAGGCGGTCCAACTGCTCTCCGGGGTACGGCTGTTGTTCGTCGACGACGCCCATCTGCTGGACGACGCCTCGGCCGCCCTCGTCCACCAGCTGGCCGTGCACGGCCGTACCCGCCTCCTGGTCGTCGCCGACGACGGAGCCCGGACACCCGGCGCGGTCTCCCGGCTGTGGACCGGGGAGCTCCTGCCGCGACTCGCCCTGCAGCCGCTCACCCGAGAGGACACCGCGCAGCTGCTGGCGGCGGGCCTCGGAGGCCTCGAAGCCCTCACCGTGAACCGGTTGTTCCGCCTGTGCCGGGGTGATCTGCGGCTGCTGCGCGAACTGGTGGGCGCGGTGCGCGAGCAGGGACTGCTGGAGCGTGTCGCGGACTCGGGGGAGTGGGAGTGGCGCGGCCCGGTGCCGGTCACCGCGACCGTACGCGCACGCACCGCGCACCTCATCGAGCGCACCGGTCCCGGCGAGCGGGAGACGCTGGAGCGCCTGGCCTTCGGCGAACCGCTCCCGATGCACGCCGACAGCCTCGACCTGGACGCCCTCGAAGGCCTGGAGGCCGACGGCCTGGTCCACATCGACGAGGACGGCACCGCCCGCCTCGCCCACCCCCTCCACGGCCCGGCACTGCGAGCGACCTCCGGACGCCTGCGGGCCCGGCGCCTGTCCCGCACCCCGGACAGCTGCGCGGCCGCCCTGGACGCCGAGACGGCGACGCTGAGCCGGGCGATCGCGCGGACCGACGTACGGGCCGTGGCGGCGCCGGTGGGGGAGTGGCTGCTGGACGAGGGCGTCGGCGTCCCGGCCCGGCACGCCGCCGTACGGGCACGGTTCGCACGGCTGCGGGGGGAACTGCGGGAGGCCGCGGCCTGGGCGAGGGAGGGACTGCGGACCACTGCCGACGACCCGGCCTGCCACCGCGAACTCGCGCTGGCCGTGGCCCAGTCGGGAGAGCCGATCCCGCAGGTCCCCCCGGCCGGTGGCCTGGCCGCGCCCTCGACCGGGGCCACCCAGGGCGCGGGCGGCGGCCCCGCATCCGGTGACCGGCGGCTCAAGATGCCCGGCCTGCCCGGCATACTCGGCGTGGATTCCAGCACCTCCCCGCACGCCCCGGCTACCGGGGGTTCGGCGGCCACCTGGCGGGCCGCCGCCGGCGGTGATCTCGGCGCGGCTCTCGACACGGTCACCGAGGAGCCGTACGACGCCGTCCGCCTCGGCGTGCCCGACCGGGCCGTCGGCCGGCTGACCGGTGTCTTCGCCGCGCACGCCGAGGCGCTCGCCCGCGGTGACGGTCCCGCCCTGGACCGAACGGCACACGCGCTGGAGGAGCGCGGCTTCCTGCTCTTCGCGGCCGAGGCGTACGCCCAGGCCGTACGGGCGCACAGTGACCCCGGCGCCGCCCGCACCTCACGCACCCGGGCCGTCGCCCTGGCCCGCCGCTGCCAGGGCGCCCGCACCCCGGCCCTGTCCGGGCTGGTCCTCGGCGAACTCACCGCCCGCCAGCGGCAGATCGTGACCCTCGCGGCCGCCGGACTGAGCAACCGCCAGATCGCGGAGAAGCTCACCCTGTCGATCCGCACCGTCGGCAACCACCTCTACAGCGCGTACGCCCGTCTCGGCGCGAGCGACCGCGAGGCGCTGCCGTGCCTGGTGGAGCTGCCCGAGGCACAGCCGGCCTGAGCCGCACACCGGACCGGGGCGGTCTGACCCCCAGTATTCGGGGGAGGGGTCAGGCCGCCCCACGCATCACGCAGCACGCCTCACACGTCTCGCCCCACGCGCCGCGCAGTTCACGCCGCGTACTTCACGCCGCCCCGAACGCCGAGAACGCCCACCCCGTCGCCCGGTGCACGGAGTCCCCCGGCAGCGCGGCCCGCGCGTCGCGCAGCGCCTCCGCCATCGACAACCCCGTGCCCAGCCCCTTGTGCAGCGCGAGCATCAGCGGCACCACGGCCTCGTCGTTGACCGGCGCACTGCACGCCACCACGCCCGCTGTGCCCAGCGGCAGCAGCGCGGTGACCAGGCCGAGCAGTTCGTCCGCCCCGACCGAGGCGAACCGGCCGGTGTCGCAGCAGGACAGGATGATCCGGTACGGGCTGCGGTCCAGGCGCTCGAAGTCGTGGACGATGAGCGGCCCGTCGGCCATCCGCAGCGAGGAGAACAGCGGGCTGTCCGCGCGGAACGTGCCGTGCGCGGCGATATGGGCCAGCGCGGCCCCGTCCAGTTCCTCCAGCACGCGCGGCACGCGCGCATCGTCGTACTCCAGGACGGTCGCGGAGCCATGGCGGCCTGCCAGTACGGGGACCTCGGCACCCCCGGTCGCGAGACCCGGCCCGCGTACCAGCACCTGCCCGCCGTCCGGCGGCGGCACGGTGTCCAGGGCGCGCAGCCAGCTGCTCGACGACGGCGACACGCTGAACACCCGCTCCCGCAGCGAGGGCAGCAGCGCCCACGGCACCCGGTGCAGCCGTCCCGGCGGCACCACCACGACCGGCCCGTCGCCCAGCCGGTCCGCGGCGGGCCCCAGCAGCAGCTCCTCCAGCCGCCGCCCGGCGGCCTCCACCACCGCAAGCCGCGCCTCCGCCCCCGGGTGGGCCAGCCGTCTGAGCCCCGCCTGGACGTGTTCCGCCTCGCGTTCCGCGTCGGCCAGCAGCCCGGCCTCGAAGCGCCGGACCCGCCCCTGCCCGCACAGCAACACCTGAACCCGCCCGTCGAGCACGGCCAGTTCGACCAGCCGTACGTCGTCACCCAGTCGTTCCAGCAGTCTGCCGGGGTCGAACCGGTAGCCGTCGCCCGGCGCGTCACCGCGGATGTGGAGGGTACGGGAGCGGATCTCCCGTTCCAGGCGCCGCTGTTCACGCTCCAGCGTCGGCACCGGCCGGCCCTCCATCCGGGCCGCCTCCGCACGGGCCGCGATCTCCCGGAACGCCGTCAGCCCGCCGAGCAGTTCGGGATCCGCCGGCGGACGGGTCGGCGGCGCGGACAGCACGGTGGCCCGCCAGCGCTCGCTCCACACCAGCAGCCGCCGCGGCCCGCCCGAGGTGAGCGAGGCCCGCGCCGCGAGACCGGCGAGTTCCGCGCCCTGCGCGGTGGCCCGCGCCCGCAGCTCCGAGGCGCCCAGCGTCGTACGGTGGTCGTCGAGCACGTCCAGCCCCCGACGGCAGGCCTCCAGGACCCGCCGGTCGGAGCCCACGGCCCGCGCCCACAGCGCCCGCGCCGCCCAGCCCGTCATCCGCGCCAGCGGAGGCCCGCTGTGCCGGCTGCGGGCGGCGACCTCCAGATGCCGCTGGGCGTCCTCCCGCCAGCCCAGGCCGAGCGCGATCCGGCCCGCGAGCAGCGAGGCCTCCGGCGCGGCGGGCGCCCCGAAGGAGGCCAGCCGGTCGGCGACCGCGGCCGCGTCCGCGACGAGTCGGCCCGAGCCGCGCCCGGCCGCGACCCGCGCCTCGATCAGCACCAGCCGCGCGTGCGTCTCCCACCAGGTGCGCCGCTGCCCCGCGAACAGCCGTACGGCCATGTCGGCGCGCGCGATCGCGGTGTGCGCGTCGTCCGCGAGCCGGGCCGCCCGCGCGGCGGCGAGCAGCAGCTCCGCCTTGAGGGTGGACTGCCCGCCGATCCCGTCCAGCATCCTGACGGCCGCGTCCGCCTCCGCGAGCGCCTCCGGGGCGAGCCCGGCGGCCATCAGGACCTCGCAGCGCCGCACGGTGAGCATGAACGTGGGTGTGCCGAGTTTGGCGTACCGCTCCTGGGCCTCGTCGAGCAGCCGCAGCGCGGCGGGAATGTCCCCCGACCGGTACGCGGCAAGCCCCCGGCTCTCCACCGCGTCGGCCTTGTCGTGCTCCTGGCCCGTGGTGTCCCACAGCGCCTCCGCCGCCGTGAAGTCGGCATCCGCCCGCTCCACCGCGCCGAGCGCCAGATGCACGGTGGCCCGCAGGGTGAGCGCCCGCGCCGTCCAGATCACGTCGTCGGCCTGCCGCAGCACCGGAACCGCCCGCCGTACGTCCTCCAGCGCCGCCCGGTGATGTCCGAGCACCCAGGACGCGTAGGCCCGCCGGAACAGGACGCGCGCGCGGGTGTGGCCGCTGCTGACCTCGACACCCCGCTCCAGCGCCGCGAGACCCTGCCGGGTCCGCCCCGAGTGCACCAGTGCCACCCCGAGGGCGGCCAGCACGTCGGCCTCCCGGTCCGCCGACTCCGAGCGCGCCGCGAGATCGCGGGCCCGGCGCAGATGGTCCAGGGCGATCCGCATGTCACCCCAGTCCCGCTGCCAGATACCGATCACCTGGTGCGCGACGGAGGCGTGCAGCGGTGAGGGATCCGAGCCGAGTACTTCCTCTGCCCTCGCCAGCGCCTGGTTGGGCGCGGCGAACACCATCGGCAGCAGTTCGAGAACCGTGTCGCTTCCCGCTGTCACTCCATGGATGGTAGTGGCCCAGGTGGCAGGCCACACCGGTTTGGCGCTGTATCAATCACCGGCCCCGCGGCTCTGACTGACGACCGCCGCCTCAGTGGGAGGAAACGCCATGGCACCTCAGCGATTCCACGAGCAGTTCGACCAGATCCAGCGCTCCATGCCCGACGTCCCCCTCGCCCTCGGGCCCGACGACGCCTCGGAGTTCATCTATGAGAAGGGCGTCGTCCTCGCCCGCGACGGCCACGACGCCGCGCTCGTGGAACAGACCGTGCGCACCCACTTCACCGAGGCGACCGGTCTGACCGGCGACCGTGTGCGCCGGGACAGCCCGGAGACCAACCGCTCGGGCATCACCCGGATCCAGGTCGGCGACCCGGGCCACGGCGACCGGCGCGGCGACCGCGCCGTCACCCACGCCCTGCGCGCCCTGAGCGAACGCGAGGGACGCGCAGGACGCCGACTGGTCAGCCGCAACCACGTGGTGTCGATCGCGGTCAACTCCTGTCCCGGGGACGAGCCCGTGCCCGCAGCGCTCAGCCAGGGCACCAACCCGGCCCCCGCGGAAGCCGGTTACGACGCCGACACCGCGGTGGGAGTCCTGGTCGTCGACAACGGCCTCACCCACGACCACGCACTGGTCCCGCTGCTCGCCCACGTCGAGGGCGACCTGCACGGCACCGAGACCGACGGGGCGGGCAACCTGCTCCAGTACGTCGGCCACGGCACGTTCATCGCCGGAGTCCTCGCGGCCGTCGCGCCCAACACCGACATCACCGTCCGCAGCACCCTCAACGACGCGGGCGCCATCCTGGAGTCCGAGCTCGGCGAGAAGCTCTTCGAGGCCGTCGCCGACGGCTGGCCCGACATAATCAGCCTCTCCGCGGGCACCTCCAACGGCCGCACCGACGGCCTGCTCGGCATGGACGCCTTCATGCAGGAACTGCGCGCCCACGACACCCTGTTGGTGGCCGCGGCCGGCAACAACGCCAGCGCCAGCCCGTTCTGGCCCGCCGCCTACGCCGACCTGCCCGAGTACCAGGACGTCGTGCTGTCGGTCGGCGCACTGCGCGGCGACGGCGAGTACGGCGCCTGCTTCAGCAACCACGGGCCCTGGGTGAAGGTCTTCGCCCCCGGCGAGCGCCTCACCAGCACCCTCACCGGCTTCGACGCGCCCGTGCCCTACGTCTACCAGCACTCCACGTACGAGGCCTGCCGGTTCGGCTTCACCTACGTGTGCACCTGCCAGTCCCCTTCCCACGTCGGCCTGTTGAGCGAGGACGGCGCCACCGCCAAGCCGGACCAGGTGATGTTCGAGGGGTACGCGCACTGGAGCGGTACCTCCTTCGCGACTCCGGTCGTCGCAGGCCTGGTCGCCGCCCACATGACCGCGAACAAGGAGACCGCCGCGCGTACCGCCCGGCAGCAACTGCTCGCCGCCACCACTCAGTTCGCAGAAGTGCGCGGCGCGCACGTACCGGCGCTGAAGCCGGCCGGCTGGCACCCGGTGCCGGTCGTGCAGCGCCCTGTCGGCGCATGACGGCCGGAGTGGCCCCCTCCACGGCGTACGATGACTGGCCGTACACGAGGGGTGGGACCGTGGACCGAGCAGATGTCGGTGCGCTGGTCCAGTCCGCCGTCGACGGTGACGCGGCGGCCTGGAAGGCGCTCGTGGAAGGGCTGAGCCCACTGGTGTGGTCCGTCGTGCGCGCGCACCGGCTCTCCGACGCCGACGCGCACGAGGTGTACCAGACCGTGTGGTTCCGTTTCGCCCAGCACCTCGGGCGGATCCGGGAACCCGACAAGGCCAAGTCCTGGCTGGCGAGCACCGCCCGCCACGAGTGCCTGAAGGTGCTCAAGAGCTTAAGGCGGCTGACCGTCACGGACGATCCGCACCTCCTGGACCGGATCAGCGAGGACCGTACGCCCGAGCAGTCGTTCATCGACTCCGAGGAGGCCGCCGCCCAGAGCGAGCGCGTCCGGTACCTGTGGCAGGAGTTCGAGGAACTCGGCGAGCGGTGCAGGCAGTTGCTGCGCATCCTGATGGCCTCGCCGAAGCCCGGCTACCAGGAGGTGTCCGCCGCCCTGGGTATCGCGGTGGGCAGCATCGGACCACTGCGCCAGCGCTGTCTGAGGCGGCTGCGGGCGCGACTCGAAGCCCGGGGGGCGGTATGAGCGACATGAACGACGACCTCGGCGACGACGACGTCCTCGACTTCGACGAAGAGGCGCTGCCGGACGAGGAGTTCGCCCTCGATCTGCTGGAGGATGAGCTGCGGCAGGCCGCGGCGATCCTGGATCCCGTGCCGCCCGCCCTGCGGCAGCTCGCCGTCGAGGCGTTCGCGCTGCACGACCTGGACAGCCGGATCGCCGAGCTGACCTTCGACTCGGTGGTGGACGCCCTCCCCGTGCGGGGAGCGGCGGGAGCGCCACGGATGCTGACCTTCCACGCGGGTGAGGTGACGGTCGACGTCGAACTCACCGCGCAGGGCCTGATGGGGCAGGTGCTGCCGCCCTGCTCGGCCCGCATCGAGGTGCTCAGCGGTCCGCAGGCGGGCTCCCCGCTCACGACCGACGACATGGGCCGCTTCACCTACGAGACGGCCCCCGCCGGGCCCTTCGCCCTTCGGCTGCGGACCGATGGAGAGGTGATCGTCACCGACTGGCTGACCGTCTGATCCGGCAGCGCCCGCTCACCAGGTGACGGGCAGGGTCTGCGGCCCGCGGATCATCGTCCTCCGCCGCCAGACGACGTCTTCGGCCGGTACCGCGAGCCGCAGTTCCGGCAGCCGGTCGAGCAGGGTGTCGACCAGGAGCTCGGTCTGGAGCCGGGCGAGCACCGCGCCCGTGCAGTGGTGCGCGCCGTTGCCGAAGGCCAGGTGCGGGTTGGGGTCCCGGTCGGGGTCGATGCGGTCCGGGTCCGGGAAGACGTCCGGGTCGCGGTTGGCGGCCAGATAGGAGACGTACACGGCGTCACCCGCACGGATACGGAGTCCGTGCAGGTCGACGTCCTCCAGGGCGATGCGGGCGAGGCCGACCGAGGTGCGGTGCGGGATGTGGCGCAGCAGCTCGTCGAGGGCGGCGGCGCGGGCCTCGGGCTGATGGCGCATGCGTTCCATCAGCTCGGGCCGCGTCAGCAACAGGTACAGGATCTGACCGCAGTTGTGGGTGACGGCCTCGCCGCCGATCTGGAGCGGCCCGGCGAGCCCGACCGCCTCCGACTCACCGATCTCACCCCGCCGCACGGCGGCTCCGAGCAGGGAGTACACGTCGTCGCCGCTGCTGTGGGCGCGGGCCCGGACGGTGTCCGTGATCCAGCCGTACAGCCCGTTCTTGGCCTTCTCCGCGGCCTCGGCTCCGCCGGAGGTCGAGATGATCTGACGGGTCCAGTCGTGCACCCGCTCGCGATCGGCGGCGGGCACGCCCATGACCTCGCTGACCAGGGAGAGGGGGAAGGGTTCGAGGACGCGCTCGACGAGGTCCGAGGGCGGCCCGTCCTGGACGAGACCGTCGACGAGCCGGTCGAGCATCTCCTGCGCCCGGGGCCGCAGCCGCTTCATCGCCGCGACGGTGAACGCCCCGGCGACCGGCTTGCGCAGCCGGTTGTGGTCGGGCTGGTCGGCGAAGGCGAGGGAGCCCGGCCGGGGCTTGAAATGCGGTGCCAGCCTGGTCACCTGACGGTTCGTCACCTCGGCGCGGCCGAACCGCGGATCGTTGGTGATCGCCCTGACGTCGGCGTAGCGGGTGGCCAGCCACGCCCAGCCCTCGCCGTGCGGCAGCCGGATCCGGGTGAGCGGTCCCTCGCGCATCAGCTCCGCGAGCACCGGGTCGAACTCGGTCCCGGCCAGGTCGAGCGCGGGCCACTCCCGCACCGGGGGCGGGGCCTGCTCTGCCAGCGTGGTGGTCTCCTCGGTCATGCCACCCACCCTCACCGCCGCCCGGGCGCGTGTCGCGCGGGAGTGCTCCAGGCGGAGGTCAGGCCAGGGCGTCCACGAGAGCGGCCAGGGCCCCGGCGAGCCCGTGCAGCCCCGGCCCGGCCGGCCCGCCGGGTTCCGTCATGTACGTGTCCCGCCGGATCTCCACCATCAGGGCGCTCACCCGGGGATCACGGCCGTAGAACTCCAGCGGTACGTACGTCCCGCTGAACGGACTGTCCAGCCCCACGTCCCCGAACACTTCCCGGGCCACGGCCGGCAGCTCGGGCGGGGTGTGGAAAGGGTCGGTGCCGAGGCAGACGGGCGGCCGGAACCCGGCGCCGTGCAACTCGTAGGGCAGCGGCTCGCTGGGATAGGAGTGCACATCGATGATCACGGCCCGCCCGGTGGCGGCCAGCCGCTGTGCCACGGCTTCGGTCATGGCCCGGGCGTACGGCCGGAACCAGCGCGCGATCAGCGGCTCGGGGTCGGTGTCCGCGGGCCGCAGCGCCTCCCGGTGCGTGGTCCGCGTGTACACGGCGCCCATCCCCACGGCGAGCATCTCCTCCCGCTCGTCCGGAAACCGCTCCGGGTCGACGACCAGCCGCGAGAGCCTGTTCACGAACCGCCACGGCATCAGGTGGGCCTGCTGTGCAGCCTCCTCGGCGAGCTCCGCCGTATGCGCGTCGACGATGTGGTCGAGCTCCCGCTCCAGCGCGGAGTCGTCCAGCACGATCTGCGCCCGCACCTCGGCCGGTATCTCCCGCGCGGAGTGCGGCACATGGAGGATCACCGGCGACCGTCCGTCACCGGGCAGCAGGTCGAACGAGGGCATACGGCCGCTCCCGGGGCGTTGTCAGTGGCGTGGTGCACCATCTCAGCATGACCCTCAGCAACACACAGGTGAGCACCCACCCGTTCCTCAAGGCGCTCTACGAGGACGGCTACTACCCGGACGACGCGGTGGACCGGGGCAAGGACATCCTGCTGCGCCTGTGCGCGCGCATCGAGGCCGAGCGGCCCGCCGACCTCGCCGCGCTGTACGTCCTGACCCACGCGGCCACCGAGGAGTTCAACGACCTCCAGGACGAGGACTTCGACATAGAGACCGTGGCCCGCGAGGAGCTGGCCGAGGAGTTCTGGTTCGTGTCCCGGGCCTACGGCTTCGCGGACGCGGACGTCGAGGAGCTGATCGCCCCCCGCGACTGGTGATACGCGCACCGCCCCGGCCGGGCACAAGCCGACCGGGGCGGTGTCGCACAGCTGGTCGCGTCAGCTCAGGGACGCGAGCACCTCGTTCCACGTGGTGGAGGGGCGCATGACCTTCGCGGCCTTGGCCGGGTCGGGCTGGTAGTAGCCGCCGATCTCGGCCGGCTTGCCCTGGACGGCGTTCAGTTCGTCGACGATCTTCTGCTCGTTCGAGGCGAGCGTCTCGGCGAGCGGGGCGAAGGCCTTCGCCAGGTCCGCGTCGTCGGTCTGCGAGGCCAGTTCCTGCGCCCAGTACAGGGACAGGAAGAAGTGGCTGCCGCGGTTGTCGATGCCACCGACACGACGGGTCGGGGACTTGTCCTCGTTGAGGAAGGTCGCCGTGGCGCGGTCCAGGGTGTCGGCGAGGACCTTGGCGCGGGCGTTGCCCGTGAACTCGGCGTACTGCTCCAGGGACGGCACCAGCGCGAAGAACTCACCGAGGGAGTCCCAGCGCAGGTAGTCCTCCTTGACGAGCTGCTGGACGTGCTTGGGCGCGGAACCGCCGGCACCCGTCTCGAAGAGGCCGCCGCCCGCCATCAGCGGCACGACCGACAGCATCTTGGCGCTGGTGCCGAGCTCCAGGATGGGGAAGAGGTCGGTGAGGTAGTCGCGCAGGACGTTGCCGGTCACCGAGATGGTGTCCTCGCCGCGGCGGATGCGCTCCACCGACAGCTTGGTGGCCTCGACCGGGTTGAGGATCCGGATGTCCAGGCCCTCGGTGTCGTGCTCCGTCAGGTACGCGTTGACCTTGGCGATCAGGTTGGCGTCGTGCGCGCGGGTCTCGTCCAGCCAGAACACGGCCGGGTTCCCGGTGGCGCGGGCGCGGGTGACGGCCAGCTTCACCCAGTCCCTGATCGGCGCGTCCTTGGTCTGGCAGGCGCGGAAGATGTCACCGGCGGCGACCGCCTGCTCGATCAGCGCGTTGCCGGCCTGGTCGACGAGGCGGACCGTGCCGGTGACCGGGATCTCGAAGGTCTTGTCGTGGGAGCCGTACTCCTCGGCCTTCTGCGCCATGAGGCCGACGTTCGGGACGGAGCCCATCGTCGAGGGGTCGTAGGCGCCGTTGGCACGGCAGTCGTCGACGACGACCTGGTACACGCCCGCGTAGCTGGAGTCCGGCAGCACCGCGAGGGTGTCCGCCTCCTGGCCGTCCGGGCCCCACATGTGGCCCGAGGTGCGGATCATGGCCGGCATCGAGGCGTCGACGATCACGTCGGACGGCACGTGCAGGTTGGTGATGCCCTTGTCGGAGTCGACCATCGCCAGGGCCGGGCCCTCGGCGAGCTCGGCGTCGAAGGAGGCCTTGATCTCGGCACCCTCGGGCAGGGACTCCAGGCCCTTGTAGATGCCGCCCAGACCGTCGTTCGGGGTCAGGCCGGCCGCGGCGAGCGCCGGGCCGTACTGCGCGAAGGTCTTCGGGAAGAACGCGCGCACCACATGGCCGAAGATGATCGGGTCCGAGACCTTCATCATCGTGGCCTTCAGGTGCACCGAGAACAGCACGTCCTCGGCCTTGGCGCGGGCGATCTGCGCGGTGAGGAACTCCCGCAGCGGGGCCACGTGCAGCACCGAGGCGTCGACGACCTCACCCTCGAGGACCGGTACCGACTCGCGCAGCACCTTGGTGGAGCCGTCGTCGCCGACCAGCTCGATCCGCAGCGAGCCGGCCTCGGAGATCACGACGGACTTCTCGGTGGAGCGGAAGTCGTCCACACCCATCGTCGCCACGTTGGTCTTGGAGTCGGCCGACCAGGCACCCATGCGGTGCGGGTGGGACTTGGCGTAGTTCTTGACCGAGGCGGGAGCGCGGCGGTCGGAGTTGCCCTCGCGCAGGACCGGGTTCACGGCCGAGCCCTTGACCTTGTCGTAGCGGGACTGGATGTCCCGCTCCTCGTCGGTCTTCGGGTCGTCCGGGTAGTCCGGCAGCGCGTAGCCCTGGGCCTGCAGCTCGGCGACCGCGGCCTTGAGCTGCGGGATCGACGCCGAGATGTTCGGCAGCTTGATGATGTTGGCCTCGGGCGTCTTGGCCAGCTCGCCCAGCTCCTGCAGGGCGTCCGGGATCCGCTGGTCCTCCGCCAGGTACTCCGGGAACACCGCGATGAGGCGCCCGGCCAGCGAGATGTCCCGCGTCTCCACGGAGACACCCGCCTGCGAGGCGTACGCCTGGACCACCGGCAGGAACGAATAGGTCGCCAGGGCCGGGGCCTCGTCAGTGTGCGTATAGATGATGGTCGAGTCAGTCACCGGGTGCTCCGCTCCACGTCTGCAACATTGCTCGACATCAAGATATCTCGTGCTCGACTCGGGCTCGACAGCGGTCCGCGCACGCTGTCCGAGAATCCGTACATCCTTCGAGGCAACTCATCCGTCCGATCGTGTGGTCATGCATGTTGATCACACTCATCCGACGGCCGGCCCCGACCACCCGGCCGCCTGAGCGAAAGCGGACCATGAGATATCGCACCAGAGTGACGGCACCGGCAGCTCTGCTCGGCACCGTGGCGGCCCTGTCCCTGGCCTCCCCGGCGCACGCGGACCCGGAGACCGGCACCCCTGGCCCGGAGACCCTGGGGGACTCCGTCTTCCCGAGCCTCGGCAACGACGGTTACCGCGTCTTCGCGTACCACCTGGACATCGCGTACGACGCCACGACCCGGCTCGTCGACGCCACGGCGACCCTGGAGATCACCGCCGGCCAGGAGCTGAGCCGTCTCTCCCTGGACGCCCTGGGCCTGGACATACGCACCGTGACCGTGGCGGGCGCGACGGCCGCGTTCGAGCAGGTCGGCGAGAAGCTGCGGATCACTCCCGTCGCCCCGCTGTCCGCGCAGGAGACGGTCACCGTCGTCGTCGCCTACTCGGCCGACCCGCGCCGCTCCCTCGCCCACACCGCCTGGGTCCCCACCCCGGACGGGTTCGCGATCTGCCCCCAGCCCAACTCGGCGCACACCGTCTTCCCGTGCAACGACCACCCCTCGGACAAGGCGGACTTCACCTTCCGCGTCACCGTCCCGGCCGGGCTCAAGGGCGTCGCGAGCGGCCACCTGGTGAGCACCGAGGATCTCGGTGACGGGCGGACCGCGTACTGCTACCGCTCACGGGAGCCCATCGCCACGGAACTCGTGCAGATCACCGTCGGCGACTACGTCATCAAGGACCGCGCAGGGCCGCACGGACTGCCGCTCCGGGACGTCGTCCCGGCCGCCCGGGCCACCGCCCTGGAGCCCGCCCTCGCCCTCACCCCGAACCTGGTGAGCTGGCTCGAACAGCGGCTGGGCGCCTTCCCGTTCGAGACGTACGGCCTTCTGCCCTGCAACTCCGACGACGCGAACGCCTTCGACTTCACGGGCCTGGAGACCCAGACCCTCACCCTGTACAAGCCGAACTTCCTTCTCCAGGCCGAGAAGAGCATCGGCTCGCACATGATGCACGAGCTGGTCCACTCCTACTTCGGCAACAGCGTCAGCCCCGCCTCCTGGGCCGACCTGTGGCTCAACGAGGGCCACGCCGACTTCTACGGGCTGCTGTACCGCTACGAGCGCGGCTGGACCGACTCCCTCGGCCTGACCACGATGGAAGCGCGCATGAAGGACACGTACGCGCGCGGCGACCAGTGGCGGAAGTCCTCGGGCCCGGTCGCGGCGCCGAACGAGGCCAACCTCTTCGACAGCCAGCGCTACCTCGGCGGCGTCCTCGTCCTGTACGCGCTGCGCCAGCTGGTCGGTGAGACGGTCTTCAGCGCCATCGAGCTCACCTTCCTGGAGCGCTTCCGCAACTCGTCGGCGTCGACGGACGACTACATAGCCGTCGCCTCGGAGGTCTCAGGCACGGACCAGTCCGGCTTCCTGCGGGACTGGCTGTACGGCACGAAGACCCCGCGGATGCCCGGCCACCCGGACTGGACCGTGACCCCGGTGGTGTCGACCCTGCGCACACCGCAGAGCCGGCCCAGCGGCTCCCACGACAACTCGGCGACCCTGTAGGGCCCGTCGTCACGTCCCCGTTCCCGTCTGCCCCGCGGCCGGGGCCGATGCCCGAGGTACGTGCTCTCGCCACGGCGGGCGCGAAGGCCGGCCGCCGGGCGGACGACGGGAATGTGACGACAGGCCGTGGGGGCCGAGCCCCGGTCAGTCGAGCCGGGCGGACGATACCTCGCCCGGCTCGATCACCGTCTCATGGCCACGCTGGTGCGGAATCGACACCGACCCCTGCTGGAGGGCCACCGTCCGCGTGGGCGCCGGAATGCGGATGCCCTCCTGGCGGTAGCGCCTGTGCAGCTGCTTGATGAACTCGTGCTTGATCCGGAACTGGTCGCTGAACTCCCCGACGCCCAGGATCACCGTGAAGCCGATCCGGGAGTCGCCGAAGGTGTGGAACCGGACCAGCGGCTCGTGCTCCGGGAGCGCGCCCTCGACCTCCGTCATGACCTGGGCGACGACCTCGCAGGTGACCCGCTCGACGTGCTCGAGATCGCTGTCGTAGGCCACCCCGACCTGCACCAGGATCGTCAACTGCTGCTCGGGACGCATGAAGTTGGTCATGTTCGTCTTGGCGAGCTCCCCGTTGGGGACGACGATCAGGTTGTTGGAGAGCGCGCGGACCGTCGTCTGACGCCAGTTGATGTCCTCGACGTAGCCCTCCTCGCCGCTGCTCAGACGGATGTAGTCGCCGGGCTGGACGGTCTTGGAGGCCAGGATGTGGATGCCCGCGAAGAGGTTGGCGAGGGTGTCCTGAAGGGCGAGCGCGACCGCGAGGCCGCCGACGCCCAGCGCGGTGAGCATGGGCGCTATGGAGATGCCGAGGGTCTGGAGCACCACCAGGAAGCCGATCGCGAGAACCAGTACCCGGGTGATGTTGACGAAGATCGTGGCCGAGCCGGCGACCCCGGAGCGGGAGGTGGTGACCGTCCGCACGAGTCCGGCGACGAGGCGGGCCGCCGCCACCGTGACGACGAAGATCAGCAGCACGGTCAGCACCTGGTTGACGGTGTGCTGGACCCCCTTGGTCAGCGGCAGGGCCGCCGCGGCGACGGCCGCGCCGCCCGCGATCGCCGCCGAGGGCACCACGGTCCGCAGAGCGGCCACCATGACGTCGTCACCGCCCCACTTGGTGCGGTCCGCGTGCTTGCCGAGCCACTTGAGCAGCATGCGCAGCAGGAACGCCGCCAAGAGGCCCGCGATCACGGCGATGCCGGCGCCGACCATGTCGTCCATGGTGAGATCCCGTTGAAATGCCGTCACGTTGCCACCTGTTCGAAGTGCGGGAAGTGCGATCGCGTCGGCCGTGTGAAGGTTCCGTGGCCGACGCGACCGCTCATCCTGCCGTATCCGGTACGGGAGTTCGTACCTGGCCGGGAGCCGGATCGCCGTGTTTCGGACGATGCCCGCGGCGCGTTCCGCCTGCTCCCGGCGGGGCGGCGGACTCGTGGTTCCTCGTGTCCGCCGTCACCCATGTCACAGCAGTCCGTCCGATGGCCTCACTCCACCGGCCCGCGCCCCACGGACCCGGCTGAAAACAGCCCCCCTCGCGCGACCGCCACCGGAGCGCCGGGCCCGGGAGGACCTTCACCGACCGGTGACGGGTCCGTGCCACCAGGTCAGCTGACCTTCGGCCGCACCGGCGCACCGCCACCGGAGCACCGAGCCGGGCAGGACCTTCACCGACCGCCGTCGGATCCGGGCCGTCAGGTGAGCTGAGCTTCGGCCGCCCCGGAGTGCCGAGCCCGGCAGGGCCCTCACCGGGCGGTGAACTCTCCGGGCCGCCAGGTCAGATGATCTTCAGTCGGACCAGTGCGCCGAGCGTCAGCGCGCCCGGTACCAGGGGCACCCAGACCGTGATGATCCGGTAGGCGAGCACCACCGCCGTGGCCACGGCCGCCGGACCGCCGGCCGCCACCAGCGCGACCACCAGCGCCGCCTCCACCGAACCGACCCCGCCCGGCGTGGGGACCAGCGCCACCGCACAGGTCGCCGCGAGGTAGGCGAGGGCCATGTGCACCGGCGGCACCGACAGCCCCAGCGCCTGCCCCACCGCGGCCAGACCGGCCGCCTGGAGCGCGGGGAAGGCGAGCGAACCGCCCCACAGCGCCAGCACCCGGGACGGGCGGGTGTGCACCGAGCGGGCCTCGCACAGCGCGGTCCGCAGGAAGGAGCACAGGGCCGTCCGCACCCGGCGGACGCCCACGAGCACGCCCACGGCCACCACCAGCACCCCGCCCAGACCCAGCAGCAGCGGACCGGCGCTCGCGTCGGGCAGCAGCGTGCCCAGCCGCAGCGCGTCGGGGAAGGCGACGAAGAGCGCGGCCAGCAGGGCGAGCCGGCCGATCGACTCCGCCAGCAGATAGAGCGCCAGCGCGGCCGAGGAGCGGGCCAGCGGGACCCCGCACACGGTCATGAAGCGCAGGTTCACCGCGCCCGCGCCGAGACCGGTCGGCAGCAGGTGGTTGGCCGCGCCCGCCGCGAACTGCGTGGCCAGCAGCCGCCGCCGGGGCAGCCGCTCCACGACGGCGCCCTGCCGGGTGAAGGAGGCCGCCACCCAGGTCAGACAGGTGGTGCCGACCGCGGCCAGCAGCCACGGCCACTCGGCGTGCCGCAGATGACCGAAGCCCTCGGCGAGCACGGACCGGTGCCGCACCGCGACGACGGTGACGAGCAGGAGCGGGACCAGACACAGGATCTGGCGGATCCGACGGGCGGGGAGGCGCTGGAGAGGGCGTCCCTGGGGGAGTTCTACCGCTGTCACACCCGGAGAGCTTCTCCGGGCCGCGCCAACGGCGGGTTGCGGAAGCGGGGCCAGGGTCTTACGTACGGTCATCGAGTCCTTCGGTCGGGCAGTCGATGTTCGGGCATTGACCTCAACGACACTTGAGGTCCTACGTTGTCCTCCATGAGCATGGAGACCACAGCCTGGACGCAGCTTCACAGTGTCATGAACGCCGAGCAGGAACGCCGCCCCTTCGCCCGCGCGACCCTGCGCCGCATCGGCGGTTTCGCCCGCCCGCACCGCACGCGCATCGCACGCTTCGTCGTGCTCGGGGTGGCGTCCGCGCTGCTCGCCGTCGCCACGCCCGTACTGGCCGGGCACATCGTCGACGCGATCGTGTCGGGCGACGACGAGGGCACGGTCGTACGCCTGGCCCTGCTCATCGCCCTCATCGCGGTGGCGGAGGCGGCGCTCGGCATCGTCGCCAGACGCCTGTCGTCCTCGCTCGGGGAGGGTCTCATCCTCGATCTCCGGACGGCTGTGTTCGATCATGTGCAGCGCATGCCGGTCGCGTTCTTCACACGTACTCGTACGGGAGCGCTGGTCTCCCGTCTCAACAACGACGTCATCGGCGCGCAGCGCGCCTTCAGCAACACCCTGTCCGGCGTGGTCAGCAACCTGGTCACCCTGCTGCTGACCCTTGTGGTGATGCTCACCCTCTCCTGGCAGATCACCCTGCTCGCCCTCGTGCTGCTCCCGGTGTTCGTGATCCCGGCCCGCCGCATGGGCAGCCGGATGGCCCGGATGCAGCGGGAGGCGGCCACCCTCAACGCGGCCATGGGCACGAGGATGACCGAACGCTTCTCCGCGCCCGGCGCCACCCTGGTCAAGCTGTTCGGCCGCCCCGAGCAGGAGTCCGAGGAGTTCGCGGCCAGGGCCCGCCAGGTCGCGGACATCGGCGTACGGACCGCCACGGCCCAGTCGGTGTTCATCACGGCCCTGACCCTGGTCTCCGCCCTGGCCCTCGCCCTGGTCTACGGCCTCGGCGGCTGGTTCGCCCTGCGCGGCAGCCTGGAACCCGGCGCCGTGGTCTCCCTGGCGCTGCTCCTGACCCGCATGTACGCCCCGCTCACCGCACTGGCCGGAGCCCGCGTCGAGGTGATGAGCGCGCTGGTCAGTTTCGAGCGGGTCTTCGAGGTACTGGACCTGAAACCGCTGATCGAGGACAAGCCGGACGCCCGCGAGGTCCCCGAAGGGCCGGTCGCCGTCGAGTTCTCGGACGTCCGCTTCGGCTACCCCTCCGCCGACAAGGTCTCCCTGGCCTCCCTGGAGGAGGTCGCCTCCCTCGACACCCGCGGCGGCGCCGAGGTCCTGCACGGCCTCTCCTTCCGCGCCGAACCCGGCCAGACCATCGCACTCGTCGGCTCGTCCGGCGCGGGCAAGTCGACCGTCGCCCAGTTGCTGCCCCGCCTGTACGACGTGGACGCGGGTGCCGTCCGCATCGGCGGCGTCGACGTCCGCGACCTGAGCGCCGGTTCCCTGCGGGCGACCCTCGGCATGGTCACCCAGGACGGCCACCTCTTCCACGACACGGTCCGCGCGAACCTGCTGCTGGCCCGCCCGGAGGCCGACGAGGCAGAGCTGTGGGACGCGTTGCGCCGCTCCCGCCTCGACGCCCTCGTACGGTCGCTGCCCGACGGCCTCGACACCGTGGTCGGCGAGCGCGGCTACCGGCTCTCCGGCGGCGAACGCCAGCGCATGACCATCGCCCGGCTCCTGCTGGCCCGCCAGCGCGTCGTCATCCTTGACGAGGCCACCGCCCACCTGGACAACACCTCCGAGGCCGCCGTGCAGGAGGCGCTCACCGAGGCCCTGGAGGGCAGGACGGCGATCGTGATCGCCCACCGGCTGTCGACGGTCCGCGCGGCCGACCAGATCCTCGTGGTCGAGGACGGGCAGATCGTGGAACGCGGCACGCACGACGAACTGCTCGTACTCGACGGCCGGTACGCGGAGCTGTACCGGACCCAGTTCGCGTCACACGGCGACGGGGCGACGGAGACCGTGGCGGCGAGCGAGGCCGTGGCCTGAGCGACGGCGTGTCCCCGGCCCGGAGGACACCGGCGGGTCAGGGAACGAGCCGCTGCTGGTGGCCCGCTCGCCATTCGACGAGCAGGACGGTGGCGTCGTCGTCCAGGCGGCCGCGGTGGTGGTCGAGGACCGCGTGCATCAGGCGACGCAGGGTCTCGTGGAGTGTCTGGCGGTCGGAGTGGTGACGGACGATGAAGTCAACGAACCGGTCGCGCCCGAACCTGCGCCCCCCGGCGTCACGGGCGTCGATGACCCCGTCGGTGTACAGCAGCAGCCGGTCGTCCGGCTCCAGCTGGTGTCGGCTGACGACGATCGGCAGCCCGAGGCCGGCGCCCATCGGCCCGGCCGGTTCGACATTCCAGCGGTTGTCGCGGATGAGTCGGCCACCGAGCTCGCCGACCAGTTGTCGGCGAAGGTGGCCAGTTCCTCGCGCAGGGCCTGCTCCGGAGGAAGGCCGTCGATCCGGTGGGGTTGAGCCGAACCTGCTCGGTCGGCTGACCGCTGGAGGCTTCACAGCGGAGTCAGCCGATGGCCTGGGAGTCTTGGCGGGAGGCCATCGCCTCCCGCCGCTCCTGTCAGGCCGGAGCCACCACGGGCAGGACGATGCGGGACGGCCGGGTGGGGTCGTGGAAGATCTGCTGGCGGGCCACTCGGGGTGTGGTCGCGGTCTCCTCGGGTTCGCCCGTGTTGAGGTTGCGGTCCCAGCGCGGGAAGTTGCTGGAGGTGATCTGGACCCGTATCCGGTGCCCGGCCCGGAAGACGATGCTGGTCGACCACAGGTCCACGACATGCTCGGCGGCCTCGCCCGGCGTCGCTTCCCGTACCCGCAGGATGCCGTCGGTCACGTTGCGGGAGACACCGTGCTCGTCGACGTCACACAGCCGTGCCACCCAGTCGGTCGAGGGCCCGTCCGTGGCGGCGAAGAGCACTGCCCGGACCCGGCCGGTCACCTCGACGTCCTGGGAAAGGGGCTCGGTGGTGAAGACCAGGACGTCCTCGCGCGCCTCCACGTCCCTCTGGTCGAGCGGCCCGGGCCGGAAGTCGTCGGTCAGCAGGAGCGCCCCGCCGACTGTGCGCACCGGATTCGCCGGGTCGTAGGTGAACTCCTCGGCCTCCTCGGTGACGGGCGGCGGCTCCTGTGTCAGACGTCCGTCCGCGCGCAGGTGGAAGTCCGTGTCCACGGCCCGCGACAGGGGCCATTCCGTTTCCTCGCGCCACTGGTTGACGCCCATGACGAACAGCAGCACGTTGCCCGTGTCCGGCTCCAGCGGCTCACCGTCGCCGATCGTGCGCTGGTACCAGTCGAGCTGGAGGCCGTGCAGGGGTCCGCGCATGCCCATGAAGGCGGAGTTCGCGGCGAAGCCGAAGTTGACGTCGCCGATGACGTGCTGCTGGTTGGCGTGACTCCACGGACCCATGATCAGCGTGGCGGACCGGCCGGCCCGGCGCATGGCGGTGAAGTTGTCGAGCGTGCCCTGGGTGAAGATGTCGTACCAGCCGCCGACCTGGAAGGTGGGCAGGTCGACCTCGTCGTGCCGGCCCTGGACGCGGCAGACCCGCGCCCACTCGGGTTCCCGCCGGGACCGCTCGTAGCCCAGCTCGGGTAGAGCGTGCCGGGCGAACGCGGGGAAGTGCCCGGCGGGCAGCTCGCCGTAACCCTCACCGGCCAGGCCGTCGAAATCCTGCACCAGCTCGCCGAGGCTGCCGACGAGCGTGGCGGGGTCGGTGCCGTGCCGGCGCATCAGCGCGTCGGCGCCCATCATGAGGGTCCAGGGCGCGGTGATACCGAGCTCGATCGCGCCACCGCGCGTCCACAGGCCGTCGTCCGGATCGGACCACGCGACCACCGGCGCGATCGCCTTCAGCTCCGGCGGCTTGGACAGCGCCGCCATCCACTGCGTGTGGCCGAAATAGCTGGCGCCGATCATGCCGACGGAGCCGTTCGCGCCGGGAAGGGCGGCGGCCCACCGTACGGTGTCGTACCCGTCGTTCTCCTCATGGGTCCACGGCTCCCAGTCCCCCTCGGACGCGAACCGGCCGCGGGTGTCCTGGATGACCGTCAAGAAGCCACGCCTGGCCGCCCCCAGGGGATCGAGGACTGCGACCGCCAGGGGCATCTGCTTCCCGTACGGCAGACGGCTCAGCAGCACCGGCCACGGTCCTGTGCCCCCGGGTCGGTAGACATCGGCGCGCAGCACGGTCCCGTCACGCATCTCGGCCGGAACGTCGAACTCGATCTGGATGTCTGCCATGTACGGCTCCTTCGGGGCGACGACGCTGTCTCCCGACATGGTCGAACCACGTCCCGTCGCGCACTACACCCGAACGGGGGTGACCACGGCACCCACGGGGTCGTCACGCGGCCACGTGCCGGCACCCGGTCCGAGGGCCGGGACCAGTCCTGCTCGCTCTGGACGAGGCTCTGCGTGGACGAGGCTCTCCGTAGACGAGGCGGACAGGGGCCTCGACTTCGGCGTTGTGCAAGCGAGCCACGATGAAACGCCGGCCAGGCCCGGGTGCACGGCACTGAGAGACGGTCAGGCCGCCGTGTTCAGCAGGTCGGCCAGGATGTCGGGCCGTTCCAGGGCGATGAAGTGGCCGGCCTTCGGCACCTGCGTGAAGTCGGCGGCGGGCAGGAGCTGCTTGTTGGCCTCCCGGTCCGAGACGCGGGACCAGTCCTTCTCTCCGTAGACGAAGTGGACGGGAGCCTTGACCTCGGGATAGCGCGAGCGGGCCGCGATGAGGCTGGGCAGGGCCTGGTAAACGGCCCGGGCGACGGTCGGGTAGCCGGGACGGGTGCCCACCTTGAGGAGCTCGTCCACGTAGTCCTCGCGCAGCGCGCTCTTGTCGCCCAGGCCGCCCTGAAGGATCTTGCGGAGGGCGGGCTTGGGCTCCACCCCGGCGATCACCGGGCCCACCCCCGGGGCGAGGACACCGCTGACGACCACGCGGGCGAGGAGGCTGGAGCGGGCGATCCCGTCACGGAAGTCGTACGTGTTGACCGCGACGACGCGCCGCACCCGCTCCGGCAGATCGGCCGCGGCGGTCAGGGCGAGCACCGCCCCCATGGACTCCCCGACCAACGTCACGTCGTGCAGGTCGAGTTCGGTCAGCAGCCGCTCGACGCCCGCGCGCATCGCCGGCTCGTCGTACGACGCCCCGGGCACGATCTCGGAATAGCCCATCCCCGGCAGATCGAGGGCGTACACGGTGTACTGGTCCGCGATCAACGGGATGAGGAGGCGGAAGTGCTCGGCCTGGGTGCGCACGGTGTGCAGCAGAACCAGCGGAGCACCGGTGCCCGCCTTGAGGTAGCGCAGCGTCCCCTCACGGCTGTTGCGTCCTGCGCGCGGGGCGATGGTGTGTGTGGTGGTCCCCGGGATGTGCATCGTGGGACGTGCGTCCTGGCTGGGCATCTCGCGGTCTCCTCGTCCTACTTGGCCAGCTGGGCGTACAGCCCGGCCAGGTCGCCGGCCAGGCCCGCCTTGACCTGACGAGTGATGTCGTCGGCGAGCACCTCGTACGCGCCCGTCTCGACCCCGTCGAGGGCGAGTGCGGCGACGTCACGAGGGCTGGACTTGGGTGCCTCTACGCCCACCGTCAGGTCCGTGTCGACGTATGCGACGTGCAGTCCCGTCACGGCGATGCCGCGCGGCTGCAACTCCAGGCGCAGGGAGTTGGACTGCGACCACAGGGCGGCCTTGGAGGCGCTGTAGGAGCCGCCGAGGGCCAGCCACGAGAGTACGGAGTGCACGTTGAGTATGTGGCCGCCGCCGTTGCGCTCGATGACCGGGACGAAGGCCCGGGTGAGAAGCAGCGGGCCGTAGAAGTTGGTCTCGAACTCCCTGCGTACGTCGTCGACCGGGGAGTCGAGGAAGGACGCGCCGACCGAGGCACCCGCGTTGTTGATCAGCACGGTGACGTCCTGCGCCTGTGCGGCGGCCGCCGCCACGGAAGCCGGGTCGGTGACCTCCAGCGCCACCGGCACGGCGTCCGGATGCGTCACGCTGCGCGGGTCGCGGGCCGTGGCGTAGACCTTCGCGGCTCCACGCGTGTACAGCTCCTCCACCAGAGCCTTGCCGATGCCCCGGCTGCCGCCGGTGACGAAGACGTTTGCGCCCTTAAGAGCGGTCATGACTGACTCCACAAGAATCGGAAAACGATCGGTTTCCATGAGGGTAAACCGATCGGTTTCACAGTGCAAGTCCATCGGGGGGATTCGTCGGGTGAGGCTGTTCACGTCCACCTGGCGGGGTCATGAAAACCGATCGGTTTCCATTCTGTTGGAATCGAGTTAACCTCACCGTATGACCACAGAAGTGAAGGTAAGCCCCAGGGAGCGGCTGCTGGAGGCGGCGGCGACGCTCACCTATCGAGACGGCGTCGGCATCGGCGTCGAGGCGCTGTGCAGGGCGGCGGGAGTGTCGAAGCGCTCCATGTACCAGCTGTTCGAGAGCAAGGACGAACTGCTCGCGGCGACGCTGGAGCAGCGCACCGCCGGCTATGTGGCGGCACTCCTGCCCACCGCGGACGACGACTGGTCACCCCGGAAGCGGATCCTGTACGTCTTCGAGCAGGTGGAGTCGCAGTCGCGAGCACCCGGCTTCCACGGCTGCCCCTTTCTGGCCGCGCAGGTCGAGCTCAAGGACCGGAGTCACCCCGCGAGCCGAGTCGCCCATGGGGTCAAGGGGTACCTGACCGCCTTCTTCCGCGGCGAGGCCGTGCAGGGAGGGGCGAGCGATCCCGATCTGCTGGCCCGGCAGCTCAGCATGGTCCTCGACGGTGCCAGCGCCCGCGCGGGCATCGGAGCGGACGAAATGGCGGGGCTCGTCGCACCCACGGTGATCACCCTGCTCGACGCGGCGGGCGTGCGCTGACACGTCGTCCCCGCAGAACGCTGCCGTGCCGCCCGGCGCGCGGGAGGACCCCGCTTCCATCGCCCGGACCCGGCAGCCTCACCTGGCGGCCGGGCGACGGCGATGACGCTTGATTCCGCGCAGATCGTGCAGATCGCGCAGGTGAGAAGCCTGCTCGTCACGGCGCACGATGTCGTCGAAGGCCTTCGATTCGAAGGCGTGCCGATGTACAGTGAGCGCCGCCCCCGACCTGCAGAGCCGGCGGGGAGCCGTCTTCCAGGAGTCCACAATGCTGCGCACCATGTTCAAGTCCAAGATCCACCGAGCCACCGTCACCCAGGCCGACCTGCACTACGTGGGATCGGTGACCATCGACGCGGACCTTCTCGACGCCGCCGACCTGCTGCCCGGTGAGCTCGTCCACATCGTCGACATCACCAACGGCGCCCGACTGGAGACCTACGTCATCGAGGGCGAGCGCGGGTCGGGCGTGATCGGCATCAACGGTGCCGCCGCCCATCTCGTCCACCCCGGCGATCTGGTGATCATCATCAGTTACGCTCAAGTGACCGACGCCGAGGCGCGGGCGCTGCGACCCCGGGTCGTGCACGTGGACGGCGACAACCGCATCGTGGCCCTGGGCGCCGACCCGTCCGAGCCGGTGCCGGGTTCGGACCAGGAGCGCAGCCCGCAGGCGGTGCCGGCCTGACCTGCTGCTCGACGACCTTCGGACCAGGAGCGTGCCCATGAGCGACATCGAGATCCGCGACGACCGACAGGCCGGGCGCCTGGAGGCCATCGGTTCCGGGGGAGGCGAAGTCGTCGGCCACATCCAGTACTTCGTCCTCGAATCCCCTGGGCGCGCCCTGGTCCCGGTCCACACCATCGTGGAACCGGCCCACGAGGGACAGGGCATCGCGGGCTCCCTGGCCCGTGAGCTCTACACCATCGCCGCGCGCGAAGGCGTCGCCGTCGCCCCGTTGTGCCCGTACGTCGTCAAGTGGGCCGAACGCCACCCGGACGAGGCCCCCGCGGCCGACCCGGAACTCCTGCGCGCGGCCAAGGACTGGCTGAGGGCCAACCCCGAGGGCTTCTGAGCCGAACCGTTGCCCTCCAACGGGTGACTGCCGTCGCCGTCCGCGGGTACGCGGGGGAGTGATCCAGAGCCGACGTCGACCGACAGGCTGGAGGACACGATGACCAACCCGTACCCCGAACCGGTCCCACCGGGCCCCACGCCAGGCCCCACACCGGGCCCGGCCCCGGATCCCCCCTCGCCCCCGGTACCGTCCCCGGGCCCCTACCCGGCACCCGACCCGTCGCCCGTCCCGCCCGGTCCGGAGCCCTTGCCGACCCCGGAACCGGGTCCTCCGCTCACCTGAACCAAAAGTGGGGCGGCACGCAAGTGCCGCCCCACCGCAACTCCCTGAAGGTGCGGGGAACTTCGCGATCAGCCCCCACGCACCCGCCGAGGCCCTCCTACGAGGTCACCTCGGACCGGTCGCCACCCCACAACGTGTGGAACGACCCCTCCTGGCCCACCTTCTGGTAGGTGTGAGCGCCGAAGAAGTCCCGCTGCCCCTGCGTGAGCGCGGCCGGCAGACGCTCGGCGCGCAGTGCGTCGTAGTAGGCCAGCGCCGCGGAGAACCCGGGCACCGGCACCCCCTGCTGCGTCGCCGCGATGATCACGTCGCGCCAGTCGTCCTGCGCCGAGGCGATCTCCTGGGCGAAGGTGTCGTCCGAGAGCAGGCTCGGCAGGTCCGCGCGGGTGTCGTACGCGGCCCGGATACGGTCCAGGAAGGCCGCGCGGATGATGCAGCCGCCGCGCCAGATCGCGGACACGGCACCCAGGTCGATGTCCCAGTCGTACTCCTCGCGGGCAGCCGAGATCTCGTGGAAGCCCTGCGTGTACGACACGATCTTCGAGGCGTACAGCGCCTGCTCGACGCGGTCGGCGAAGGCGCCGGCCTCGGACTCCGAGAGGGCGGACGCCTTGGGCCCGGCGAGACCGCGGGACGCCTCCCGCAGCTCCGCGTGGCCGGACAGGGACCGCGCGAAGACGGCCTCCGCGATGCCGGACACCGGGACACCCAGGTCGAGGGCGATCTGCACGGTCCAGCGGCCGGTGCCCTTCTGCTCGGCCTGGTCCACCACGACGTCCACGAACGGCTTGCCCGTCGCCGCGTCCACGTGGGACAGCACCTCGGCCGTGATCTCGATCAGATACGAGTCCAGGCGGCCGGTGTTCCAGGTGCGGAAGATGTCGGCGATCTGGGCGGGGGAGTATCCGGCCACGTCCCGCAGCAGCTGGTACGCCTCGCCGATCAGCTGCATGTCGGCGTACTCGATGCCGTTGTGGACCATCTTCACGAAGTGCCCGGCGCCGTCGGGACCGACGTGCGTCACACAGGGCGCCCCGTCCGCCGCCTTCGCGGAGATCTTCTCCAGCATCGGGCCGAGAGAGTCGTACGACTCCTTCGGGCCACCCGGCATGATGCTCGGGCCGAGCAGCGCGCCCTCCTCGCCGCCGGAGACGCCCATGCCGACGAAGTGGATGCCCTGCTCGCGCAGGTCGCGCTCCCGGCGCCGGGTGTCCGCGAAGTGCGCGTTGCCACCGTCGATGATCATGTCGCCGGGTTCGAGGAGAGGCGCGAACTCCTGGATCACCGCGTCCGTCGGCTCACCGGCCTTCACCATGATGACCAGCCGGCGCGGCCGTTCCAGGGCCGCCACGAACTCCTTGGCGGTCTCCGCCGCGACGAAGTCGCCCTCGCTCCCGAACTCCTCGACCAGGGCGTGCGTGCGCGACGCGGTCCGGTTGTGCAGGGCGACCGTATAGCCGTTGCGGGCGAAGTTGCGGGCCAGGTTGCGGCCCATGACCGCGAGGCCCGTGACGCCGATCTGCGCTGTTGTGCTCATACCGCCTGCTCCCAAAAGATCCTGTGGATCGCGTAGGTCATGTATCGCTGCTGCCGGTCGTGCTTGTCAGTATCGTCCACCGGTCATCCTGGCTTGTCGGAGGACGGTCCGCACACCAGGGATACGGCTCGCGCGGCTCTTTGTGTTCAGCCGGGGACGGCGGTTCGACGCGCGCTCGCAGGCGGCTGGTTGCCGTCTTGTCATGGCCTGTTCGCAGCGCTTACTTTTGCCCCTCCTGGCGCATGACGCATGTCGTAGGGGGAGGCCCTTCATGGCCGTACGTGGTCGGCACCGCCGGTATCAGCCGAACAGGATCAACCGCGCATCGCTCACCGTCACGGCGGGCGGTGTCGGCATCGCGGTTCCGCTCATCGGCACCGGCGCCGCCCACGCGGCCGACGTGGACACGTGGAACAAGGTCGCCGCGTGCGAGTCCAGCCACAACTGGAGCATCAACACCGGCAACGGCTACTACGGCGGGCTCCAGTTCACCCAGTCCACCTGGGAGGCGTACGGCGGCACCCGGTACGCGGCGCGCGCCGATCTGGCCACCAAGGACCAGCAGATCGCCGTGGCGGAGAAGGTGCTGGACGGACAGGGTCCGGGCGCCTGGCCAGCCTGCTCGGTGCGGGCCGGGCTCACCCGCGGCGGCTCCGCCCCGGACGTGCACCCCGCCGGGACGCCGGGCACGACCGGGAAAACGGCCTCCGCGCGGGACGTCCGGCCGCAGACCACACCGCAGTCGCGAGCCGGGACCGCCGAGATGTACACCGTGGTCCGCGGCGACTCGCTCTCCGGGATCGCCGACGCCCAGAAGGTCCGCGGCGGCTGGCGGGGGCTGTACGCCGCCAACCGGAAGACCGTCGGCGCCGACCCCGACCTCATCCTGCCCGGGCAGCGGCTCGCACTGCGCGCCACCGCGGGCACGACCAGCACCGCCGGTACCAAGACGACGAAGAAGCCCTCCTCCGACACCCACAAGGCGACGAGGAAGGCCACGAGGAAGGCCACGGACACGGGCATGGTCGCCCCCGTGGACGCCTCCCTCGGCACCCCGTACCGCAAGGCGGGCTCCGCCTGGTCGAAGGGCTACCACACCGGCGTCGACTTCCCGGTGCCCACCGGGACCACCGTCAAGGCGGTGGCGGCCGGAACGGTGGTCACCTCCGGGTGGGGCGGGTCCTTCGGGTACCAGGTGGTGATCCGGCACGACGACGGCCGCTACACGCAGTACGCCCACCTGTCCGCGATCTCCGTGAAGTCCGGGCAGACCGTGGGCGGCGGGCAGCGGATAGGCCGGTCGGGCTCCACCGGCAACAGCTCGGGCCCGCATCTGCACTTCGAGGTGCGGACGGGGCCCGGCTTCGGTTCCGACGTCGACCCGCTGGCCTATCTCAGGACCGGCGGCGTCAGGATTTGACACGGGTTCGGTGCCGGTCGAGTACCGGCATCGGGACATACGCGGAGCCGTAGAAGGAGCCGTAGTACGCCGGGGGCTCCTCGCCCGGCTCCAGCCGCTCCGGGGAGGGGCCGTCCGACGGTGCCGCCTCGGGCAGGGCGGGGGCCGGGACGAGCAGTTCCTCGCGCAGGGCGGCGACCTTCTCGGCGAGCACGTCCTCCCGCGGCGACTGCGCCGCCCCGGCAGGCTCGTCGGCGAAGCCGGCCTCGCGCAGGGCGGCCGGGACCGGCTCCTCGACGGGCGCCGGTACGAACACGTCCGCGCGGTCGGCCGTCGCGGGGTCCGGCTCCGCGTGGGTGCGCTGGAGCCGTTCCGTCGTCAGCAGGATCAGGCCGCCCGCCGCCACCACACCGCAGCCCAGGGCGAGCATGGTGCCCGTGGCGCCGTAGCGGAAGGTTTCGCCGAACATCGTGATGCCGACCGCGGCCGCCACCACCGGGTTCACGACCGTCAGGGTGGCCAGCGGCGCCGCGAGTCCCGCACCGCGGTAGGAGGCCTGCGACAGCATCAGGCCGGCCGTGGCCAGGACGCCGATCGCGGCCAGCGCGGGCAGGTCCGCCGCCGACACGCCGCCGCTCCAGTCGACGGCGACCGTCTTGGTGAACACCGAGGACATGCCGAACGCTATGCCGGACGCGGTCGCGAGCAGCACGCTGCGCACCACCGGGTGCCGGTGCGCGGCACGGCCCGCGATCATCAGCGCGACCACCGCGGCCGCCGTCGCCAGCCCGGCGAACACCCGCTGGGCCGTGCTAAGGGACTGCGCGTCCGAGGTGCCCACCAGGGAGAGCAGACCGGCCAGACCCACCGTCGCCATGATCGCGCCCCGCCAGGCGGTGGCCCCGGCCTTGCGGTGCACGAACAGCGCGGCCATCGGCAGCGCGAACACGATCGTCAGGGCGCCCAGCGGCTGGACCAGGCTGAGCGGGCCGTAGGCGAGCGCCACCACGTGCAGCAGTCCGCCGAGGCCGTTGAGCGCGACCGCCGCCCACCAGCCCGGCCGACGCAGCGGCGCGAACTGCTCGTCGGGGTGCGACACGGCGACCTGCTCCTGCACGATCGCTCCGCCCGCGTAGGCGACGGCGGAGACGAGCGAGAGGAGCACGGACAACGCGAGGGCACTCATGAGCTGCTCCTCTGCGTGAGGCGGGGGCTGGCTGCCCGGCGCGACGAACGGTCGTCTTCCATGACCAACACGATGCCCGGAAAAGTTCTTCCCGTCGTCGTACCTGAGCAGGCAATGGGTCCTACTGCCGATGGAGTACAAAAGGGTCCGTGTCCTCCCCAAGACGGGTGACACGGGGTGGAGGCCCCCTGGTGGGCACCCCTAGGGGTCTTGGTACTACTGCTGGTCGTGGACCTGAACCCGGATCTGGTGGCGCTTCGACCGCTCGGCGCCTTCTTCGTACTACGGACGATCGGCGGCGCTCCCGGCGAACCGCACCCGGCGCTGCCGACCCTCGCACAAGTCTACGAGAACCAGGCTTCGGATGTTTACGTAAATTCCATGACTTTTCGGGTCAGGAAGGTCGCCGGCGCCCTGAACGCCCCCGAGCTGCGGATCGCCGCCTCCATCGCCCACCAGGGCCTCGCGGCGCGGCTGTGGTCGGTGGCGCTCGGCTGCGCGGTCCTGTACGGCCGCATCCCCGACCTCGCCCCGGACCGGCTGCACTGGGACCCCGACGCGAGCGCGCCCGACGACCTGTGGCTGGACGGGGTGCGGCCGCTCCCCGGGGACGCCGGGACGATCGCCGACGTCGTGCTGCGCGGGCACCTCGAACCGCTGACGGCGGCCCTGCACGCCGAGTACCGGCTCGCCACCGGACTGCTGTGGGGCAACGCCGCCTCGGCACTCGTGGGCGCCGCCCGTCAGCTGGGCCGCCGTACGGACCTCTCCGCCCGGGCCCGCGGTCTCGCGGCGGACCTCCTCGCCCACCCCCTGCTCGCCGGCACGCTCGACGGCAGCACCCTGCGGCGCCGCAGCTGCTGTCTGTACTACCGGTTGCCGGGCGGTGGCGTGTGCGGTGACTGTTGCTTCACACGAGCCCCGCGCTCTTCCCCAGGCGGCGCATCTGAGTGACCATGAAGTCGACCAGCTCTGAGAAGGGGGTTCCGGGTGCGTGTGGGCCTGCTGACCCGGGAGTACCCGCCGGACGTGTACGGCGGCGCGGGTGTCCATGTCGAGTTCCTCGCCCGGGAGTTGAGAGCCCTCGTCGATCTGGAGGTGCACTGCTGGGGCGAGGTCTCCGTGAAGGAGAGGGCAGCCGGCGTCATCCGGCACCGGCCCTGGCCGGCGCTCGACACCGCCAACGACGCGCTGCGCACCTTCTCCGTGGACCTCTCCATGGCCGCGGGCCTCGAAGACCGCGAGCTGGTCCACTCCCACACCTGGTACGCCAACCTCGCCGGCCACCTCGGCAAGCTCCTGCACGGCATCCCGCACGTGATGACCGCCCACTCCCTGGAGCCCCTGCGCCCCTGGAAGGCCGAACAGCTCGGCGGCGGATACGCGCTGTCGAGCTGGGCCGAGCGCACCGCGATCGAGTCCGCCGACGCGGTGATCGCCGTCTCCGGAGCGATGCGCGAGGACATCCTCGGCTGCTACCCGGCGCTGGATCCGGCCAAGGTCCACATCGTGCACAACGGCATCGACACCGCCCTCTACCGTCCCGACCACGGCACCGACGTACTGGACCGCATCGGTCTGGACCGGGATCGTCCGTTCGTGCTGTTCGTCGGCCGTATCACCCGGCAGAAGGGCGTGCCGCACCTGATGCGCGCGGTACGGGACATCGACCCGGCAGCGCAGGTCGTGCTGTGCGCGGGCGCCCCGGACACCCCCGAGATCGACCGGGAGTTCCGGGAGCTCTTCGAGGAGCTGAGCCGGGTCCGTGAGGGCGTGCACTGGATCCCGCAGATGCTGCCCCGCCCCGAGGTCATCCAGCTGCTCACCCACGCGGCCGTGTTCGTCTGCCCCTCGGTGTACGAACCCCTCGGCATCGTCAACCTGGAGGCGATGGCCTGCGGCACTCCCGTGGTCGCCTCCCGGGTCGGCGGAATCCCCGAGGTCGTGGACCACGGCAGGACCGGGCTGCTCGTACCCCTCGACGACGGGTTCGAGACCGCCCTCACGCGGGCACTCGACTCCGTGATCGGCGATCCGGAGACGGCACGGCGGATGGGTGAGGCGGGACGGGAGCGAGCGGTGGGCGAGTTCGGCTGGGACGCCGTCGCGCGGCGCACGGCCGGGCTCTACGAGGAGATCGTCAAACAGGCGTACTAGGCCCCTCGTGAGGGCAGTGATGGGTGAAACCAGGTTGAGGGGAGCGGCCATGCGTCGTGGCGGACCTTCGGTGCTCGGCATCGTACTGGCGGGCGGAGAAGGCAAACGGCTGATGCCGCTGACCACGGACCGCGCCAAACCGGCGGTCACTTTCGGAGGAACGTATCGACTGGTCGACTTCGTCCTCTCCAACCTCGTCAACGGCGACATCATGCGTATCTGCGTCCTCACGCAGTACAAGTCGCACTCGCTGGACCGGCACATCACCACCACCTGGCGGATGTCCAGCCTGCTCGGCAACTACATCACCCCGGTGCCCGCCCAGCAGCGCCTCGGTCCGCGCTGGTACCTGGGCAGCGCGGACGCGATCCTGCAGTCCCTGAACCTGATCTACGACGAGCGCCCGGAGTACGTCGCGGTGTTCGGCGCCGACCATGTGTACCGCATGGACCCGCGCCAGATGCTGGCGCAGCACATCGAGTCCGGCGCGGGTGTCACCGTGGCCGGGATCCGTGTCCCGCGCTCCGAGTCCCCGTCGTTCGGGGTGATCTCCCCGGGCTCGGACGGTCTCACGGTGGAGGGCTTCCTGGAGAAGCCCGCCGACCCGCCGGGCCTCGCGGACGACCCGGAGAGCGTGTTCGCCTCGATGGGCAACTACATCTTCACCACCAAGGCCCTGATCGAGGCGCTCCAGAGGGACTCCGAGGAGCCGGACTCCATCCACGACATGGGGGGTTCGATCCTCCCGCAGCTCACCGAGCGCGGCGAGGCCCAGCTCTACGACTTCAGCGCCAACCACGTCCCCGGCGAGACCAGCCGCGACCGCGGCTACTGGCGGGACGTGGGCACCCTGGACGCCTACTACGACGCCCACATGGACCTGATCGCCGAGCGCCCCGCCTTCAACCTGTACAACCGGCAGTGGCCCGTCTACACCCACTCCGGCCAGCTCTCCCCGGCGCGTTTCAACTCCGGAGGCATCGCCAGCGAGTCCATCATCAGCGCGGGCTGCCTCATCCGCGGCCAGGTCACGCGCTCGGTGCTGTCGCCCGGCGTCCTGGTCGACCCGGGGGCGGTGGTTCAGGGCTCGGTGCTGCACGACAACGTCAAGATCGGGCGGGGCGCGGTGGTCCGCGGAGCCGTACTCGACAAGAACGTGGAGGTCCCGCCGGGCGCGACGATCGGTGTGAACCCGGAGCGGGACGCGGAGCTGTACACGGTCTCCAAGGGCGGCGTGATCGCCCTCGGGAAGGGCCAGCTGGTGTCGTAGCCGTCCGTCGGCGGCCCCGGTGACCGCCGGGGCCGCCGCAGCATGTGCCGGCCCGGCTCCGGGACGTTCACCGTCGACTCCACGGGCCGGGTGACGACCGACGCGTGATCACATACGCACCATGAGTCCCGCCTCTTTCGGATGGGGCGGGACTTAACCTGACGTTAACTGTGTGTAGCTTGATCGTACTTGACCGTAATCGCCGGGGCGCTGTTGACTGGCTTGCTCACCCTCCGTCGACGCGAGGCAAGCCATTGACTTCTGACCTGCTGGCACCTCTCGACCTGGCTTTCTGGAACATGGAATCCGCCGAGCACCCGATGCACCTGGGAGCACTCGGCGTCTTCGCTGCGCACTCGCCCACCGCCGGCGCCCACGCCGCCGACCTGCTCGCGGGCCGCGCCGCCGCCGTGCCGGGGCTCAGGATGCGGATCCAGGACGTGTGGCCGCTGGGCTTCCCGTACGCCTTCGGGGGAGCCGCCCGGGTGTCCGACCCCGGCTTCGACCCGCTCCGACACGTGCTGCTGCACGCCCCGACCGCGGACTTCCACACCGAGGCAGGCCGGCTCATGCAGCGGCCCCTCGACCGCGAACGGCCGCCGTGGGAGGCGCATGTGCTGCCCGGCGAGGACGGCACCTCCTTCGCCGTGCTCTTCAAGTTCCACCACGCCCTGGCCGACGGACTGCGGGCGCTGACGCTCGCCGCCGCCGTCCTGGACCCGATGGACCTGCCCGCACGCCGGCCGCGCCCCGAGGAGCCGCCCAAGGCCCTGCTGCCGGACGTGCGCAAGCTGCCCGACCTGCTCCGGGGCGCCGTCTCCGACCTGGGCCGCGCCCTCGACATCGGCGCCTCCGTCGCCCTGTCCTCCGTGGGCGTGTGCTCCTCGGCCGCGCTCACCGCCGAGTCCAGCGGCACCCGCCGTACCGCCGGAGTCGTCGTCGACCTCGACGACGTGCACCGCGTCCGCAAGGCCCGGGGCGGCACCGTCAACGACGTCCTGATCGCGGTCGTCGCGGGCGCCCTGCGCAGCTGGCTCGACGAGCGCGGCGACGGCAGCGCGGGCGTCGCGCCCCGCGCCCTGATCCCCGTCTCCAAGCGCCGTCCGCGTACCGCGCACCCCCAGGGCAACCGGCTCTCCGGCTACCTGATGCGGCTTCCGGTCTTCGACGCCGACCCGCTGGCCCGCCTCGACGCGGTCCGTACGGCCATGGACCGCAACAAGGACGCGGGCCCCAACCGGGGCGCGGGCGCGGTCGCCCTGCTCGCCGACCACGTCCCGGCTCTCGGTCACCGCCTCGGCGGACCGCTGGCCGGCCAGGGCGCCCGGCTCTGGTTCGACATCCTCGTCACCAGCGTGCCGCTGCCCGGCATCGGACTGAAGCTCGGCGGGAACCCGGTCACGGAGGTCTACCCCTTCGCCCCGCTCGCCCGCGGCCAGTCCCTCGCGGTCGCCATCTCGACGTACCGCGGACAGGTCCACTACGGCCTGGTCGCCGACGCCGAGGCCGTGCCCGACCTGGACCGGTTCGCCCGGGCGCTGAGCGAGGAGGTGAAGGAACTGCTGACCGCCTGCGGTTCTTGATCGTTCCGCGTGTGCGGGCGAGGTCCCGCGCTGAAGTAAAATTTCCCGTTCGACAGGCGGACGCGGCGAGAGCGCCGCGCGGGTGACCAGGGAAACGGCAGCGCGATGACGGTGACAGACGACGGCTCGGCGACGATCACGGACGAGGCCGCGCCCGAGCACGGTGACGAGGTCGTGCACGGCCCCGGCATCGACCCGGAGCGACTGGCCGTCTGCCTCGGCGTGCTGGAGGAGCTCGACAAACTGGATGTCGACCATCCCGACGCGATCGCCGTGCGCCGGGCCACCGCGGGCGTCTACCGCACCGTCAAGCAGCGCCGCCGCCAGGACCGCCGGGCCGCCAAGACCGCGCACGACAAGGCGGTCACGGAGGCCACCGCGACCGGCTCCGCCCAGCGCATCGACGACGAGACCGAGGGCATCCTGCCGTCGTCGGTCACCGAGGCGGGCCGGGTCGCGGGGATACTCCAGCGCCCGCGCTCCTGCTACACCTGCAAGACCCGGTACGTCGAGGTCGACTACTTCTACCACCAGCTCTGTCCGGACTGCGCCGCCCTGAACCGCGCCAAGCGCGACGTCCGCGCCGACCTCACCGGCAAGCGGGCCCTGCTCACCGGCGGCCGCGCCAAGATCGGTATGTACATCGCGCTGAGGCTGCTGCGCGACGGCGCCCACACCACGATCACCACCCGCTTCCCGAAGGACGCCATCCGCCGCTTCAAGGCCATGGACGACTCCGGGGACTGGCTGCACCGCCTGGAGGTCGTCGGCATCGACCTGCGCGACCCGGCGCAGGCCGTGGCCCTCGCCGAGCAGGTCGCCGAGGCGGGGCCGCTCGACATACTCGTCAACAACGCGACCCAGACCGTACGCCGACTGCCCTCCGCCTACGCCGCCCTGGTCGACGGCGAGAGCGCCCCGCTGCCCGCCGGTGAGCTCCCCGCGCACCACGTCATCGGTGCCTTCGGCTCGGGCGCGGTCGACGGACTCGCCTCCCTGCCCGCCGGGATCTCCGGCCTCGACGCCCAGCAGGTCGCCGACCTCGCCCTGGTCGCGGGCAACGCCAGCGTCGCCCGGCACCTCGACGGCACCGCCATCGACGCGGGCGGCCTCGTCCCCGACGTCGTCGACAGCAACACCTGGGTGCAGACCATCGAGCAGATCTCCCCGGTGGAGCTCCTCGAGACCCAGCTGTGCAACTACACGGCGCCCTTCATCCTGATCAGCGCACTGCGCCCGGCCATGGCCGACGCGGCGAAGAAGGCGAAGAGCGGACGCGCCTACGTCGTGAACGTCTCGGCGATGGAAGGTGTCTTCGGCCGCGGTTACAAGGGTGCCGGCCACCCCAACACCAACGCCGCCAAGGCCGCGATGAACATGGTCACCCGGACCAGCGCCCAGGAGATGTTCCAGAGCGACGGCATCCTCATGACCTCGGTCGACACCGGCTGGATCACCGACGAACGCCCCCACTACGACAAGCTCCGCCTCGCCGAGGAGGGCTTCCACGCCCCCCTCGACCTGGTCGACGGCGCCGCGAGGGTCTACGACCCGATCGTGCGCGGCGAGGTCGGCGAGGACGTGTACGGGGTCTTCCTGAAGGACTACGCGCCCGGCAAGTGGTGAGCCGCGGGCGTGCGTGTGGGCCGCCGTCGGAGGGGAACCCGGAGCCCGGAGAGTCCCCCGCGCCAGGAGTTGTCATGGCACGTCCACACAGCATCGATCCGCGCGCCTTCAACGATCCGCGTAACCACTACCCGACCGACGAGGAGTTCTACGCGAGCGACCGTCCGGTCCGGCACGATCTCCCGGAGGACCGTCCCCGCGGCGGTGCCTCCGACCCGATCAGGCACCCCTGGAGCTGGGGCATGATCGCGCTCGTCGTCTTCGTGGGCGTGATCGTCCTCATGGGCATTGCCCTGTTCCCGTGACGCGGTCATGAGTGCGGCGGCGCGCCGGACCGCAGCCGGTCATGAACGGCGTACCCGCCAGGCTGCGCCGCCCGTACCCGCGTGCCCCCGTCCACCAGCAGATCCGCCCCGGTGATCCACTCGGCGGCGTCGGACGCGAGCCACACCACGGCCCGCGCGATGTCCTCGGGCTCGCCGATCCGCCCCAGCGGCAGCTCGACGGGACCCTTCTCCCACACGAACCGCGCCATCTCCGTGCGGACGAGCCCGGGGGAGACGGAATTGACCCGCACCCCCGGCGCCAGCTCGCCCGCGAGCTGCTGCGTGAGATGCAGCAGGGCCGCCTTGCTCGTGCCGTACGCCCCGACGCGCGGTCCGACGTGCCCGGCGCCCTCCGTGCAGACGTTGACCACCGCCCCGCCGTGCTCCCGCATCCAGCCGCGCCACACGCCCTGCACGAGCCGCAGTGCCGCCTCCACGTTGACGGTGAACGCGTCCCGCCACGCGTCCGGATCGACGTCCATCAGGGGGCCGTACGGCTGGTTCGTCGCCGCGTTGTTGACGAGGACGTCGATCCGACCGAACTCACGCAGGGCGAGTTCCACGAGCGCCCGCACATGCTCCGGGTCCGCGACATCGCCCGCCAGGCCGATGCCGCCCAGCTCGGCGGCGGTGCGACGGACGTCCGCCGCGTCCCGGGCCGTCACGCACACCAGCGCCCCGGCGTCGGCCAGTTGGCGGGCGACGGCCAGACCGATCCCGCGGGTGGCACCGGTGACGACCGCGGCTCTGCCGCCCAGTCCGTACGACGACGTCATCGCCGTACCGTCTCATGACGGACCGTCAGTCGACAGACTCCAGACGGGAGTTGTGCGCCGCGACCAGCTCCAGCACTCCGCGCCAGTCCTCCAGGACACCCGCGTCGAACACGGTGGTCCGGCTCTCCTCGGCGGCCTGGCGCAGGCGCAGCAGGTCGTCGTCGGTCGTGGGGCCGTGGTGGCGCACCAGCAGGTGGACCCGCTCGCCGAGCAGCGGTCGTACGGCCTCGGCGGTCCGGCCGGCCCGCAGCGCCTCGTCGTCCGGGCACAGCAGGTGCCCGATGCCCTGCACGAGCCCCGCGACCTGGAGCTCCTTGTCGGCGGGGCGTCCTCGGCGCAGCAGTGCGGCGGTCCGCAGCGCGTGTTGGTGCCGACAGGCGTACAGCAGATCCATCAGCTCTTCGACGCTGCGCAGCTCCATACGTCAGACCTTCCGCCGGTCCAGCCGTTGCCGCACGCCAGCAGATCATGGGCGGCTTGCGATTCGGCCAACGGGACCTGAACTGCGTGCCCCCGGCCGGTCGAAGGGCCGAGCGACGGTGTAGGCCGTGCGGGTGAACCCCAAATCACCTGCACCCGGGCGAAATCCACCGGAAAATGGCCGAAGAGCACGGTCGACTCGTAATGGTTACACCATGTTTTCGGCCCCTATCGAGCGCACCCCTGCTCATTTGGTTAATCTGTAGCGGACGGACGGCAGTACGGGGTCCTACCCACACCCACAGTCCGTCCCGGGACAAGCCGGTCACCACGGCCTTCTCTCACCTGAGTTACCGGCGCCACCGCGTCCGAACCCGATCTCGACACAAGACCCGAGCGGACGCCCTGGCACCCGGCCGTAGCACCGGAGAGATGGCGTCCCGAGGGTGAGCCCGACACATAAGGAGTGCGCGGTGACACCGGAGAAGACGAATCGCGATCAACGCCCCAAGGAACGCCCGGAGCGTGCGGGCCGACGGCCCGGGGACATCGGCAGTCTCGACGTGTGGGCGCGCTCCGCCCCCATCCGTCTCGCGGGCTACGAGGACGACCTCGCCGAGCCCCACATCCTGCCCAGCGTGGACTGACCGCAGGACCTTCGCGATCGCCGACGGCATGGGCGTGCGAGACTCGCGCCCATGCCGATCAGAGAAGCCGTCGCCGACGACTGGCCGCGCATCTGGCCCTTGTGGCACCGGATCGTGGCCGCCGGGGAGACCTACACCTGGGACCCGGACACCACCGAAGAAGCCGCGCGTGCCCTGTGGATGAGCCCGGCCAAGCGTGTGTACGTCGTCGAGGACGAGACCGGCGCGCTCGTCGCCTCGGCCTATCTCACCCCCAACTACGGCGGCCCCGGCGCCGCCGTCGCCAACGCGGGCTTCATGGTCGACCCCGACCAGGGCGGCCGCGGCTTCGGCCGCGCACTCGCCGAGCACGTCCTGGCCGCCGCCACGGCGCAGGGCTACCGGGCGATGGTGTTCAACGCCGTCGTCGAGACCAACCCGGCGGTGAAGCTGTGGACCGCGCTCGGTTACACGGTTCTCGGCACCGTGCCGGAGGCCTTCGAGCACCCCCGGCACGGACGCGTCGGCCTGCACATCATGTACAAGGCCCTCTAGCGCCCGGAGTTCAGTCGAGCGGCGCCGTCCGCCGCCAGGGCTGCCGCCGCTCCAGTTCCTCCGCCACCTCCAGGAGCAGTGACTCCGACCCCGGCCGTGCCACCAGTTGTACGGCGGTGGGGGCGCCCGAGGGCAGGGTGCCGAGCGGGACCGACATGGCCGGCCAGCCGGTGAGGTTCCACGGAGGCGTGAGCGGCGAGTAGTTGGTGTTCGCCAGGACGTTGCGCAGCCAGCCCCGCTCGTGCCAGGGCCCGGCCTCGGGGGAGCGGCGGGCCAGCGCCGGGAGCAGCAGGACGTCGTGCTCGGCGAAGAACGGCTCCAGGCGCTCGCGCAGTGCCTGCCTGGCCGTACCCTTGCGCACTCCCTTGACGAAGCGCCGGCCGATCGCCGCGTGCACCCGGGTGCGCCGCGCCAGCAGCCGTGGGTCCAGTCCTGCCGCGTCCACCGAGGTGCCCGCCGTCCAGGTGGCGAGCGAGGTGACGCCCAGCGACAGCGGGTAGGGCGGGTCGGCGCGCCGCACCTGATGTCCCGCCTTGATCAGCAGTCCGGCCGCTTCCCGGACCGCGTTCGCGTACGGGGCGCTGATCGTGACCCCGGCGAGCGGGCTGCGCAGGGACACGGCGACGTCGAGCGTGGCGGGCGCGTCCCGGCGTGCGAACTCGGTGTCGGCGATGACCGAAAGCAGCAGCCGGGTGTCCTCGACCGTGGTCGCGAGCGGGCCGTTTTCGGACATGCCGAACCAGTCGCCGTCGCTGATGCCGGCCGGGACCACGCCCGACCCCGCCTTGAGGGTGACGAGGCCGCAGTTGGCCGCCGGGATGCGCAGCGAGCCCATGCCGTCGTTGCCGAGGGCGACCGGGACCAGTCCCGCGGCGACCGCGGCCGCGCTGCCGCCCGACGATCCGCCCGCGGTGCGCGAGGTGTCCCACGGGTTGCGGGCGGTGCCGTGGACCCCCTCCGTGGTGCCGAAGACGCACAGCTCGGGCACGTTCGTCAGGCCCACGACCACCGCACCGGCGGCCCGCAGCCGGGCCACGACGACATGGTCGGCGTCGGCGGGGGTGTCCGGGGTCGCGGCGGTGCCGACGCGGTTGCTCTCGCCGCGCACGGCGAGGTTGTCCTTGACGGCCACGGGCACCCCGGCCAACGGGAGTTCGCCCAGGTCGCCCCGGGATCCCACCTCGTCGGCCTCGGCCAGCGCCGCCTCCGCCCGCACCAGCCGGAACGCCCCGATCCGTCCGTCCAGCCGCTCGATCCGGGCGAGGTGCTCGGCCACCACCTCCCGCGGGGTGGCCCGCTTCTCACGGACGGCGGCGGCGATCTCGGCGGCGGTGCGGCCGACCCAGTTGGTCACGTGCGCTCCTCGGTGCTACTCGCGAGTACGTAGGGAGAACTCTGCCCGGAGGCGGCCGTGCCGTCGAGAGCGCACGCGCTTGGACATTCGGACCGGTCCTCTTGGACTTTTCGCGGCCGCACGGTCGAGCGATCGTGGCTGACGAGCAGGTCATCCGATCAATGAGGCAACTCTGGCTGCAACTGGCCCCGTTGACAGGTCCAGAGCTCGGCTCAATTATCAGGCCTCCGATGAATAGGGGAGTCGCTCATGAGGAAACGGCTGAGATTCGCCGCCGTCGTGGCGTTGCTGACGCTGCTCCTGGCGCCGGTTCCGGCGGTCGCGCGTGAGGCGGCGGCGCAGCGCCCGCAGGTCACGGTGCCCGCCCTGACGCAGTGGACCGCTGAGCCGGGCAGCTATGCCTACCGTCCCGGGGCCCGGCTCGTCGCGGACGCACCGGCCGAACGCCGGGTCGCCGAGACGCTGACCGGTGATCTGCGGGCGGCCGGGCACGGCACGGTCCCCGTCGTCCGGAGCGGAGCCCGGGCCGGTGACATCGTTATCAACGTCAAGCCGTCCCGCGCCTCCCTCGGCGCCGAGGGCTACGAACTCCGCGCCGGCAGAAACCTGTCGATCACCGGAGCCACCGAGGCCGGCGCCTTTTACGGCACCCGGACCCTCCTCCAGCTCCTCGCCCAGGGCGACCGGATCCCCGCCGGACATACCGTCGACGTGCCGCGCTACAAGGAGCGGGGCGTCGGCGTGTGCGCCTGCTACATCCACGTCTCGCTGCCCTGGCTGGAGAACCTCGTCCGCGAGATGTCCTACAACAAGCTCAACCAGCTGCTCGTGGAACTGAAGGTCAAGAGCGACGCCCACCCCGAGGCGAACACCTGGGGCTACTACACCAAGGCCGAGATACGGCAGCTCGTCGCGCTCGGCGACAGGTACCACGTCGAGATCATCCCCGAGATCAACTCCCCGGGACACATCGACCCGTGGATCGAGAACCGCCCCGACCTCCAGCTCACCGACTCCGACGGCGCCAAGCAGCCCTCCCGGCTCGACATCACCCAGCAGGCCGCCTTCGACTACTACACGAGCCTGATGGACGAGTACGCGCAGGTCTTCACCGCGAAGTCCTGGCACATGGGCGCCGACGAGTACATGCTCGGCTCCGACTTCGCGAAGTACCCGCAGATCCTCAAGTACGCCCAGGAGAAATACGGTTCGGGCGCCACCCCGCAGGACGCCTTCGTCGACTTCGTCAACCGGGTCCACGACTACGCGGCGGGCAAGGGCGTCAGGCTGCGGATCTGGAACGACGGACTGACCGGCGCCAACACCGTCCCGGTGAGGACCGACACCACCGTCGAACACTGGCTGGACGTAGCGGTGAAGCCGAGCCGGCTCATCGCGCAGGGCTACTCGGTGATGAACTCCTCCTACTCGCTGTACCTCATCCGCGGGGGCTTCCACAGCGACACCGCATCGCTGTACGACCAGAGCTGGGACCCGCGCAGCTTCGAGGGCGAGAAACTTTCGTCCGCGCACGGCGTGACCGGGGCGAAGATCAGCCTGTGGCCGGACAACGGGCGCGGTGAGACCGAGAACGAGGTCGCCGTCCGGCTGTGGCCCGCGCTGCGGCACGTCGCCCAGGCCACATGGGGCGATCCGCATCCCGACGCGACCTACCCGGAGTTCGTGGCGCGCGGCACGGCCGTCGGACACGCGCCCGGATGGCGGGACCTGACCAAGGTGCCGGTGGCGGACGGGACTTACACCTTCGGGCGGTCCTTCACGGCCTCGGTGCAGCGCACGGCGGACGGCTATGTAACCCTCCGGTCGGCGGCCGGCTGCCTCGCGATCAGCGGCGGCAAGCTCACCCTCAACGTGCCGCTGCAGCCCGGCGTCGAGGCGACCTGGGACACCTGCGACGCCACGAACACCTTGCAGCGCTGGGAGTTGGATCCCACGGCGGGAGGCTACCGGCTCGTCGACGCGATCACACAGATGGCGCTCACCGTCACGGACGACGGCCGGATCGTGCAGTACCCGGCCGACCAACGCACCCCCGCAGTCTGGCACTTGAGCTGAGGAGTCCCATCCCATGACCGTCTCCAGACGCCTCTTCGTCACCGCCGCCACCGCACTCGCCGTGACCGGCGTCCCCACCCTGGCCGCGGCTTCCCCCGGCGACCGCTTCTACCGCATCCCCGTCTCGGCGGACGACACCGAGGCCGACCTCGTCCGCAAGGCCTCCCAAGTCCGGCCCACCGCACGGCAGATCGCCTGGCAGGACCTGGAACGCACCGCCTTCCTGCACTTCGGCGTGAACACCTTCACCGGCCTGGAGTGGGGCACCGGCGACGAGGACCCGGACGTCTTCCAGCCCGTCGGCCTCGACACGGACCAGTGGGCGGCCGCCCTGAAGGACGGCGGTTTCAAGCTCGCCATCCTCACCGTCAAGCACCACGACGGCTTCGTCCTGTACCCCTCCCGCTACACCGACCACACGGTGGCGTCCAGCAGTTGGCGGGACGGCCGGGGGGACGTACTGCGCTCGTTCGCCGACTCGATGCGACGCTACGGCCTCAAGGTCGGCGTCTACCTCTCGCCCGCCGACGAGAACCAGTACCTGCACGGCGTGTACGCCAACGGCAGCGCCCGCTACCCGCGCACGATCCCGACCCTCGTGCCGGACGACGACCGTACGCCGGACCGCTTCCACACCCTCCCCGCCACCGACTACGGTGCCCACATGCTCAACACCCTGTACGAGGTGCTCACCGAGTACGGGCCCGTCGACGAGGTGTGGTTCGACGGCGCCCAGGGACACATCCCGCCCGACAAGGTGGAGAGCTACGACTGGGACAGCTGGTACACCCTGGTGCGGTCCCTCGCCCCCGACGCGGCGATCGCCGTCACAGGACCCGACCTGCGCTGGGTCGGAAACGAGAGCGGCATCGCGCGCGAGGACGAGTGGAGCGTCATCCCGGTCAAGGAGAACCAGTACGGCCGCACCGACTGGGCCCTGTCCTACGACACCCCCGACGAGGGCGGCCGTGCCGCACTGGTGAAGGCGCAGCCGGCGACGGACTACCTCCAGTGGTGGCCCGCCGAGTGCGACGTCTCCATCCGGGACGGCTGGTTCTACCACCCCGACCAACAGCCCAAGTCCGTGGACTACCTGACCGAGATCTTCTTCGGCTCGGTGGGCCGCAACGCGGTACTGCTCCTCAATGTCCCACCGGACACCGACGGCCTGCTGCACGGCACGGACGTCGTGCGGCTGCGCGAGTTCCGTGAACGGATCGAGCGCGAGCTGCCCCGCGATCTGGCACGGGGCGCCCGCCGGACCGTGGCACCGGACCGCGTCACGGTGGACCTGGGCCGCGAGCAGGAGGTGGACCGGATCCGTCTCGCGGAGGACATCCGGCACGGCCAGCAGGTGGAGAGTTTCGTCGTCGAGGCGTTCCACGACGGCGCCTGGACGCAGGTCTCGGCGGCCGGAACCATCGGCGCGAGCCGCATCCTGCTCCTGCCGACTCCGGTGAGCGCGAGCCGGTGGCGACTGCGGGTGACACAGGCCCGAAGTGCCGTACACATCAAGGAGTTCGGGCTGTACCGGTCCCGGCTCTGAGCGGGCGGACGGTCACCGGGTGCAGGCGACCCGGTGACCGCTCCGTCCCGCCCGCGTCTCCGCGTCGTTCATGCCCCGAGCTGCGCCCGCAGCCACTCCTCCACCTCGCCCACATGCGCGGCGGCCGCCGCCCGGGCCGCCTCCGGGTCGTGGGCGACCAGGGCACGGTGGATCGCCGCGTGCTCGCGCCGCGTCCGCTCGAAGGCGCCCTCCTCCTGGTAGCCCCGCCACACCCGGGCGCGGAACGTCCTGGACGACAGCCCCTCCAGGATCGCCGCCATCGTGTCGTTCCCGGCCGCCCCCGCGATCTCGCGGTGGAAGGCCAGGTCGTGGGCGAGGATCACCTCGGGGTCGTCGGTGGCGTTCATCGCAGTGAGGTGCTTCTCGACCTCGGCCAGCTGGTCGGCCGTGATCCGGGCGGCGGCCAGCGCGGTCGCCGTCGACTCGAGGATGCGGCGTACCTCCAGCAGCTCCACCAGCTGCGGGCCCCGGGACAGGTCGGCGACCACCCCGAAGGTCTCCAGCAGGTCACCGGCCTCCAGCTGGGTGACGTAGATGCCCGAGCCGTGCCGTGCCTCCAGTACTCCGAGGACCGTGAGCGCGCGGATCGCCTCCCGCATGGAACTGCGGGAGATGCCCAGCTGTACCGCCAGATCGCGCTCCGTCGGCAACCGCTGGCCCGGCTCCAGCCGGCCCCCGCCGATCATCGCCTTGATCTGCTCGATGGCGCGCTGCGTCACAGTGCCCTTCTGCGGGGCTGTCTGGTCCACGCCGTTCCTCCACATCACCGGGTGCGCCGCAGTCTAACCGCCGATGTGGTCGGACCACTATGGCCGAAAGCCGGGAAAAAATGCCGTCGAAGGGTATTGCGGGGGCCGAGTGGTCTGATAAGTATGCGTTCATCGCTCGAACTCGCTCAGCTCGATGACGCTCGGACACGCTCGATGAGGAGCCGCAAGATGCCCGTCAGGACAGTGGGGAAGCGGAACAGATTTCGGATCGTCGGCGCGGTGGCCGCAGCCGCGAGCGCCTCGCTCGTGCTCGCCGCGTGCGGCAGCACCAAGGACACCGGCAGCGCCGGCACCGAGGGCGGCGACGGGACCGGCAAGGTGGGAGTGATCCTGCCGCTGCTGACCTCGCCGTTCTGGCAGTCGTACAACGACTACGTGCCCAAGATGGCCAAGGCCGAGGGGGTGGACACGCTGAAGACGGTCAACTCCAACAGCGACCCCTCCCAGCAGATCACCGACATCAACAACGAGCTCAACCAGGGCGTCAAGGGCCTGGTGGTGGCCCCATTGGACAGCGCCGCCATCGAGGCCGGTCTCGACCAGGCCGAACGCAAGGGCGTCCCGGTCGTCGCGGTCGACGTGGCCCCCGACAAGGGCAAGGTCGCCATGGTCGTACGGGCGAACAACGTGTCGTACGGCGAGAAGGCCTGCCAGTACCTCGGCAAGCAGATCCCGTCCGGCAAGGTCGTGCAGATCATGGGCGACCTGGCCTCCGTCAACGGACGCGACCGCTCCGAGGCCTTCCGGGCCTGTGTGAAGAAGAACTTCCCGAAGCTGAAGGTCCTGGAGATCCCCGCCAAGTGGGAGTCCGACACGGCCGCCTCGCAGCTGGGCACCCTTCTGAACGCCAACCCCGACATCAAGGGCATCTACATGCAGGCCGGCGGCGTCTATCTCGCGCCGACCCTGCAGACCCTCAAGTCCAAGGGGATGCTGAAGAAGGCCGGGCAGGCGGGCCACATCACGATCGTCTCCAACGACGGCATCTCGCAGGAGTTCGACGCCATCCGCAAGGGCGAGATCGACGCCACCGTCTCCCAGCCGGCGGACCTGTACGCCAAGTACGGCATGTACTACATCAAGGCGGCGATGGAGGGGAAGACCTTCAAGCCCGGGCCGACCGACCACGACTCCACGATCGTCAAGCTGTCCGGCGGCATCCTGGAGGACCAGCTGCCCGCGCCCCTGGTCACCAAGGACAACGTCGACGACCCCAAGCTGTGGGGCAACACCGCCAAATGAGCACCCCACTCGTTGAAGCCCAGGGCATCGTCAAGCGGTACGGTCCCACGACCGCCCTCGCCGACGGCCGCCTCACCGTCGTGCCCGGCGAGTCCCACGCCCTCGTCGGCCGCAACGGCGCGGGCAAGTCCACCCTCGTCACCGTCCTCACCGGTCTCCAGGCCCCCGACGAGGGCACCGTCCGCTTCGACGGCCAGCCCGCGCCCCCGCTCGGAGACCGGGACGCCTGGCGCGGCAAGGTCGCCTGCGTCTACCAGAAGCCCACCGTCGTACCCGAGTTGACGGTCGCCGAGAACCTGTTCATCAACCGTCAGCCGCTGCGGCGGGGGTTCATCAGCTGGCGCAGGCTGCAGAAGGAGGCCGCCGAGCTCCTCGACACCTGGGACGTCCGCGTCGACCCTCAGGCGCGTACCGCCGACCTCAAGGTCGAGGACCGCCAAATGGTGGAGATCGCACGGGCGTTGAGCTTCGGCGCCCGCTTCATCGTGCTCGACGAGCCGACCGCGCAGCTCGACAAGCGGGAGATCGAGCGCCTCTTCAGCCGGATGCGGGCGCTCCAGGACTCCGGGGTCACCTTCCTGTTCATCTCGCACCACCTCCAGGAGGTGTACGAGGTGTGCCAGACGGTGACGGTCCTGCGGGACGCCCGCTGGATCACCACGGCGCCGGTGGCCGACATGCCCCGGGCCGCCCTGGTCGAGGCCATGGCCGGCGAGTCCGTCGCCGAACAGGCCGTGGACATCAGGGAGGTCGAGGCCGGCGCCCCCGTCCTGCTCGACGCCCGCGGCCTCACCTCCGGAGCCTTCGAGAACGTCGACCTCACCGTCCGCCGCGGCGAGGTCGTCGGCCTCGCCGGCATCAGCGGCAGCGGCAAGATCGAGCTCGCCGAGTCGTTCACGGGACTGCACACCCCGACGAGCGGAACCGCTCAACTCGGCGGCAGGCCGCTGCCGTTCGGCGATGTCCAGGCCTCCCTGAAAGCCGGCGTGGGCTTCGTGCCGCGCGACCGGCACTCCCAGGGACTGGTCTTCGGCATGACCATCGGCGACAACGCCACCCTCAGCGTCCTGGACCGCCTCGGCCGCTACGGCTTCGTCGGCACCGAACGCAAGCGCGGTTTCGCCACCGAGCTGATCGACCGCCTCGACATCCACGCAGAGGGTCCCGACCAGCCCGTCTCCGACCTCTCCGGCGGCAACGCGCAGAAGGTCGTCATGGCCCGCGCCCTCGCCTCCGACCCCAAGTTGCTCGTCCTCGTCAACCCCACCGCGGGTGTCGACGTGAAGTCCAAGGAATCCCTGCTCTCCCGCGTGGACAGCGCCCGCGAGGACGGCACCGCGGTCCTCGTCGTCTCCGACGAACTCGACGACCTGCGCCGCTGCGACCGCGTCCTCGTCCTCTTCCACGGCCGCGTGGTCGCCGAGCACCCGGCCGGCTGGCGCGACCACGAGCTGATCGCCTCCATCGAAGGAGTGGACCATGGCTGACACCAAGGCTCCGCCGGTGAAGCCGGTGAGCGTGCCCAACGTGCGGTCAGCGAGAGCTGTGCTGCTGCGCCGAGCTCGCGAACTCGCTCTCGTTCCAGCGCTGTTGCTGTTGCTCGTACTCGGCGCGGTACTCAACGACGCCTTCTTCACCGAGGCCACCCTGATCTCCATCCTGGCCTCATCCGCGGCGCTGGCGATGGTGGTGCTCGCCGAGTCGCTGGTGCTCATCACCGGCAAGTTCGATCTGTCACTGGAATCGATGGTCGGCATCGCGCCGGCGGTGGCGGCACTTCTGGTACTGCCGGCCGCACAGTCCGGCTGGGGCACGGAGCTCCCCGCCCCCGTTGCCCTGCTGGCCATCCCCCTCGTGGGCGCGGCCATCGGCGCCTTCAACGGCATTCTTGTAGTGAAGGTGAAGCTCAACGCCTTCATCGTCACGCTTGCCATGCTGATCATCTTGCGTGGCCTCCTCGTGGGTGCCACGAAGGGCAAGACGTTGTTCGGTATGCCGGATACGTTCTTCTCGCTGGCCACCACCACCTTCCTGCACATCCCCATGTCGGTCTGGCTCGCCGCCGCCGCCTTCGCCGTTGTCGGGCTGGCGCTCAAGTACCACCGTGTCGGCCGGTCGTTGTACGCGATCGGCGGCAATCTCGAAGCGGCCCGCGCCGCAGGCATCCGCGTCGACCGTGTCCGGCTGGGCGTCTACATCGTCGCCGGGGTGCTCGCCTCGGTCGGTGGACTCATGTACACCGGCTACGTCGGCGCGATCGGCGCCAATCAGGGCGAGAACATGATCTTCACGGTGTTCGCTGCCGCTGTCATCGGAGGCATCAGCCTCGACGGCGGTCGCGGCACCATGTTCGGGGCGCTGACAGGCGTACTCCTGCTGGGCGTGGTCAAGACCATGCTCACGATGGCCCAGGTGCCGTCCTTCTGGATCGACGCCATCTACGGCGGAATCATCCTGCTTGCTCTCATGATCGCCCGTGTGACGACGGGGCGGGCGCAGGACTGAGTCCGCCCGCCCCGTCACCTACCGAAAGGTCTTCCGTGTCCTCGACCCCCGCCCGCATCACTGCGGTAGACACCTACGACATCCGCTTCCCCACCTCGCGCGAGCTCGACGGCTCCGACGCGATGAACCCGGACCCCGACTACTCGGCGGCCTACGTGGTGCTGCGCACCGACGCGGCCGACGGGCACGAGGGGCACGGATTCACCTTCACCATCGGGCGGGGCAACGAGGTCCAGGTCGCCGCGATCGAGGCGCTGCGCGGGCACGTGGTGGGGCGGTCGGTCGACGAACTGTCCGCGGACCCGGGGACGTTGAACCGCGACCTGATCGGCGACAGCCAGCTGCGCTGGCTCGGCCCCGAGAAGGGCGTGATGCACATGGCGATCGGCGCGGTCGTCAACGCCGTGTGGGACCTGGCCGCCAAGCGTGCCGACAAGCCGCTGTGGCAGTTCCTGGCCGACGCCGAACCCGAGTGGCTGGTCCGGCAAATCGACTTCCGGTACCTCACGGACGCGCTCACTCCCGAGGAGGCACTGGAGATCCTGCGGCGCGGGCGGCAGGGCTCCCAGGACCGCAAAGCCCTCCTGTCGGAACGCGGCTACCCCGCCTACACCACCTCCGCCGGGTGGCTCGGCTACGACGACGCCAAGCTCACCCGGCTCGCCGCCGAGGCCGTCGCCGACGGCTTCCGGCAGATCAAGCTGAAGGTCGGCGCGGACCTGGAGGACGACATACGGCGCTGCCGCGTCGCCCGCCGGGTCGTCGGCCCGGACATCCGCATGGCCATCGACGCCAACCAGCGCTGGGACGTCGACGAGGCGATCCGCTGGACCAAGGCACTCGCCGAGTTCGACCCGTACTGGATCGAAGAGCCGACCAGCCCCGACGACGTCCTCGGCCACGCCACGATCCGCCGGGCCGTGGCCCCGGTCAAGGTCGCCACAGGCGAGCACGTCCAGAACCGGGTCGTCTTCAAACAACTCCTCCAGGCCGGCTCCCTGGACGTGGTCCAGATCGACGCGGCCCGGGTCGGCGGCGTCAACGAGAACCTCGCCATCCTGCTGCTCGCGGCGAAGTTCGGCGTGCCGGTCTGCCCGCACGCGGGCGGGGTCGGCCTGTGCGAACTCGTCCAGCACCTGTCGATGTTCGACTACGTGGCGGTCACCGGAACCACCGAGGACCGGGTCATCGAGTACGTCGACCATCTGCACGGCCACTTCCTCGACCCCGTGGTGATCAGGGACGGTCACTACACGGCACCCACCGCACCCGGCTTCTCGGCCGCCATGCGCCCTGAGTCCATCGCGCGGTACACGTTCCCCGACGGCGCCTTCTGGGCAGAAGACCTCGCCGACGACACACAGAAGAAGGGGCAGGCCGCATGAGCGACTTCGAGGGTCTCAAGGCGCTGGTGACCGGCGGGGCCTCCGGCATCGGCCGGGCCACCGCGGAACTCCTCGCCGCACGCGGGGCGCAGGTCGCCGTCCTGGACCTGGACACGTCCTCCGTGGAGAAGCCGCTGCTCGCCCACCGCGCCGACGTCACCGACGACGCCTCGGTGCGCGCGGCCGTCGCCGCGGCCGTCGCCGACCTCGGCGGACTGGATGTGGTGGTCAACAATGCGGGCATCGGCGCCCAGGGCACCGTCGCGGACAACGACGACGAGGAATGGCACCGCGTGCTCGACGTCAACGTCGTCGGCATGGTCCGGGTGGCCCGCGCCGCCCTGCCCCACCTGCGCGAGTCCGCGCACGCGGCGATCGTGAACACCTCCTCCATCGCGGCCACCGCGGGCCTCCCGCAGCGGGCGCTGTACAGCGCGACGAAGGGGGCGGTGTACTCGCTGACCCTCGCCATGGCCGCCGACCACGTCCGCGAGGGCATCCGCGTGAACTGCGTCAACCCCGGTACGGCGGACACCCCGTGGATCGGACGCCTGCTCGCCAAGGCCGCCGACCCGGCCGCCGAGCGTGCCGCGCTGGAGGCCCGCCAGCCCGCGGGGCGGCTGGTCTCCGCGGACGAGGTCGCGGGCGCCATCGCCTACTTGGCGAGCCCGCTCTCGGGTTCCACCACCGGCATCTCCCTCGCCGTCGACGGCGGCATGCAGGGCCTGCGCCTGAGGCCGGTGGGCCAGTGACCGGTGGGACGGCGAACGGTGGCACGGCGAATGGTGGGCCGGTGCACACGCTCGGCAGCAGCGGCGTCCGGGTCGGCGGACTCGGCTTCGGCGCCGCCGCCATCGGCAACCTCTTCACGGAGGTGAGCGAGGAGCGGGCGCACGAAGCGGTGACGGCCGCCTGGCAGCGAGGCATCCGCTACTTCGACACCGCCCCGCACTACGGCCTCGGCCTGTCGGAACGGCGCCTCGGAGAGGCCCTTCGGGAGCGTCCTCGCGCCGAGTACACGATCTCCACGAAGGTGGGCCGCCGCCTGGAGCCGGCCACGGACGGAGGCGACGACCTCGCCAACTGCTTCGCGGTCCCCGCCACCCGGCGGCGCGTCTGGGACTTCTCCGCCGACGGCGTACGCCGCACCCTGGACGCCTCCCTCGAACGGCTCGGCCTCGACCGCGTGGACGTCGTCTACCTCCACGACCCGGACGACCACGCCGAACAGGCCTTCCACGAGGGCTATCCGGCCCTGGAGAAACTCCGCTCGGAGGGCGTGGTCGGGGCGATCGGCGCCGGCATGAACCAGACGGAGATGCTCACCCGCTTCGTCCGCGAGACCGACGTCGACGTGGTGCTGTGCGCCGGCCGCTACACCCTGCTGGACCAGAGCGCGCTCACCGGACTGCTGCCCGCCGCCGTCGAGCGGGGCGTCTCGGTGGTCGTCGGCGGTGCCTTCAACTCGGGCCTGCTGGCGGATCCGAGGCCCGATTCGACGTACAACTACGCGCAGGCACCAGGGCAGTTGCTGGACAAGGCCCTGCGCATGAAGGAGATCGCCGAGCGGCACGGCATCAGCCTGCGGGCCGCCGCCCTGGCGTTCTGCGCAGCCCACCCGGCTGTCGCGAGCGTCCTCGTCGGGGCCCGCTCGGCGGTTGAAGTCCGCGACGCGGCGGACCAGTTCGCGACGCCCGTGCCCGCCGCGTTCTGGCAGGAGCTGCGGGACACCGGCCTGCTCACCACCGAGGTGCCGTCATGAGGGTCGCCCTGCACACCAAGGTCCGCGCGGACCGTATCGACGCGTACGAGACCGCCCATCGCGAGGTGCCCGTCGAACTCACCGACGCGATCCGCGCCGCCGGCGCCACCTCCTGGACGATCTGGCGCAGCGGCACTGACCTCTTCCACGTCCTGGAGTGCGAGGACTACGGCCGCCTCCTCGGCGAGCTGGAGAAGCTGCCGGTGAACGTCACCTGGCAGGCCCGCATGGCCGAACTCCTCGATGTCGTGCACGACTACTCCGGCGAGGGCGCCGACGCCGGACTGCCCGTCGTGTGGGAGCTGCCGTGACGGTCGTCGACGCCCATCACCACGTATGGGACCTCTCGGCACGCGACCAGGACTGGATCGACCCGGGCAGCCCGCTGCGCCGGAACTTCACCATGGCGGACCTCGCACCGCAGGCCGCCGCGGCGGGGGTGACGCGCACGGTCCTGGTCCAGACGGTCACCGTCCCCGAGGAGACCCCGGAGTTCCTCGCCCTCGCGGCCGGGCACGAGCTGATCGCCGGTGTGGTCGGCTGGACCGACCTCACCCGCCCCGACGTCGCCGACGAGTTGGCCAGGCTCCTCGAACTCCCCGGCGGCTCCCACCTCAAGGGCATCCGGCACCAGGTCCAGGGCGAGCCGGACCCCGAGTGGCTGCTGCGCCCGGACGTGCACCGGGGCCTGGCAGCCGTGGCCGACGCCCAGCTGGTGTACGACCTGGTGGTCCTCCCACACCAGCTGGCCGCCTGCGTCAAGGCGGCCGGGTCCCTGCCGCACCTGACGTTCGTCCTCGACCACCTGGGCAAGCCGCCCATCGCCTCCGGGGCCCTGGAACCCTGGGCGACGGACGTCCGCGCCCTCGCCGCCCTCCCCAACACCGTCTGCAAACTCTCCGGCCTGGTCACCGAGGCGGACCTCGCGTCCTGGACCCCCGACGACCTGCGCCCGTACGCCGACACGGTCCTGGACGCCTTCGGCCCGGACCGCGTGATGTTCGGCTCGGACTGGCCGGTGTGCACGCTCGCGGCGACCTACGGCCAAGTCGTCGAAACAGCGGGGGAGTTGTCGGGATCACTGTCCTCGCACGAGCGGGCGGCGGTGTTCGGGGACAACGCGGTGCGCACCTACGGTCTGTGAGTTCGGCCCACCGCTACAGCGTGACGGGCCGACCGTCGACGATGCCGGTCTGGAGGCGGGCCTCGCCGCTGTGCGTGTCCACGTGCAGCAGGAACGCGTAGGGCCGGCGTCGGCACTTCCGGGCGATGCGGCGCCAGTTGGCCAGCAGGAACGTCACGCCGGCCTGGGTGGCGACGTCACTGCTGCCGGCGCAGACGGTGACCCGTGGACCGCCGGCGTCGGCGGCGAAGGACTGGATGGTCGCGATCTCCGTGTCCGGGGCGCTGCCCCGCCCCGCGAAGAACTGACCGGCCAGCGGGCCCGTCCTGACCCGAAGCCCCCATTCGCCGCCGTCACCCTGCTGTTCGGGCACGGCCTGTGCCGCGGGATGGCGGAATCCGAGCGCGGTCAGATGGTTGTAGACCGGGCCGCCGATAAGGACCAGGCTCCGGCCGGCCAGTTGGCTGGGCAGGTGGGCGAACGGGTCCGCCGCCCGCGACATGGCGGCCAGGTCGGCGGTCGGCGGGCAGAACTCGGTGCCCTCGACCGGACCTGAGCCTCCGATGCGCCCGGACGGCAGGACGGGGGTGCGTGGGCGCAGCAGGCGCACCAGCGGGTCGGTCAGCGAGTCCCGCAGCGCGACGGCCGCTTCGAACTCCCTGCGGGAGACGACGTTTCCGACGAAGCCGTTCTCCCGGTAGTCGCCGACCGTGCCGCCCTCCCGCACCACCATGTCGGGCAGGACGATGAGCAGTCGCCGGTCACCGGTCGCGCCGAGGAGATGCGCCAGGCCGCGGGTCTGTCGACGCAGCAGCAGATAGCCGGACACGACGGCGAACACGGACCAGATCAGGTCCGCCACGAGGTTGTCGACGACGGCGCTCACCTCCCTGAGGGCCGTGGGGTGGTCGGGGAAGTCACCAGATGTCGCCGTCCCGCCAGTCGGTGGTGAGATCGGCGTCGGGGTCGAGGTCGCTGTGCAGGGGGAGCCGGAACATGACCGCGCCCCGGGCCGGCGCGGCGGGACGGGGGCCCTGCGTGGTGGACACGAAGGTCGGCCCACGCCACTTCCGCCATCCCAGCCGTTCGTAGAACTCGTACCTGCCGGCCGCGAACACGCCGATGGGGTGGTGGAGGCGGATCTCGGCGGTGGCCATGGCGACGACGACGCTGCCGAGACCGTGGTGCCGAAGGGCGGGCAGGGTGGCCATGGACTCGCCGTACACGCCCTCGACGACCCGGTCGCCCTGCCGGAACCGTCTGGGCACCAGGGCCCCGTGGGACACCAGCCGGTTCTCCCGGCGGAGGAGGTAGTGGATGCCGCCGAGGCAGTGCTGCCAGGACGTCTCGTCGTAGCGTTCGCCGAACGACGTGACGAGCATGTCGCGCAGCTCGGTGCGTTCGGCCCGGGTGAGGTGTTCCGTGCGGCGCACGTCGACGGTGAAGGACACGGCTGCCCCGCTTTCTGTTCGTGCTGTCACGCATCCGTGCCGAGGGGCAGGGTGAGGCGGAGAGGGGTGAAGATCTCGGCGAAACCGCAGCCGAACCGGGTGCCGTGCAGCAGGGCGCGGGCCCGTACGGCCTCGGCGTCGAGCTCGGTGCGCCCGCGTACCTGCGAGGCGTGCGCGGACAGCAGCGCCACCTTCTCCCGCAGTACCGGGCTGATGTTGACCGCGACACCCGAGGACAGCAGGGCCGAGCGCGGCGACTCGAACAGGAGCACGTTGGCGAGCCGCCGGGTGGCGATGCGGGCCGCGCGGTGGGTGGTCACGTGGTCCTGGTGCGTGTCCTCGGGCAGATGCGTGTACACGAGGTCGGGCGCCGCGTGCGCGATCTCGGCCTCCAGGAGGTCGACCACCTGGTGCACCGGGCCGAGCCGCCCGTCGGGAAGCCGGAGCATCACCACTTTCGCACCCAGCAGCTCGGCCGCCCGTTCCTGCTCGGCGGCCCGCTCCACCGCGTCTCCACCGCGGGCCCCGTCACTGACCACCACGAGGGTGATCGAGGCGCCCTGCGCAGCGTGGCGCAACAAGGCACCTCCGCAGCCGAACTCGATGTCGTCCGGATGTGCGCCGACCGCCAGCACCCGCTCCCACATGCTTGTCCCCCGTCGAGCGCCGAGCAGTGGCCGTTCACCGGCCTCCTACTGTGGGGCAGGATCAACCCGACGCCATCGGCGAGCGGAACAATTACCTCCTGTCTACGGCAGTTTGCTGATCCGTCACTGCATCATCGATCTCTGCGCGGCTCCGTCACGGCACCTTTCCCCCGCCGCGTCACGACCGCTGCGCCTCGCGCGCCAACCGTGTCGGCGGCCAGAACTCCCGTACATACGTCCGCTTCCAGTACGCGCCCGTCTCCCGCAGCTCCCGCCACGTCGTGTACCGGTACCGGAAGAGGCGGGCGCGGACATGGCGGGGCGGCGCGTCCGGCGGGAACGGGGAGCGGCGCAACAGCTTCAGCGTGGCGGGGTCGTTCTCCAGGAGCCGTTCGACCAGCGTGCCGAACCACGCCTCGGCGTACGCCGGGGACAGCGCGGCGAACCACATCATCCAGTCCAGGCGCAGATGGTAGGGCGCGAACTGGCGTGGCCTGCGCAGCGGATCACCCGGTTTGCCCTTGAACTCGTACTCCTTCCACTCGGAGTCCCCGCGCGGCACGTCGTCCGCCGTGCCCTCGACCACCACCTCGTAGCGGATCCGGCTGACGCTGCCGAACGCGCCGTAGGAGTTGACGAGATGGAGCGGGTCGAAGGAGCGGTTCATGATCTGGCGGCGGGAGAGCATGTTGCGGACCGGGTGCCGGCTCAGGCCGAGGAGGAGCGCGGCGACGGCGAGGACCAGCACCTCGTACCAGAGCGGGGCGGCGGGCAGGTCCGGTGCGTGGCCGGGGAGTCGCAGCGCCGGTACCGCGAGCACGATCGTGATCCAGTTCAGCCAGGCGAAGTTGCCCGAGAGCACCAGCCACAGCTGGGTGACGATCATCAGTGACGCGGCTGTCGTGGCGATCGGCTGCGGGGTGAACAGCAGGAAGGGCACGGCGAGTTGGGTGACGTGGTTCGCGGCCGCCTCCACCCGGTGCACGCGCCGGGGCAGATGGTGGAAGTACCAGCTCAGCGGACCGGGCATCGGCTGTGTCTCGTGGTGGTGGTAGAGGCAGGTGAGCTTGCGCCAGCAGGCGTCGCCCCGCATCTTGATGAGCCCCGCGCCGAACTCGACCCGGAACAGGATCCAGCGCAGGAGGAACAGCACCACCACGGGCGGGGCCACATCGTCGTTGCCGAGGAACACCGCGAGGAACCCGGCCTCCAGCAGCAGGGACTCCCAGCCGAAGCCGTACCAGGTCTGGCCCACGTTGACGATCGACAGGTACAGCAGCCACGGCACCAGCCACAGCGGCATCGCGCCCCACAGCGGCAGCCGGGAGTCGACGCCCGCCGCCAGTGCCACGGCCACCGCGCAGCCCGTCCACGCGCACACCGCGAAGAACCGGTCCGAGTAGTGGAGCCGGAAGAGGCTCGGCGCCCGCCGGAACGGCACCCGCGCCACGAAACGCGGGACCGGCAGCATCCCGCGCTCCCCGATCAGGGCCCTGAACTGAAGGGCCGCCGTCAGGAACGCGACGACGTACAGCACGGCCAGAGCCCGCTGGAAGACCAGTCGGCTCAGCCAGTAGTCGGGCGCGGTGAACCAGTCCACAGCCGCTCCTGCCTCCAGTGCCACGCCGGAATCCCCTGTGACTCTCCGTGTACCTCTCTCTCGCTTGCGCAACCCGGATGAGGACGCGGGCCCCCTGCGTACCCGCCCCCGGTCGAAGAATCGGGCAAATCCTGTCAAGGTGGGCCCATGGTTGATCGGGGAGCGAGCGCCCTGTCACTCCCGGACGACTGGCCCGCCCACCCGGATCCGATCCTGGCGCTCAACCGCATGGGCAGCTTCGACTGGGACCTGGACACCGGTCTGTTCCACATGGACGCCCAGGCCCACGAGATCTTCGACGTGCGCCCCGACGAATACGACGGACACCCCACGAGCCTCGCCGTCCGGTTCCCCACCACCGAGGCCCACCGGCTCGACGCCCTGGTCGCCCAGGCCATGAAGGACGGCAGCGAGAACTACGGCACCTACTTCCGCCTGCGCTGCCGCGACGGCAGCCTGCGCTGGACCCACACCCAGGGCTACATCCGGCGCGACGGGACGGGCCGCCCGCGCCGGATCATCGGCATCGTCCGCGATGCCACCCAGGAGATGAGCGAGCTGGAGGGCCGCCGGGAACAGGCGGCCCAGGACGAGGCGCAACGCCGGCAGACCAACGTCGTACAGCTCACCACGGCCGCCCTCGCCCACGCCCGGACCGTCCAGGACGTCATCGACGTCCTCAAGGACACCCACGGCCTCACCCACCTCGGCGCCACCAGCCTCGTCATGGGTCTGGTCGAGGCCGGCCGGATCAGGCTGATCGCGGAGGGCCCCGCGGGCAGTTTCGTGCCCGGCACCGACATCACCCGGATCGACGAGCCGTACCCGATGAGCGAGGCCGTGCGCACGCTCAGCCCGCGGTTCATCGAGTCGCCGGACGAGTTCGCGGAGCGCTACCCGATCCTGTGGCCGCACCTCACCGGCCTGAACATCACCTCCGCCGCCTACCTCCCGCTCATCGCCGAGGCCCGCCCGATCGGCGCCATGGGCCTCCTCTACAGCGACCGGTACGGCTTCACCCCCGAGGACCGCAACGTCCTCATCGCCCTCGGCAGCAGCATCGCCCAGAGCCTCCAGCGGGCCATGCTGTACGAGCAGGAGAAGGACCTCGCCACCGGCCTCCAGCAGGCCATGCTGCCCCGCAGCATCCCCAGCGTGCCCGGCGCCGACATCGCCGTCCGCTACCGGGCCGGCACTCCCGAGGGCGCGCTGGGCCGGGACATCGGCGGCGACTGGTACGACCTGATCCCGCTGCCCGGCGGCACCCCCTCCCGGGGAGGCCGCGTCGGCGCCGTCATCGGGGACGTCCAGGGCCACGACACGCACGCCGCGGCCGTCATGGGCCAGCTGCGGATCGTCCTGAGGGCCTACGCCGCCGAGGGCCACCCCCCGGCCACCGTGATGGCCCGGGCCTCCGTGTTCCTGCACGAGCTCGACACCGCCCGCTTCGCGACCTGCCTGTACGCGGAGGCCGACCTGACCACCGGAGTCGTCCAGGTGGTCCGGGCGGGCCATATCGACCCGCTGGTCCGGCGGGCCGACGGGAGCTGTCACCGGGTGACCGTGGAGGGGGGCCTGCCGCTGGGGCTGTCCGCCGAGTTCGGGCAGCTCGACTACCCCGTCGGCACCCTGGAGCTCGAGCCCGGGGACACCTTGCTGCTGTGCACCGACGGCCTGGTCGAACAGCCCGGTGCGGACCTCGACGACGGTGTGCGGACCCTCACGGCCCTCGTCACCACCGGCCCCTCCGACGTGTGGGAACTCGCCGACCGGCTCATCGACGTGGCCGAGGAGCGCAGCGGCGACGACGACGTGGCGCTGCTCCTGCTGCGCCGCCGTGGCCTGGACTCACCGCGGAGCGGCGGCCGCCTCCAGCAGCACGTGGCGCCCGGCGACCCGGAGGCCCTCACCCAGGCCCGGCACATGATCCGGGCCGCGGTCGCCGCCTGGGGCGCGCAGGAGCGCTCCGACGAGATCGAACTGGTCGCCGACGAGCTGATCACCAACGCCCTGATGCACACCGAGGGCTCCGCGATCGTCACCCTGCGGGTCCTGACCGGCATCGGCCGGCGGATGCGCGTCGAGGTCGAGGACTCCTCCAGCGCCCTGCCGCGCCGCAGGGAGGCGGGGGAGTCGGGCGTCTCCGGCCGGGGTCTGCTCCTGGTCGACCTGCTGTCCGAGATGTGGGGAGTGGAGGCCCGGGGCGGCGGGAAATGCGTGTGGTGCGAGTTCGTCGTACCGGAGCGGAACTGACCACAGCCGTCCCCGGTGGCACTCTGGACGTATGCCGGAACTCCCCGAGGTCGAAGCACTCAAGGACTTCCTGACCGACAACCTGGTCGGCCACGAGATCGTGCGCGCACTGCCGGTGGCCATCAGCGTCCTGAAGACGTACGACCCTCCGCTCGCCGCGGTGGAGGGCCGGGAGGTCGTCGCCGTGCACCGGCACGGCAAGTTCCTGGACCTGGAGACCGCGGACGGCCCCCGTGTCGTCACCCATCTGGCCCGGGCGGGCTGGCTCCACTGGAAGGACCGTCTCCCCGACGGCCCGCCCCGCCCCGGCAAGGGCCCCCTTGCCCTGCGGGTCGCCCTGGAGACCGGCGCCGGTTTCGACCTCACGGAGGCCGGCACCCAAAAGCGCCTCGCCGTCTACGTCGTGCGGGACCCGCTGGAGGTGCCGGGTGTGGCGCGCCTCGGCCCGGATCCCCTGGCCGACGACTTCGACGAGGCCCGCCTGGCGTCGCTGCTGTCGAAGGAACGACGGCAGCTGAAGGGCGCCCTGCGCGACCAGGGACTGATCGCCGGCATCGGCAACGCGTACAGCGACGAGATCCTGCACGCGGCGAGAATGTCCCCCTTCAAACTGGCGGCGTCGCTGACGCCCGAGGAGACACACACTCTCTACAGAGCCCTGCGCACGACACTCACCGAAGCGGTGGAACGCTCCAGAGGTGTGGCCGCGGGCCGTCTGAAGGCGGAGAAGAAGTCCGGCCTGCGCGTCCACGGCCGCACCGGCGAGAGCTGTCCCGTCTGCGGTGACACCGTCCGCGAGGTCTCCTTCAGCGACTCCTCGCTCCAGTACTGCCCCACCTGCCAGACGGGGGGCAAGCCACTGGCGGACCGGAGGATGTCGAGACTGCTCAAGTGATCCGGCGCTCTCAGCTCGGGTCCAGCGTCACCAGATGCTCCCCGCCCGCCGTCCTGACCTCGTAGTGGTCGATCTGGTCGGCGTGGAAGGTGGAGCTGCCCATCATGGTGTCGTCGCTGGTGGCGTGGCCCGTGGCGTTCCAGCCGGTGACGGTCTCCTCCTCGCCGTCGCGGCTGACCGCGACGAGGTGACAGGCACGAGGGCCGGCCTCGTCCTTCACCTTGAGTTCCACCTGGGTGCCCCAGTCCTCGTCCTCGGTGGTGACCTGGGCCCACACCCCGGACCGGGCGTCGGTGGCCTCGATGCTGGCGGTCTGCCCCGAGTCGCCGCCTGCCGTCAGCGCGAGCGTGGGACCGCCCACCGCCAGGACCACCGAGGCGGCCACGGCGTACAGCACCCGCCTGCGGCGCGCCCGGTGCCGGACCGCGACCTCGCCGAGGAGGCGGTTCAGGAGCTGGGGGCCCGGCTGGGCCATGGGATGCACCACGCGGGGCGTGGCTCGTCGGTACAGCATCATCTGACGGGTCACAGGACCGAACTCGGTCACGTGTGCCGCGCACTTGGGGCACTCCATGAGGTGGTCCTCGAAACGGAAGGCCTCCGCCTCGTCCAGCACGCCGAGCGCGTACGCGCCGACGTCGCGATGCCTTTCCAAGGACCTCATGCGGAAACCTCGTGCCGTTGAGTGTGGGTGGGGTTACTCCTTGCTCCCACCGGTACGCACCAGCCCGCCGAATCACTCAAGGCATGCACAGAATCGTGACCAAGGGATTCGGAGCGGGTGGCCCCGCGGATTGGTCCGAATCGAAAGGAATCTAGAACAGGTGGATGGCGAGGTGACCGAGCGGCAGGCCGAGTTGCCATGCCGGGGTCCACACCTTCGGACCCTCGTCCTCACCGAGCCCCGATCCGCCGCCCGGCACGGCGTTCAGGTCGGGTGCGAGCAGCTCCGTCTCCTCCAGCCAGCGCCAGGCCTCCGCCGCGAGTTCGAGGTCCGGTACGGGCTTGCCGGAGACGACCGCCTCGGCGGTGAGCGCGGCCATCCGCTCGCACACCCAGTCCTGCCAGGGCTGGTCGTACGCCGTCAGCGACAGCCAGTTCTCCAGCTGGGAGACGACCTGGATGCCGGAGAGTTCGCCCTCGGTGTCGGCGAGGAAGACGGTCAGCGCGAGCGCGTCGCGCCCGGCGCGGAACTCGAAGGACGTCGGCGGCATCAGATCGCCGGACCGCAGCAGCTCGTCGGCGATGTACTCGGCGTACAACCAGGCCATGGGGACGACGAGTTCGCCCCCGCCGGCGCCGTCCGTGCTCTCTTGACCTCTGTGCAGCATCCCTTCCTGCCTTCCTCCGGTGCGTGCGCGTCGCCCGTCGCCGGGCCCCATCCGGAACACGGATGAGGACAGCCGATTACTCAACCGGGGTCCTCAGCAAGGCACTTTACGGAGGTTTGACTTTCCCATTGGTTTCACCGCAGGTCGGCCGCGTATCCCGGAAGCACCCGGCGCAGGGCGCGCAGCGCGTAGTACGCGCGGGACTTCACGGTACCGGGCGGAATCCCCAGTATTTCGGCGGCTTCCGCCACACTCGCCCCCTGGAAATACACCAGCACCAGGACTTCACGGTGCTCCGGAGTGAGTGTCTTCACAGCCTCGCGTACGTCGAGGGTGGCGGCCGCGCGTTCGGCGTGATCGGCACACACCCGCGCGTTCTCCAGAACCGCGTCGCCGACCTCCGCGGGACGCGCCTGCCGGGCCCGCCGCGCGTCGATAGCGAGCCGCCGTCCCACGGTCAGCAGCCAGGGCCGTACGGAGTCGAAGTCGTCGGCTCGCAACGCCTCCGGGTGCTGCCAGGCGCGGACGAGGGTCTCCTGCACGAGGTCCTCGGCGCGCTGCCGGTCGCCGTCACTGAGCCGGAGCAGGAGTGCGAAGAGGGGCCGGCCGTGCTCCCGCTGAAGCGCGGCGAGCTCGTGCTCGGCGGTCGTCCCGTTCGTGAGGGTGGTTCCGGCCGTCATGGCCGTATGGCACCTCAGGCGGGGGTCGGGGGACAGGGCACGCACAAGGATCTGCGGCGGACGGTCGATCGCGTCGACGAACGGTTCGGTGAACGGTTCCTTCCGCCCCGGACGGGTCAAGTAGTGGTCCCGGCCGTTTGCGGACACGGACAAGCTCATACCTATTCGTCAGTAAATATGACCACAGTGGGGTGAGCTGATGATTGCACGCAGACGGCAGATTGCCCTGGCCCTCACGGCACTTCTCGCCGGCGGGGCCGCCTGCCAGGCGCACGACCACGAGACTCCGGGGCGCCCGGCCCCGTCCGCCGCCGCGCCACGCGGGTTCACGCTCGTCGCCTCCGGTGACGTCCTGCCGCACACCTCGATCATCGACCGGGCCCGCTTCGACGCGGGCGGCGACGGCTACGACTTCCGCCCGATGCTGGCCGGGATCCGATCCGTCGTCTCCCGCGCGGATCTGGCGCTGTGTCACATGGAGACCGTCTACGGCGCGAACGGGGACTACACCGGCTATCCGACGTTCAAGTCGCCGCCCGAGGTGGCCCGGGCCCTCGCCGACACCGGCTACGACGGCTGCTCCACCGCCTCCAATCACAGCCTCGACGATGGCGCCGACGGCATCCGCCGCACCCTCGACGCCCTCGACCGCGCGGGCGTACGGCATGCCGGATCGGCCCGCACCGAACAGGAGGCGCACACACCCACCGTCCTGCGCGCGGGCACGGCGAAGGTGGCCCACCTCGCCTACACCTACGACACCAACGGCTTCCCGCTGCCCCAGGGGCAGCCCTGGGCGGTCGGCCTGATGGACGAGAACAGGATCCTGGCGGACGCCCGGGCCGCCCGGAAGGCGGGCGCCGACGTGGTCGTCGTGTCGCTGCACTGGGGCACGGAATGGCAGGACGCGCCCGACGAACAGCAGTTGGCCCTGGCCCGGGACCTCACCGCCGCCCGCACCGGCTCCCGCCCCGACGTCGACCTGATCCTCGGCACCCACGCCCACGTCCCGCAGGCGTACGAGAAGGTCAACGGCACCTGGGTCGTCTACGGCATGGGTGACCAGATCGCCGGTGAGATGTTCAACCACGAGGGCGCCCAGGACCCGCGGGGCAACCAGTCGACCCTCGGCCGCTTCACCTTCGCGCCGCCCGCCCGGCCCGGTGAGCGCTGGCGGGTGACGAAAGCGGAGTTCGTGCCCCAGATGTTCGACGTGGACGCCGGCCGGGTGGTGAACCTCAACCGGGCGATCGCGCAGGGCGCGGACCTGGACGGCGTGCGCGACCGCATCCGGGACGTCGTGCTGAGCCGGGGCGCGGGCAAGGACGGGCTCGCGATGGGGCGGTAGCCCGGGTCAGTCCACGTCCACGTGGTCGAACGTCCGCAGCATCTCCTTGAGTACGCGTGTGCACGCCTGCAGCTCGGCGTCGGTCAGCTCGCCGCCGCCGACCTGCCGGTTCAGGGCGTGCTCCCGCGCCAGGATCGTGGTGATGACGGCCTCGCCCGCCGGTGTGATCCGGATCAGCGAGGACCGCTGGTGTGCGGGGTTCGGGGTGGTCTCGGCCCAGTCCCGGTCCAGCGCGTCGTTGACCATGCGCTGCACGAACTGCCGGGTCAGTGCCATGAGCCGGCCCATCTGAGGCACCGTCATGGGCCCGTACCTGTGCAGCAGGACCAGTACGGAGCGCACGCCGACGGACACCCCCTCGACGTCCTGGCCCTGTTCGAGCTTGCGAAGGCCGCGCCGGTAGAGCGCACCGATCAGGTCGAACACCTCACTGACCCGGTGGCCGAGATCGTCCGGTGGCAGCGGCTCGTCGATGTCGTTCACCCGGCCATCATGACACCCGGATAATGACACCTGGGTTGCCAAAGTTGAGCAGAGATGACACCTTGGTTGTCATGACAGCTGCCTCGGAACTGAGCTTCTTCGCATCTGCCGACGGGGAGATCGCCTACCTCGACACCGGCACCGGGGACCCCGTGGTCCTGCTGCACGCCGGCTACGTCGACCACCGCCTCTACGAGGCCCAGATACCCGTACTCGCCGCCGACCACCGCGTCCTCGCCGTGGACGTCCGGGGTCACGGCTGGACCGCCAACGCCACCAAGCCGTTCCGCTGGGCCGACGACCTCGCCGACCTGCTGCGCCATCTCGACGCGGGCCCGGCGGTCGTGGTCGGTGTCTCGATGGGCGGAGCCATCGCCGGTGACCTGGCGATGGAGTATCCGGAACTGGTCCGGGGGATCGTCCTGAGCGGTGCCTCCGTCAGCGACTTCCAGTACACCCACGAGGTGACCCGGAAGGTCGTCGAGGGGTCCCAGCGGACCCTGCACTCGGGCGACATCGAAGGCTGGCTGAAGATCTTCCTCGGTTCCGCCGCCGGTCCGTTCCGCTCGCCCGACGAGCTCGACCCGCGCATCCTGGACCACTTGCGCGACATGGCCCTGCACACCATCGCCAAGCACACACCGGGCGAACGGAACTGGCACGTACCCATGACCGACACCTGGGCCCGCGTCCCGAAGATCGACGTCCCGGTGCTCACCGTCAACGGCACGCTCGACTCACCGGACCTGCTCGCCGACGCCGAACGCTTCGCCGGCACCGTGCGGAACGGCCGCTCGGTCCTGGTGGAGGGCACCTCGCACTTCCCGAACCTGGAGAGGCCCGAGGAGTTCAACGCGCTGCTGCTGGAGTTCCTGCGCGGGCTGCGACACCCCGCCGGTGCCGAGAGCCCGCTCGGGCAAGGAGGCGATCTCCCGGCCCCGCCCGGGGCTACGGCACCACCGTCACCGGCCACCGCCCGGCCTTGACCAGCCGTACCGCCACGGAGCCGACGATCCGGTGACCCGCCTGCTCCGAGGCGCCGACGACGACCGCGTCCGCCTTGAGTTCGTCCGCCGCCTTCGTCAGACCGCTGTACGGGTCGCCGCGGAAGGTGTGGAACTCCCAGCGCACATCGAATATCCCCTTGTTCTGCTCGGTCGCGAGCCGGATCTGGGCGACCAGGTCCTCGGCGATCTCGTCCGTGGTCTCCGCGACCGGCGCGCCGAGCGCTGCGCCCGCGGCGAGCACGGGCTGGACGTACACCACGGCGAGCAGCGCGTGCTGCCGTCGGGCCAGACCTCCGGCGTACGCGGCGGCGCGGAGCGAGGAGTCGGAGCCGTCCACGCCGACGACGATCACCTTGGGCCCGTCCGTGCCCCGCTCGAACTGGTGCGAGTGCTGTTCCGTCACGGCTGTGAGGCTATCGGAAGCCGCAGGTCCGGACGGCATACGGGCCCCTGCGAACCGGCCGCGCAAGGTTGGCGGAAAAGGGGCACCCGAAGGGGCGGGCCGCCGGCGGGCCGTCACCGACGTCCGCCGCAGCCCTCGGCACCCGGCCCCGACGGAGGGGACGAGGCCGGGTGCCGAACACCGATCGACTGCGCACGACGCCATCCTGAGGCCCCGTCATGCGCCGTCGTCCACGAAGCCGCGCGGAGCGCCCTCGCTGAGCCGGGCGGGTGCATTCGTGCCGCCGCACCGGTGTTGCTGAGGTGCGTCGGCCGTCCGCCGGGCGACTGATGAGTCATGACGAAGGATCAGTTGCTCACACGGCTGTCGTCGAAGGCGGCGGCGGTGCTCACACGGCGTCGGGCCCTGCTGGCCGGCGCGGCCGCGGTCGCGTCCGCCGGCACGGCCGGTGTGCTCGCGGCGGTCACCGGCGAGGAGCCGGTCCGTCCGGCTCTCACCGCCGCCGGCCCCCCGGCCCACCGTCTGGCCGCCAAGCCCTCGGCCTACCGCCTCCAGCCCCTGACCGGATACGGCCCGCCCCGCGCCGCCCCCCACCAGACCCTCGTACGCCACGAGCCGTTCCTGAAGATCTCCGGACGCGGCCGGACCATGGTGCTGACCTTCGACGACGGACCCGACCCGCGCTACACCCCGCACATCCTGGACACCCTCGCCGAGTACGACGTACGCGCGATGTTCTTCGTGTGCGGCGAGATGGCCGTCGACAACCAGGACCTGCTGGCCCGGATGGCGGACGAGGGACACGTCGTCGGCAACCACACCTGGTCGCACCCGCTGCTGACCCGGCTCACCCGCTCCCGCATCCGCTCCGAGATGGAACGTACCTCCGACGTCATCGAGGACGCCTACGGCGAACGGCCCGAGTGGTTCCGCGCCCCCTACGGCGCCTGGAACCGGGCGGCGTTCCAACTCGGCGCCGAGTTCGGCATGGAGCCCCTCGCCTGGACGGTCGACACTCTCGACTGGACCACCCCCGGCACCCGCAGCATCGTCGGCCGGGTGGAGAACGGCGCCGCCCCCGGTGTCGTGGTGCTCTCGCACGACGCCGGGGGCAACCGCTCCCAGAGTGTCCGGGCGCTGCGCGACTATCTTCCGCAGCTTCTCGACTCCGGCTACCACGTCACCGTCCCGCGACGGCAGTACACATAACCGGAACCCGCCCGCCGGGCCGGGGAACGCTCAGCGGACCTCGGCCAGGCGGGCGAAGACCACGACGTTCCCGGCGTAACCGCTCTGCTTGGAAAAGCCGCCCCCACAGGTGATGACCCGCAATTCGGGCGTGCCCTTCGAACCGTAGACACGGTCGCCCGGGAAATCGTTCTTCTCGAAGACCTCGATGCCGTAGATCTCGAAGATCGCCGTCTTTCCATCCTTGCGTCTGACCTCGACGCGATTTCCCTTCTTCAGGGCCCCGAGCCCGTAGAACACGGCGGGGCCCTGTTTGTTGTCGACATGGCCGACGACGACGGCGGTGCCCTTCTCGCCGGGGGAGACCGCGCCGGTGAACCAGCCGGCCAGGTTCGGGTCCTCCGGCGGCGGCGCGCCGACCCAGCCGTCCGGGTCCAGGCCGACCGGCGTCACCGGCGCGTCGACCCGGATCGCCGGGATGGAGACCCGGTCGGGCACGGCGAACGGCAGGGGAGCGGGGGAGTTGCCGAAGGTGCTGCCGGGCGCCACCCGGCTGTCCGCCGCGGCCGCCGACGCGGGCTGCGGCGGCCCGACGTCGAACTCCCCCGAACCGTTCCGGATGAGCGCGAGGCCGGTCAGCAGTACAAGCGCTATCACGCCCCAGGGAGCGCGCTTTTTGCGCTGCTCCTCTTCTTCGGCCAGTCCGGCCAGCTCGGACGCAGACATTGACTTCCCCTCTCGACACGGCCGTCGCCACGTCATGTGCGCATGCGAGAACGCTAAGTCCCGCGCGTGAAAGCGGCGACGGGTCAGGCGCGAACGGGTGGCCCCGAATGCGCGTGGTGAGCCATCCGAGTTGCCGTGAACAGGAATTTTCTGACGGTCCGTGACCTGCGGAGATATCCGATTGTGTGCTTTCCGCTCGGCGTGTCCCCTCACCGGGACGGACCATTGTCGAAATGCGGGCCCGCGCAAGGCATCTGAGGGTCTATCTGGGAGGCGCTTTCTCGCCGATCAACCGGGGACAGTTTCCCGGGGCGTCTTCCGCGGAGGATCACATGCGTACTACTCGTGCCCTGGCGGCCGCCGGCGCCGCGGTCGCCGTGCTCGGACTCGCCGTTCCCTCGGCCGTAGCGCGGGACGGCATGAACCTGAGCCCGAGCAATGCCGTCGCCCTGCCCAGCGTCATCGCCCGGGGCGGACAACTGACCATCACCGTCAACAACTGCACGGGGGACGCCACCGCCAGCTCGGACGCCTTCCCGGCGGCCAAGCTGAAGACAGGCACCAACAACCTGGCGACGGGGACCGCCACGGTCAACCGGAACGCCGCCACGGGGTCGCACAGCATCAGCGTCGTGTGCGGCAACGGCACCGTGATCAACCCCACGGCCTTCACCGTCATCGGTGGTGTCCGCGGCGGTCTCGGTGGCAGCAGCTCCGCGGGGGCAACTCCGACCGACATGGCCATCGGCGGCGGTCTCGTGGCCCTGGCGGTCATCGGCGGCGGGGTCTTCTGGATGCGCCGCCGGTCCGAGCGGCACATCTGATCTCCGCCCCTCCGGAGAGCTCGGACCGCACGTGACACGGACGTCCGCCCCGGTTCCCGAAAGGGTCCGGGGCGGACGTCCGCCGTGGTCAGCCGCCGTCCTCGCCGGTGCGGCGACGGGAGAAGTGGTAGGCCGCCCCGATCGAGCCCACGATGAGCGCGGCGCCCATGCCGATCTCCTTGAGGTCGAATCCGGCGAGGCTGCCGCCCTCACCGGCGTGCACACCGCGGCCGGGCTGGAGCGGCACCGGTGTGGGGCCGACCGGGCGGCCGCCGGCGATGGTCAGACCCGTGGACCCGCTCACCCCGTCACAGGTGAACGTCACCTGGTACGCCGCGCCGGGTTTGGCGTCCCAGTCGACGACGGCCGTGGCCTGGTTCCTGTGCGACGGGATGGTGATGGTGTCGAAGACCGCCGAGGTGACCGTCGCCGAGCCCTTGCAGCCGCCGTGGTCCCGCTCCAGGCGCAGCGTCACCTGTCCGCCCGCGGCGATGGTCGAGGGCAGGACACTGAACCCGAAGGGCGTGATGGTGTTGTCGCCCTTCGCCACGGCGGCCGGTGCGGAGAAGGTCAGGGCGGTGATGCCCAGCAGTGCGGCCGAAGCGACGCGTATCGCGCGCATGGTGGTTCCTCCGGTCCCCGAGGAGCAACTGCGGACCTTTTCCGCCTACGTCGGAAATGCACCTCGATGACCGAAACGCTAGGAACAGGTGTACGTCCGCGCGATCGCAGTCGCGCCGAATGGGGCATGCGTGTGGGCCGCTCAGGGGACGCCGGCGGCGTGTCGGACGCCGGACGTCCCCCGAAGGTGCCCGTGGTGAGACGTCGTCAGCCCTTGATGCCCGGGAAGAGCGTGAGGAACGGCTCCGCCGACGCCGTGATGCCGCGGCTGTAGGGGGCGTCGAAGTCCCAGATCAGGAAGAGCAGGAACGCGATCAGCGAGGAGAACAGGGCGGCGAGGACCAGCTCGCGCGGTGTCCGCCGGATCTGCAGGGCGAAGATCATCCCGATGGTGATGACGCCACCGCCCAGCAGACCGAACCACACGACCCCGGGCATCGTCGGCGCGACCGAGTCCGCGCGGGCGTTGCGCGCCTGGTCCACGGCCGCCACCTGGTCGACGAGCGGCTGGTAGGCCTGCGCCTCGAAGTCGGACTGCGGCTGGTAGGAGGTGACGTCCGTGCGGATCCGGTCGAGGAGCTCGGCGCCGCGCTCGGTCGTCCGGTCGTGGTCGGACATCTCCTTCCACTCCACCGTGACGACGTGTCCGACATAGGCGTTGACATCGGCCCGAATGCGGTCACGGGCGTCGGCCGGATAGACCTGGACCCGCTCCGAGATCTCGTGCAGTGCCTGGGCCTCCGACTGCACGTGGTCCTGGGCGGCGCTGCGGGCCTCCCAGACGCCGGCGATGGCCAGGCCCAGGACGATGGCGTAGACCACCCCGATCCACATCGTCATGTACTCGATGACGTCCGGGGTCTCGCTGGGGTCCTCGTCCACGGCGGCCGTCTTGTGACGGACGAGGGTGATGGTGACCACCACGGCGCAGACGGCCACCATCGCGAGGACGAGAACAAGCCATTCCGGCAAGGGATGCCTCCAGGGTCGGCATTAGCGGGGCCGCAGGGCGGCCACGGCGATCACCGCGGGCACGGTGATGAGCAGGACGTAGATCACGGGTGAGGTCGTGCTGTGGGGGGACGGGTCGGGCGCCTTCGCGTGGTGGTAGGCCGGGTAGGTCACCGGGGACGCGGAGGGACCGGGGGCCGGTTCGGGCGGGGGCGTCCGGGTGGGGGTCGGTGTCGGGGTGGGCGTGGGCGTGGGTGTGGGGGGCGGCGTCGGTCGCGGCCTTGGCGCCGCCGGTTGCGGTGCCGGTGCGGGCGGCGGGGGTGGGGGCGGCGGCTCGGGGGTCGGCGTCGGCTTCGGCTTCGGGGGCCTCGGAGTCGGACGCGGCGTCGGTGTGGGGTCGGGGGAGGGCGTCGGAGTGCAAGGCGGCTCGGGTGGGGTGGGTGTCGGGGTGGGCGTGGGCTTCGGTTTCCGGCACGGCGGCGCAGTGGGCCAGGTGAGGCTCCCGGCGACCGCGACGACCTCGGTGCCGTCCGGCCCGACCGAGGCGTAGGCGCAGGCATCCGCCTCGGCGACCCCGGCCGTCGGGCCGGCGAGCGCCCACGTCAACGCCAACAGGGCCAACACTCGTATGGCGGAGGCGGCTTGAGGTGACTCGGGTCGATGCACGACGGAGATCATGAGGCCTGTCACGCCGTCTCACGCGCGGGCGCGAAGAGATTGCTCCGAAGGAGGGATAAAGCGTCGCCCGATGTTTGAATCCCGGGCGCCCGTCCGTCGAAGAGACGTACGTGTGTGCGGCCTGGGGCGGGTGTGGTCACAGTCTCCGGAAAGAAATATGCGGGACGGTTGAACACAACCCCTGCTCCGGTGCGTATCCATTGTCGTGCGGCGGCGCAGACGGGCGCTGCAACACCCTTAGCAATTATGGGGAGTTGACGATGAAGACCTCCTGGCGGAACGCCTCACTCGTGGCGAGTGCTGCGGTCGTGCTGGCGCTGACGACGGCGTGTGGCCAGGAAGGCGGCACCTCGTCGGTGGGCAGCCAGAACGTCGGTGCCACTGCGGCGGCGGGCGGCTACGGCGGTGTGGGTTCCGGTCTCGGGACCGAGACCAGCCCCAGTGCGAGTTCGACCGCGATCGGCCAGGGAAACCTGGGAGCCCAGTCCGCCTCGGCCGGCAAGCTCGAGGTTTCCGCGAACGCCGAGCTCGGGGACGTGCTGACCGACAGCAACGGCCTCAGCCTCTACCGGTTCGACGAGGACACCGCGGAGCCGCCGAAGTCGAACTGCGACGGTACCTGCGCCACCACCTGGCCCCCGGTGCCCGCGGACGACGCCTCGGCGGGAGCCGGTATCGACAAGGCGCTGCTCGGTGAGGTGACCCGCACCGACGGCACCAAGCAGCTGACCGTCGCCGGCTGGCCGGTCTACCGCTACGCGAAGGACACCAAGGCCGGCGATCTGACCGGCCAGGGTGTGGGCGGCAAGTGGTACGCGCTGGCGCCCACCGGCAAGAAGGCGACGCTCGCCAGCCTGCCCGGACTGTCCACGCGCAACGACCCCAACCTGGGCGAGATCGTCGTGGACAAGAACGGCATGACGGTCTACCGCTTCGCCAAGGACAAGGCCTGGCCCGTGCCGGTCTCCAACTGCACGGGTGCCTGCCTGGAGAAGTGGCCGGTCGTGGGTCCCGTGTCGGAGAACGACACCAAGGACGTCCAGAAGAAGGGCCTGATGAGCTTCACCCGCTCCGACGGCGTCAAGCAGCAGACGGTCAACTGCTCGCCGATCTACACCTTCTCGGGTGACAAGGCGGCCGGGGAAACCAACGGGCAGGGCGTCGGCGGCACCTGGTACGCCGTCCGCCCCAACGGAGACATGGTCGGCATCTCCGACAAGTGACACCGGCCTCACCGATCCACCGGTCCGACCCCTCCGCGCCGCACGGAGGGGTCGGACCGGTTTGCCGTCATTCCCCCCAACTCCCCGCGAGTCGGCGCCCACTTCGGAACTCTCCGCAGTGTGGCGCCTACTTTTGGTAGGGATTCCACAGCGGCGTCACAGCGGCACGTGCCGCAGGCAGTGACCGGGAACGGACGGTCAATTTCCGTTTCCGCTCGCTCCATTGGCGGGCGATCAGTAGCCTCAGCTCGAACACCGGATCGCCTACGCCTTGGAGAGATAGATGGAGCGTCCCGCCTGGGCTCCCCGGAACATCGACATCTCGGTGCCGAGTGTCTCGCGTATCTACGACTTCTACCTGGGCGGTTCGCACAACTTCGAGGTCGACAGGGAAGCCGCCCGCAGGGCCATGGAGTTCGCGCCGGGACTGCCGAAGACCATGCAGGCCAACCGGGCGTTCCTGCGGCGGGCGGTGCGGTTCGCCGCCGAGCAGGGCCTCACCCAGTTCCTCGACATCGGCTCGGGCATCCCGACCTTCGGCAGCGTCCACGAGGTGGCCCAGAGCGCCAGCCCCGGCGCCCGCGTCGTCTACGTCGACCACGACCCGGTGGCCGTCGCGCACAGCCAGGCGGTCCTCGCCGGCAACGCGGACGCGGGAGTCGTCGCTGCCGACCTCCGCAAGCCCCAGGAGATCCTCGCGAGCCCCGAGGTGCAGAGCCTCATCGACCTGAACCGGCCGGTGGCGCTGCTGCTCGTTGCCATACTGCACTTCGTGGAAGACGCGGACGACCCGTACGGAGCGGTGGCCGAGCTGCGCGACGCGCTCGCGCCGGGCAGCCTGCTGGTGCTCACCCATGCCTCGTACGAGGGAATGCCGCTTCCGCCGGAGCGGGCCGAGGGCGCGGTGGACGTGTACAAGGACATCCGCAACCCGCTGATCATGCGCTCGCGCGACGAGATCGCGCGGTTCTTCGAGGGGTACGACATGGTGGAACCGGGACTGGTGTCGCCGCCGAGGTGGCGGCCCGAGTCGGCGGCCTGGGACCCCGACGACGAGGATCCGTGGGCTTTCTCCGGGTTCGCCGGCGTGGGGCGCACGGCGTGAGCGCGGAGCCGGACAGCCCGGAGGACAGACTCCGCCGGTTCGTGACGATCTGGAGCCGGGCCGTGTTCCCGGTGACGTCGACGTCCGCGACCCGCCCGGAGTTCGAAGAGCAACTGCTGCCGCTGGCCCGCCGGTTGAGCGAGGCGCTGGGGGCCAGGATCCCCGACACGGACGAGGGCCGGGCGGTCGGCGCCGCCCTCGTCGCCGCGCACTGCACGGACCCGGACGCGCTGACCCGCTCCCTGGACTGCGTCGACGCCTACCTGGTGCTCTACTGCGGTGGCGACGGCGACCCCGAGGACCTGCGCAGCCGGTCCGCGCGGCTCCAGCACGCCATGGCCGCCGGGTTCGCGCAGGCGCTGCGGGAGCGGACGCTGGCCGAGCAGGAAGCCATCGCACAGGCCGCGCTGGAGGCGCAGGGCGTCGTGGCGCAGGCGCTGCACGCGACCGAGGCGCGCTTCCGGGCGGTCTTCGAGGGCGCGGCCATAGGGATCGGCATCGCCGACCTGGACGGCAACGTCCTCCAGGTCAACGGCGCGCTGCTGCGCATGTTCGGCCTCACCGACCAGACGATGCGCGGACGCAGGGTCCGGGAGTGGACCCATCCCGACGACGCGCCCCAGACCTGGACGCTCTACGACGAACTCGTCCGCGGCGACCGTGAGCACTACCACGTCGAAAAGGCCTTCTACCGCCCGGACGGAACGGTCCTGTGGACCAACCTGACGGTTTCCCTGCTGCGTGACGCCGACGGCACCCCGCAGTACCAGCTCGCGCTCATGGAGGACACCACCGAGCGCCGGCTGCTCAATCTGCGGCTGCGCTACGAGGCCACCCACGACGCCCTCACCGGACTGCCCAACCGGACGCTGTTCTTCGAGCGCCTGGAGAAGGCGGTGAGCGCCGGCGAGGGTCAGCGGTTCGGCCTGTGCTACCTCGACCTCGACGGCTTCAAGACCATCAACGACAGTCTGGGCCACGCGGCCGGCGACCGGCTCCTCGTCGAGGTCGCCGACCGGCTCCAGTCCTGCGCGACCGCGCCCGGCGAGATGGTCGCCCGCCTCGGCGGCGACGAGTTCGTGGCGCTGACCACGGGCCCGGACACCGAGGCCGAGGTCGACGACCTCGCGGCGCGCATCATGAACGCGCTGCTCGCCCCGGTCCGCATCGAGGGCCGGGAGCTGACCGTGCGCGGCAGCATCGGCATCGTCGAGGGCCCGGCGGGGGAGCGCGGCCCCGCGGAGGTGCTGCGCAGCGCGGACATCACGATGTACCGGGCCAAGTCGGCGGGCGGCAACCGCTTCGAGCTGGCCGACCCGGAGGCCGACGCCAGCGCCATCACCCGGCACGGGCTGACCACGGCGCTGCCCGCGGCCCTGGAGCGCGGCGAGTTCTTCATCGAGTACCAGCCGCTGGTGCACCTCGGCGACGGCAGCGTGCGGGGCGCCGAGGCGCTGGTGCGCTGGCTGCATCCGCAGCACGGGGTCCTCGGCCCGGACCGGTTCATCCCCCTTGCCGAGCACACCGGGCTGATCGTGCCGCTCGGCCGCTGGGTCCTGGAGCAGTCGGTGCGGCAGGTCCGCGAGTGGCGAGAACGCTACGGTGCGGACGAGACGAACGGCCCCCTCCGCATCAACGTCAACCTCTCGCCGTGCCAGCTCACCCACCCCGGCCTGGTCCAGGACACCGTGGACATCCTGGAGCGCACCGGCGTCGCACCGGAGGCGCTCTGCCTGGAGGTGACCGAGTCGGCCCTCATCGGCGCCGACGACGACCTCCTCAAGCCGTTGCGCCAACTCGCCGAGATGGGCGTCGACATCGCCCTCGACGACTTCGGCACCGGCTACTCGAACCTGGCGAACCTCCGCCGCCTCCCGGTCGGCGTCCTCAAACTGGACCGCTCCTTCACCCAGAGCATGCAGCAGTTCCCCGCGGACCCAGTCGACCTCAAGATCGTCGAGGGGATCGTCTCGCTCGCCCACAGCCTCGACCTCGCGGTGACGGTCGAGGGCGTCGAAACCGGCGCCCAGGCCGAGCAGTTGCGGATACTGGGCTGCGACACGGCCCAGGGCTGGTACTACGCCCGCCCGGGCCCGCCGGACCGGCTGCACGACCTGGCGCTGGTGGACGCGACGGGCTGAGTCCCGGGACGGAACACCTAGGGCAGCGGCAGCGAACGCAGGGAACCGTGGGTGCGGGCCATGACGACGACGTGGCCCGTGTCCCCGCCCGGCGTGACGAGCACGGGGTGTTCGCCGTCCCGGGTCTGCGCGTACGCCGCGGACATGCGGGGCGCGGCGGTTCCGGTCCCGTGCGGACCGGCGTGCAGGTCGATCGTGATCACGCGGCCCCGCGTGGCGCGGTCGCTGCCGGGGGTGAAGGCCACGAACCGGCGGTCGGTCACGGCGATGTCCGCCTCGGTGGCGTACGTGCTCCACAGCTTGCGGTCGTTCTCGAGGTCGTACGCGTTCCACTCGCCCGCGCTCGTGTCCTCGGCGCCGGCCTCGTACAGCACCAGGACTCCGCCGTCGGAAATCACCCCCCGTACGGGCTTGTTGATGGTGTTCCTCGGCGTCGGGAGCGGCCTCAGCGTCGCCGGATCCAGCCGTCGCATGGGCGGGAAGATGTCCCCGGCGGAGAACGGGCTGCCTGTGCAGACCAGGTAGTGGCCGCCGGTGACGAGGTGTTGGCACTCGACGCCTGCGGGGCTGGTCGCGACCGTGGCGCCGGTGCGGGCGTCGCGGGCGGTGACCCGGCTGTAGTCGGAGGTGTAGACGCGGCCCCCGAAGGCGGCCAGGGGTTCGCCCGTGCTCCAGGCGACGGTCCGGTGCCAGAGGGGCGTGCCGTCGGATGCACGAACGGCGTCCAGTACGGCGGTTTTGGACGTGGGGTCCGACACTTCGAGGGCGTAGACGACACCGTCCGCCGCGCCGAGGGCGGCGTAGGCGCTTCCGGTGGCCGACCGATGGGTCCACGCCTGTGTACCTGTCCGCAGGTTCGCCGCGCGCAGCACACCGGCGACCCCGGTCACGGCCCGTTCGTCTGCCGCGTCGACGACCAGTCCGGCACTCTTGCCGTGGGCATTGGCGGGCACGGTCCAGGTGATATGGCCGTCGGCCCGTGAACGGCCTGCGAATCCGCCGGAGTCGGTCGCGCACACCACCTGGTGCGCCGTCGCGCCGCAACTGCCGTGGGCCTCCTGGCGGGAGAGGGTCGCCGTCCACGCGCGCCACGGGCCCGAGACGGACGTCGAGGTCGTCTCCACCGTCGGCCCGGAGGCGCGGGACGGCGGGGAGACCGCCGGGCTCTCCGGTCCGCCGGACGCGGTGTGCCCCGCGCACCCCACCAGCACCAGCAGTGCCGCGCCCACCGCAACGATCCGCCGTCTCATCACCGACCACCCCCGTCCGAGCCCGCCCCCATCAGCGGGAACCCCATGTTATGACCGCTCAGCGCTCCAGCAGCATCCGCTGCAACTCCCGTGCCGCCCGCGGCGGAGCCACATCGCTGCGGTGGGCCAGCGCGATCGTCCGGTGCAGACCGGGCCGGGCGAGCGGGGTGACCCGCAGCCCCCGGCCGGAGCGCGTGGCGACCATGCGCGGTACGACGGCCACGCCCAGACCCGCCCGCACGAAACCCAGCACCGCGTCCATCTCCCCGCCCTCCACGGCGAAGTCCGGCTCGAAGCCCTCGGCGCGGCACGCGGCCACGGTCAGTTCGCGCAGGTCGTAGCCGTGCCGGAACATCACCAGGGGCTCGCTCTCCAGGTCGGCGACGCGCACGGTGCGCCGGCCAGGACCGCCGGGCGCGGGCGACTCCGGCGAGGAGACGACGACCAGGTCCTCGCGCAGCAGCTCCACCGTCGTCAGTGCCGGGGACGGCGTGGGCAGCGGCAGGACCACCAGGGCCAGGTCGAGGGCGCCGCGCGCGAGTTCCCGTACGAGGTCGTGGGAGCCGCCCTCCTCGATCATCAGCCGGATCCCGGGATAGCGGTCGTGGAAGGCCCGCAGCACGTCCGGCAGCAGTCCGGTGCACAGGCTCGGGGTCGCGCCGAGCCGGACCCGGCCGCTGCGCAGCTGCACCAGTTCCTGCACCTCGTGGCGGGCGGTGTCCGCGTCGGCCAGGATGCGGCGGGCCAGCGGCAGCAGGGCCTCGCCCGCGTCGGTGAGGGTGATGTTGCCGCGCGCCCGCAGGAACAGATCGGCCCCGAGCTCCCGCTCCAGCGCCTTGATCTGCTGGGAGAGGGACGGCTGCGCGACATGGACCAGGTCGGCGGCGCGGGTGAAGTGACGGGCCTCGGCGACCGCCACGAAGTACTGGAGCTGCTGGAACTGCACCCCCTCACGATAGCTGTTCCCTATGGAAACGAGCCGGACCATGTCTTGGACCGATCAGGTCCTTCGGTTCTAGCGTCTTGACCCATGGCTCTGGCAACGCGGACGGACCGACGGTCGTCCATGGCACGCACCGTGTGGGACAGCTCCGTCGGCAAGAAGACCGTGATGGCCGTCAGCGGCCTGATCATGCTGCTCTACCTGGTCGTCCACATGATCGGCAACCTGAAGATCTTCTTCGGGGCGACCGAGTTCAACCACTACGCGCACTGGCTGCGCACGGTCGGCGAGCCGTTCATGCACTACGAGTGGACGCTCTGGCTCATCCGGATCGTCCTGGTGGCCGCCGTCGTCGCGCACGCCGTCTCGGCCTACCAGCTCTGCCGCCGGGACATCAGGGCGCGGCCCGGCAAGTACGTCCACAAGAAGGCCCGGGCGAGCTACGCGACCCGCACCATGCGCTGGGGCGGCATCATCCTCGCCCTGTTCATCGTGTGGCACATCCTCGACCTGACGACGGGCACCGTGCACTCCGGCGGCTTCCAGGAGGGCCACCCCTACCAGAACGTCGTGGACACCTTCTCCACCTGGTACGGCAACGTGATCTACATCGTCGCGATGCTCGCGCTCGGCCTGCACGTCCGGCACGGCTTCTGGAGCGCCGCCCAGACCCTCGGCGTCGGCAGCCGCACCCGCGACCGCGCCCTCAAGACGGTTGCCAATGTCCTCGCACTGCTGCTCACGGCCGGCTTCATCGCCGTACCCGTGGGTGTCATGACCGGAGTGGTGAGCTGAAGATGACGTACACCGACTACACGACCGGTGATCCGGTCGTCGACACCAAGGCACCGGCGGGGCCCGTCGGCGAGCGCTGGGACAAGCGCCGCTTCGAGGCCAGGCTGGTCAACCCCGCCAACCGCCGCAAGCACACCGTGATCGTCGTCGGGACGGGTCTGGCGGGCGGCTCCGCCGGGGCCACGCTCGCCGAACAGGGTTACCACGTCGTCCAGTTCTGCTATCAGGACTCCCCGCGCCGCGCCCACTCCATCGCCGCGCAGGGCGGCATCAACGCGGCGAAGAACTACCGCAACGACGGCGACTCGATCCACCGGCTGTTCTACGACACCGTCAAGGGCGGCGACTTCAGGGCGCGGGAGTCGAACGTGCACCGGCTCGCGCAGATCTCCGTCGAGATCATCGATCAGTGCGTGGCGCAGGGTGTGCCCTTCGCGCGGGAGTACGGCGGCCTCCTCGACACCCGTTCCTTCGGCGGAGTGCAGGTCTCCCGGACCTTCTACGCCCGCGGGCAGACGGGCCAGCAGCTCCTGCTCGGGGCGTATCAGGCGCTGTCGAGGCAGATCGCCGCCGGGAACGTCGAGATGCACCCGCGCACCGAGATGCTCGACCTGATCGTCGTCGACGGGCGGGCGCGGGGGATCGTGGCCCGGGATCTCGTCACCGGGCGCATCGAGACCCACTTCGCGGACGCCGTCGTACTGGCCTCCGGCGGCTACGGCAACGTCTTCTACCTGTCGACGAACGCCATGAACTCCAACGTGACGGCGATCTGGCGGGCCCACCGCCGCGGCGCCCTTTTCGCCAACCCCTGCTTCACGCAGATCCACCCCACGTGCATCCCGCGCACCGGCGACCACCAGTCCAAGCTGACCCTGATGAGCGAGTCGCTGCGCAACGACGGCCGGATCTGGGTGCCGAAGGCCAAGGGCGACACCCGTCCGCCGAACGAGATCCCCGAGGACGAGCGCGACTACTACCTGGAGCGCGTCTACCCGGCCTTCGGCAACCTGGTCCCGCGCGACATCGCCTCCCGCGCCGCGAAGAACGTCTGCGACGAGGGCAGGGGAGTGGGACCCGGCGGACAGGGCGTGTACCTCGATTTCGCCGACGCCATCCGGCGCATGGGCCGGGGAGCCGTGGAGGCGAAGTACGGCAACCTCTTCGACATGTACCAGCGGATCACCGACGAGGATCCGTACGAGGTGCCGATGCGGATCTACCCCGCCGTGCACTACACGATGGGCGGCCTGTGGGTCGACTACGACCTCCAGACCACCGTCCCCGGCCTGTTCGCGATCGGCGAGGCCAACTTCTCCGACCACGGAGCCAACCGCCTGGGCGCCTCCGCGCTGATGCAGGGCCTGGCCGACGGCTACTTCGTGCTCCCGGCGACCATCAACGACTACCTCGCCCGCAACCCCCACCAGGACGCGGTGACCGGCGAACACCCGGCTGTACAGGAGGTGTTGGCGGAGACCGAGGACCGGCTCAACCTCCTCCTCGCCGTCGACGGCGACCGCACACCCGACTCCTTCCACCGTGAACTCGGCGAACTCATGTGGGAGTTCTGCGGGATGGCACGCACCGACTCCGGTCTGCGCAAGGCGCTCGAACGCATCCCGCAGATCCGCGAGGAGTTCTGGCGCCGCATCAAGGTCCCGGGCACCGGCGAGGAGTTCAACCAGTCCCTGGAGAAGGCGAACCGCGTCGTCGACTACCTGGAGCTCGCCGAGCTGATGTGCCTCGACGCGCTGCACCGCGCGGAGTCCTGCGGCGGTCACTTCCGCGAGGAGTCCCAGACACCCGACGGTGAAGCCGCCCGCAGGGACGAGGAGTTCGCCTACGCGGCGGCCTGGGAGTTCACCGGCACCGGCGAGGCTCCCGTCCTGCACAGGGAAGACCTGGTCTTCGAGTACGTCCACCCCACTCAGCGGAGCTACGCATGAAGCTCACCCTGCGCGTCTGGCGGCAGAAGAACGCCGACGCCGACGGAGCGATGTCCACGTACGAGGTGGACGGCATCTCGTCCGACATGTCCTTCCTGGAGATGCTGGACACCCTCAACGAGGAGCTCATCCTGCGCGGTGAGGACCCCGTCGCCTTCGACCACGACTGCCGTGAGGGCATCTGCGGCGCGTGCTCGCTGGTGATCAACGGCGACGCCCACGGTCCCGAGCGCACCACCACCTGCCAGCTGCACATGCGGTCCTTCTCGGACGGCGACACGATCGACATCGAGCCGTGGCGGGCGTCCGCGTTCCCGGTGGTCAAGGACCTGGTCGTCGACCGGTCGGCCTTCGACCGGATCATCCAGGCCGGCGGATACGTCACCGCGCCCACCGGGGCGGCCCCGGAGGCGCATGCCACGCCGGTGCCGAAACCGGACGCCGACTTCGCCTTCGAGCACGCCGAGTGCATCGGATGCGGGGCGTGCGTCGCGGCGTGTCCCAACGGGGCGGCGATGCTCTTCACCTCGGCCAAGGTCAACCACCTGAACATGCTGCCGCAGGGAGCGCCCGAACGGGAGACGCGGGTGCTGGACATGGTGGCGCAGATGGACGACGAGGGCTTCGGTGGCTGCACCCTGGCGGGCGAGTGCGCGACCGCCTGCCCGAAGGGGATCCCGCTCGTGTCGATCACGAGCATGAACAGGGAATGGCTGCGGGCCACGCGGAAGGCGGGCAAGCGGTAGGCCACCATGAACGTTCGCCGACCGGTGCGGACGGGTGGGGTCGGACATGGTGCTCAGGTCCGGCCCCACCAAGGTCACTCGGCGGTCCGGCACCCGGATCGCCCTCCGGACACCGGCCCGACACCGGCCGGTCGACGGAGTCGGAGGCACCGGACACCTTGTCCGAGCCGTTCAGCCGCCGCACATCCGCGCTCTCGGAACCGGTCACGTACACGCCAACCAGCGTCGGGAGAACAGGGACAGCGGCACCGCTCGCCGCCTCCGTATGAGCCCTGGAGAGTGCCATGACCGGCGTTTCCACCCTCGACCGTCCCCCGCAGAGCGTCGCCCCCACCCGCTACACCGTCACCCTGGCCCGCGACGAGGACGACGTGCGTGCCGCACAGCGGCTGCGGCACGACGTGTTCGCCGGAGAGATGGGCGCCCTCCTGACCACTGCCGCACCCGGCCTCGACGTCGACGCCTTCGACGCCCACTGCGACCACCTGCTCGTCCGCGACACCATGACCGGCGAGGTCGTCGGCACATACCGCCTGCTGTCCCCTGAGCGCGCCGCGGTGGCCGGACGCCTGTACTCGGAGAGCGAGTTCGACCTCGCGCCGCTCGCCGCCCTGCGCCCGGGCCTCGTCGAGGTCGGCCGCTCCTGCGTGCACCCCGACCACCGCGACGGGGCCGTCATCGGCCTCATCTGGGCCGGGATCGCCCGCTACATGGTGGACCGCGGCCATGACTGGCTGGCCGGCTGCTGCTCGATCCCGTTGGCCGACGGCGGGGCTCTCGCCGCGGGCACCTGGGATCGCGTGCACGCCAAGTACCTGGCTCCCGAGGAGTACCGGGTACGGCCCCTGCTGCCCTGGGAGCCCGGCAGCGGGACGCCCGCCGCCCACACCGAACTGCCCCCGCTGCTGCGCGGCTACCTCCGTCTCGGCGCCTGGGTGTGCGGCCCGCCCGCCCACGACCCGGACTTCGGGGTCGCCGACATGTTCGTGCTGCTGTCGATGCGCCGGATCAACGCCCGCTATCTGCGGCACTTCCTCTCGCTCGCACCGGCCGGATGAGCGTCTGGCTGCCCAGCGCGCCCTGCACCCCGGGGGCGTGCGTGGGACCTGCGGGTTCCGCCACGGCCGTACCCCGTGCCGTGCTGCGGCTCGTGGCGGTCACTGCGGTGCTGCTCGCCGGGATCATGCTGCTGCCGGCCGGACGGTGGGTCCCGGCCGGTGCGGTCAGGTGGTGGTGCCTGGGCGTGGTGCGGGCCTCGGGGGTCCGGGTCCGCATGACCGGCGTCACCGCGCCCTCGGGCGGTGTGCTCCTGGTCGCCAACCACATCTCCTGGCTGGACATCCCACTGCTCGCCGCCGTACGGCCCGCCCGGATGCTCGCCAAGTCCGAGATCCGGCGGTGGCCCGTGGCGGGCCGGCTCACGGCGCGCAGCGGCGCGCTGTTCATCGAGCGGGACCGGCTGCGTGCCCTCCCTGACACGGTCGCCCGCATCGCCGAAGCACTGCGCGCAGGCGCCGCGGTCGCCGTCTTCCCCGAGGGGAGCACCTGGTGCGGCCGTGCCCAGGGCCGGTTCCGCCGCGCGGTGTTCCAGGCAGCGCTGGACGCCGGGGTGCCCGTCCAGCCGGTGAGCCTGCGCTATCGCCTCGTCGACGGCGGGGCCGGTACGGCCGCGGCCTTCATCGGCGACGACTCGCTGCTCGCCTCGGTGTGGCGGGTGGTGTCGGCGCGCGGCCTGGTGGCCGAGGTCGAGGTCCCGGAACCGGTCCCCGCGGGCAGCCACACCGACCGCCGCTCACTGGCCCGTGCCGCGCAGTCCGGGGCGTGCCCCGGTCGGACCGGGGAGCACGCGGCCGCCTGACGTCCCGAGCGGCCATGGCGGCGCTGGCGACAAGCGGCCCTGCGGCCGTCGTGAGGCCGGCCGGCACCCCGGCCCAGTCGGGCATGTGCCCGGTCGGACCGGGGAGCACGCGGCCGCCTGACGTCCCGAGCGGCCACGATGGCGCAGGAGACGAGCAGCCCTGCAGCCCTCGTGAGACCGGCCGGCACCCCGGCGACAGCCCGGGGCGCCGCACGGCTCCGGGCGTGACGAGCGACGGCCCTCGTGTCGGGACCGGACGATGTGGTCGGTTGTCCGGAGTCGACGCGCGGCCCCGAGCGTGACGAGTGACCGTCCCCGCGTCGAGGCGCGGTCCGTGGCCCGGAGCGCCGTACGACCGCGGCGGGACCGTGACGACCGCGTTCGCGTCGACGCCGGTGCGGTCCGTCGGTCCTGGCGGAGTCAGGCTCCGGGGCCCAGCGCCCGCGCCAGATAGGGCGCCGTCGCGCTGCCCGCCACCCCGGCCACCGCTCCCGGCACCCCCGCGGCCACGATCCGCCCGCCCGTGTCCCCGCCGCCCGGCCCCAGGTCGATGACCCAGTCCGCGCCCGCCACGACCGACATGTCGTGCTCGACGACGATCACCGTGTGGCCGGCGTCGACGAGGCCGTGGAGCTGGCGCATGAGGATCTCGACGTCGGCCGGGTGGAGGCCGGTGGTGGGTTCGTCGAGGAGGTACACGGTGTGGGTGCGGTGGACGCGCTGGAGTTCGCTCGCGAGCTTGATCCGTTGGGCCTCGCCGCCGGAGAGTTCGGTGGCGGGCTGGCCGAGGCGGAGGTAGCCGAGGCCGACGTCGAGGAGGGTGGCGAGGCTGCGGGCCACGCCCGGGGTGTCCGCGAAGAAGTCCGCCGCCGACTCCACGGTGAGGTCGAGCACCTGGGCGATGTTCCGCCCCCGGTACGTCACTGTGAGCGTCTCGGGGTTGTAGCGGGCCCCGCCGCAGTCCGGGCAGGGCGCGTAGGTGCTGGGGAGGAACAGCAGCTCGACGCTGACGAACCCCTCGCCCTGGCAGGTCCCGCAGCGCCCTCCCGCCGTGTTGAAGGAGAACCGGCCCACCCCGTAACCACGTTCATGGGCCTGCTCCGTGGCGGCGAAGACCTTGCGCACGATGTCGAACAGGCCCGTGTAGGTCGCCAGGTTGGAGCGTGGGGTCCGGCCGATGGGCTTCTGGTCGACGGAGACCAGCCGGCCGACACCGTCGAGCTCCTCGGTGATCTCGCCGACGAGCGTGGACTTGCCCGACCCGGACACTCCGGTGACCGCGGTGAACACCCCCAGCGGGAACCGGGCCGTCACACCGCGCAGGTTGTGCCGGTCGACCGGCCCGACCTTCAACTCGCCGTGCGGCGAACGCACTTCGCGTGCCGATGCGGGGGAGCGGTCGAACAGATGGCGTGCCGTCTCGGACTCCTCGACCGCTGCCAGCTCCGCCACCGGCCCGCTGTGCAGCACCCGCCCGCCGTGCTCGCCCGCGCCCGGCCCGACGTCCACCAGCCAGTCCGCGCCGCGCATGACGTCCAGGTGGTGTTCCACCACGAACACCGAGTTGCCTGCCGCCTTCAGCCGGGCCAGCACCGTGAGCAGCGCCTCGGTGTCCGCCGGGTGCAGTCCGGCGGAGGGTTCGTCGAGGACGTAGACCACTCCGAACAGCCCGGACCTCAACTGGGTCGCGAGCCGCAGCCGTTGGAGTTCGCCGGCCGAGAGGGTGGGGGTCGCCCGGTCCAGGCTGAGGTAGCCGAGGCCCAGCTCGACGACCGGTGCGATACGGGACGTGAGGTCGTCGGTGAGCACCCGCGCGGTCTCACCGTCGGCGACGAGCGAGGCGGCCAGCTCGGTCAGCGGCAGGGCGGCCAGGTCGGCGATGGTCCGGCCCGCGAAGGTGACCGCCAGCGCCTGGGGCCGCAGCCTGCTGCCCCCGCAGACCTGGCACGGTGTGGCGACCAGGAACCGCTCGGCCTTCGCCCTCAGCGTCTGGCTCTTGGAGTCCGAGAACGTCTTCATGACATAGCGACGCGCGCTCATGTACGTGCCCTGGTACGGGCGTTGGATCCGGTCCGCGTCCCGCACCGGGTGCACGGTGACCACCGGCTGCTCGTCGGTGAACAGGATCCACTCCCGCTGCTCGGCGGGCAGCTCGCGCCACGGCCGGTCCACGTCGTGGCCGAGCGCGCCGAGGATGTCCCGCAGGTTCTTGCCCTGCCAGGCGCCGGGCCACGCGGCGATGGCGCCCTCCCGGATCGACAGCGACGGGTCGGGCACCAGCGACTGCTCGGTCGTACGGTGGACACGGCCGAGCCCGTGACACTCCGGGCAGGCTCCGGCGGCCGTGTTGGGGGAGAAGGAGTCCGAGTCGAGCCGCTCGGCGCCGGGCGGGTAGTGACCGGCCCGGGAGAACAGCATCCGCAGCGAGTTCGAGAGATGGGTGACCGTGCCGACGGACGAACGCGACGTCGGCGCCGACCGGCGCTGCTGCAGCGACACCGCGGGCGGCAGCCCGGTGATCTCACCGACCTTCGGCGCCCCCACCTGATGGATCAGCCGACGCGCGTACGGCGCCACCGACTCGAAGTACCGCCGCTGCGCCTCCGCGTAGATCGTCCCGAACGCCAGCGACGACTTCCCCGACCCGGACACCCCCGTGAACACGGCCAGCACGTCCCGCGGGATGTCGACGTCCACCCCCTTGAGATTGTGCTCACGGGCACCGCGGACGCGGACGTACGGGTCGTGGGGGTCGTGCATGAGAACGACTCTAACCGGAGGTGATCGCGGCCAGCCGCCGATAGGAGTCCACCAGGGCGCCACGGTCGTACGTGCTGGTGGTGACCAGGACCTCCTGGGCGCCCGTCTCCTTCAGCAGCGTCTGAAGCGCGTGCGCGACCTGGTCCTCGGTGCCCGCGATGTGCCCGGTGAGGCCGGACTCGTAGAAGCCGCGCTCCTTCTCCGTCATCGTGAGGCCCTCGACGCGCTCGGCGGAGGGCAGGGGCGGGAAGGTGCCGTGGGTGCGGGAGTACGCCATCGACCAGGCCTCCGGGATCAGCAGCCGGCGGGCCTCCTCCGGGGTGGCGGCGACCGCGACCGTGCCGGAGACGACGACGTACGGCTCGGGCGCCCACGGGGAGGGGCGGAAGTGGGTGCGGTAGTGGTCGATGCCGCGCTGCATCCGCTCACGGTTCCTGAGGTCGCCGATGACCATCGGCAGGCCCGCCCGGGCCGCGATCCCGGCGCCCTCGCCCATGGCCAGCACGAAGGGCGGCACGCTCAGGCCCTCGGCCGGACGGGCGCGCACCCCCGTCGGGGAGGTCCCGCGGAACCAGCCCAGCAGCTCCTCCAGCTGTACGGCGAAGTCGTCGGCGTCGTCCTTGCCGCGTCCCAGGGCCCTGCGCACGCCGTCGGTGAAACCGACCGAGCGTCCCAGACCCATGTCGATCCGGCCGGGGAAGAGGGACTCCAGCACCCCGAACTGCTCGGCCACGACCAGGGGTTGGTGATTCGGCAGCATCACGCCGCCGGTCCCGACCCGGATCGTCTCCGTCGCCGAGGCCACCGCGGCCGCCAGCACCGTCGGCGCGGAGCCCGCCACTCCGGGCACGCCGTGGTGCTCCGAGACCCAGAACCGGTGGTAGCCGAGCCCCTCCAGCTCCCGCGCCAGCCGGACGGTGTCCTGCAGCGCCTCCGCGTTCGTGCCGCCCTCGCGGGTGCGGGAGCGGTCAAGGACGGAGAAGCGGGTGGCTGCGATCACGGAACTCACACAGGGTGCAACGCGTGGCGGGGCGTGGCATTCCCGCCCGCCCGCCACCGAAAACCAGATGACCGGCATCCGCGCAGGTCAGCACAATGGGTCGGGTGACCGTTCAGAACATCCTGCTCTCCGGCGTCGTCGGCTCGACCGCGTACGGACTCGCCCGCGAGGGCTCCGACGTGGACCGGCTCGGCATGTTCGCCGCGCCCACCGAGACCCTGCTCGGTCTGCACACACCGCAGGAGTCCCACGTCACCACGGCGCCGGACCGCACCCTGCACGAGGCGGCGAAGTGGTGCCGACTCGCCCTCGGCGGCAATCCGACCGTCATGGAGCTGGTGTGGCTGCCGGACGACCTGTACGAGGTGCGCACCCCGCTGGGCGACGAACTCATCGGTATCCGCGGGTCGTTCCTGGGCGCGGAGCGGGTCCGGGACGCCTATCTCGGGTACGCCGGCCGGCAGTTCCGGCGGCTGGAGGGCCGTGCCGGCGACCGGCGCGCCGCCAAGCACGCCCGGCACCTGAAGCGGCTCTGCCACCAGGGCCTGGAGCTGTACGCCACCGGGCGGCTGACGGTGCGGGTCGAGGACCCCGAGGAGTACCACCGCTTCGGGGACTCCGTCGCCGCCGATCCCTCGAAAGCCCGGTCGCTGCTCGCCCACTACGAGACCGCCTTCGCCGGGACCCGCAGCGCACTGCCCGGCCGGCCCGACGAGGCACCGGCCGAGGCGTGGCTGCGCCGCGTCCGCGCGCGGTTCTACGACACGGCCGCGTGAGCGTGGACTTCGGCGGGCTCGTGCTCGCAGGTGTCGTCGACGCCGCACGTCTCCCAGGCGGGGAAGGGGTCGGTGAACGAACGCCCCTCGCCCGGGGACACGAGACACGCGGCGAGAGCCCTGTGCAGCCGCTCCGGCTCCAACTGCGTTCCGATGAAGACGAGTTCCTGCGCGTACGGCGCTTCCGCGTCCCGGGCCGCGGACGGCTCGAACCGGGCCACCGAACCGGCCTGTGACCACAGGCCCGTCACGTGCGGGCGGCCGGCCAGGGTGAAGAACCCCTTCGAGCGCAGGATCCGCCCGTACGTCCCGCTGTCCAGTTCCTCGGTGACGAAGTCCCACAACCGGCCCGGATGGAAGGGGAGTTCGGCGCGGAAGACGGTGGAGGAGACGCCGTACTCCTCCGTCTCGGGAACGTGCTCGCCGTTGAGCTCCCGGACCCAGCCCGGCGCCTGCTGGGCGCGCTCCAGGTCGAACAGGCCGGTTCCCAGCACCTGTTGGAGGTCCACGCGGGAGTGCTGCGCCTCGACGATCCGGGCGACCGGGTTGAGCCGGACGAGAGCCGCCCGCAACCGGGCCGCCGTGTCCACGTCGACCAGGTCGAGCTTGTTGAGCACGAGGACGTCCGCGAACTCGATCTGGTCGACGAGCAGATCGGCCACCGTGCGTTCGTCGTCCTCGAACGGGGCGAGGCCGCGCTCGGCGAGTTCGTCGCCCCGCTCCAGCTCGGGCAGGAAGTTCGCCGCGTCCACGACCGTGACCATGGTGTCGAGGCGGGCCACGTCCCCGAGGCTGGCGCCGTCGTCGCGGGCGAAGGCGAAGGTCGCCGCCACCGGCATCGGCTCGGAGATGCCCGACGACTCGATGAGCAGATGGTCGAAGCGGCCCTCACGGGCCAGCCGGTCCACCTCCTCCAGCAGGTCGTCGCGGAGGGTGCAGCAGATACAGCCGTTGGTCATCTCGACCAGGCGTTCCTCGGTCCGCGACAGCGCGGCCCCGCCGCCGCGCACCAGCGCCGCGTCGATGTTGACCTCGCTCATGTCGTTGACGATGACGGCGACCCTGAGGCCCTCGCGATTGGCGAGGACGTGATTGAGGAGCGTCGTCTTGCCCGCCCCGAGGAAGCCGGAGAGGACGGTGACGGGCAGACGGTCGTACGGCATCCGGTCCGGCCCTCAGCCCTCGGCGCGCAGGAGGCCGCGCTGGTACGCCTTGACCAGGTGCTGCGGGACGAGATGTGCGACGCCGTCGATCGTGACCGGCACCAACTGCGCGGTGGTGGCCTTCCATTGGGAGCGGCGGTGGCGGGTGTTGCTGCGGGACATCTTCCGCTTGGGGACAGCCATGGCGGGAACCTCTTCGGTGGCCTCGGTGGGTGAGCACCGAGGACGCTATATGAAAATGGATCCCATTAACAATCAGCGGCGGCGACGGGACCGGACCCGGGCCTCCCGGGGCGGCTCGATGAACTGCAGCTCCAGTGTGAGCGGCGGTTCCGCGACGCCGGGTCCGCCCGCCGCCGCCCACCGCACGACGTCCTCGGTGCCCTCGTCGTCCATCACGAACCCGATCCACGCGGCCCGGCCGCCCGCCCTGCGTCCGGCGGCCGAGGGGCGCACGACGATGACGTTCGCCTGGTCGCAGGGGCCCAGGCAGTCGGTCGTACGGACCTGGAAGCCGTGCTCGGCCGCACCGGCCCGCAGGAGCTCCAGCTGCCAGTTGTGGTCGGTGCCGGGGTGCTTGCGGGCGTCACCGCAGCAGCAGCCCCGGCAGACGACGAGGGTGCAGGAGCCGGAGCCGGCCAGGAACGTTCGGGGCGTCGAGGACATGGGAGAAGCATGCGGCCTGCACCGATCATGACGTGAGGGCGGGGTGCGGCCCGCTAGAAGCGCGCTCCTACGGCCGTCCCGTTGCGCGGCACCAGAAAAGCGGTTGCGGACGGCAGTGAACCGTCGGCCGCGCGCGGTCCGGTGACGGCCGCCGGATCCGTGCTGAGCACCGAGGCCGCGTTCCATGTGCCGCCCAGGTCCCAGGAGTTGCCGCTGGACACGGTCGCCGAACCGAGGGCGGCGGCCCTCGCGTCGGCGACGGACAGGTTCGCGGTCAGCTTGGCCGTGCCGCCGGAGACGTCGGCGTCGAAGCCGGTGCCGCCGTTGGCCCAGGTCGTGTTGCGGCTCACTGCGAGGGCACCGGTGTTGCCGTTGTCGGTGAAGCCGTGCGCCGCGTTCTTGAAGGCGATCGAGTTGCGCACGACGTGCGCCACCGCCGGTGCCGGACTGCCCCCGCCGAGCTTGAAGCCGTTGCCGTCGCCCGCGAAGTCGGGGAAGTTCCAGCGGTTGAAGCCGTTGCCGTACGAGATCGTGTTCTCGATCAGGACCGGCGAGGTGAACTTCCAGTCGTCGAAACCGTCGTCGACGTTGTTCCACAACCGCGCGCCCCGCACGACGTTGCCGGTGCCGCTGCCCTCCTTGACGGCGAGCCCGTCCGCGCTCTCGCCGTTCTTGCGCGGGTCGCGGTTGGCCCAACTGTCCAGGTTCAGGATCTGGTTGTCGCTGGAGGCGCCCTGCAGCTGGAAGCCCGACTCGTAGTTGTCGTGGGTCTTCAGGCGGGCGAAGACATTGCCGTTGCAGCCGTCGCAGTAGACCCCGTAGGGGCCGTTCACGATCTCCAGGTCCGAGATCCGCCAGTACGAGGCCTCCTGGTGGACCGCCCCCCGCTCGGCCCGCGGAATGCTCCCGCCGACCGGGGTGTGGCTCGCGGCCAGCTGCTCACCGTCGACCACGACCCGCTCGCCCTGGTAGGCCCCGAGGGAAATGGGCAGCGACGCGGTGCCGGAGGTGGTGATGGTGACGTTGTCGGTGAGGGCGTACGTCCCGCCGCGTACGGCGATGCCGTCGCCGGGCCTCGCCAGATCCACCGCGCGCTGGATCGTCCGCAGCGGCTGGGCGAGGGTGCCCGGGGCGGTGTCGGACCCGTTCGTCGCCACCACCAGGGTCGTCGGCGCCGCGGACGCCTCGGTCGCCGGTAAGGCCATCGCCATGGCCCCGCTCGCCAGTGCCACCGTCCAGATCGCCGTCTTCACACGCATGGAGTCTCCCGCCTCGGCCCGACTGCCCGTCCTGGTTCTGTTGTGTCGCCGAGGAGTGGCCGCCCGGGGCGGGAAGGTTGCCGGGTCTGGGCCGGAAGGCCGCCGGGGGCGGCGCCGGGGCTAGGGTGGACGGTGTGACCGACAGTGACAAGCGTCCGCTCGCCGTGTTCGACCTGGACAACACCCTGGCCGACACGGCCCACCGGCAGCGGTTCCTGGAACGCAAGCCGCGCGACTGGGACGCCTTCTTCGCGGCCGCGTCCCAGGACCCGCCGCTCCCGCAGGGCATCGCGCTGGTACTGGAGAGCGCCGAGGAGTGCGAGGTCGTCTACCTCACCGGCCGCCCCGAGCGCTGCCGACGCGACACGCTCGCCTGGCTCGCCGCGCAGGGGCTCCCGGAGGGGCGCGTGTACATGCGACGCAACGACGACCGGCGGCCCGCCCGGCGCACCAAGCTGGAGATCCTGAAGCGGCTCGCAGGCAGCCGGAAGATCCGGGTCCTGGTGGACGACGACGAGCTGGTCTGCGACGACGCCCGACGTGCCGGGTTCAGCGTCGTACGGGCGCGCTGGACCGCCCCTTCCGCCGAACTCGAAGTGGCACAGGAGCGGGAGGGGCGGACCTGAGTCGGACCCGAGTCCGAGGTGCTGCGGCGGGGCTGTGCGGACCGTCAGTCGGACTCGTCGAGGCGGAAGCCGACCTTCAGCCCCACCTGCCAGTGGGCGACCTGCCCGTCCTCGATCTGGCCCCGCACCTGGATCACCTCGAACCAGTCGAGGTTGCGCAGGGTCTGCGAGGCACGCTGGATCCCGTTGCTGATCGCCTGGTCCACGCCGTCGGGCGAGGTGCCCACGATCTCGGTGACCCGGTACGTGTGGTTCGACATGCGGGTGCTCCTCTCCGCCGTGACAGCTGTGTCAGGCGTCACTCCACCGTGCCCCAGGCCACGGCGGAACGCGAGCCGTCCGCAGGCACACTTCACACAGACCGCGCAGCCCATGGAGGCCGGAAGCCGCCCTCGGCGGAAGCGCGAACCGATGCCCCTGCCCGGAGACCACCGGGTCCCAGGGGGTCGCGGACGCCATCACCTACCGTTGACCCATGGACGGCATGCCTGATGACATCCCTGCTCCGACCACCCCCGCCCCCGTGAATCCACTGCGCCGGCTCTCCTTGGAACAGCTCCGACGGCGTACGAGCATGAAGTGGCGGACCTACCCGGCGGACGTCCTGCCGCTGTGGGTCGCCGAGATGGACGTCCCCCTGGCCGAACCCGTCGCGCAGGCGATCCGGGACGCGGTGACGCTGGGAGACACGGGCTATCCGGTCGGCACGGCGTACGCCGAGGCGCTGGCCGGCTTCGCCGGCAAGCGGTGGGGCTGGGACGGGCTCGCGGTGGAGCGTACGGCGATCGTCCCCGACGTGATGCTGGGCATCGTCGAGATGCTCAAGCTGGTCTCCGGACCGAGTGATCCCGTGGTCGTCAACTCGCCTGTGTACCCGCCGTTCTACCAGTTCGTCAGGGGCATGGGCCGACAGGTCGTGGAGGCTCGGCTCGGCGCGGACGGCCGGATCGACTTCGGCGTACTGGAGGAGACCTTCGGGCGCCTCCGGAAGCGCGCGGGACGGCCCGTCCTTCTGCTGTGCAGCCCGCACAACCCGACCGGCACCGTCCACACCGCCGACGAGCTGACGGCCGTGGCGGCCCTGGCGCGGACCCACGGCGTGCGGGTCGTGGCCGACGAGATCCACGCCCCGATCACGGCGGTCGGCGAGACCTTCGTCCCCTATCTCAGCGTCCCCGGCGCGGGCAACGGGCTCTCGCTGATGTCGGCCTCCAAGGCGTGGAACCTGGCCGGACTCAAGGCCGCCGTGGCCGTCGCCGGCCCCGACGCGGCCGACGACCTCGCGCGTCTGCCAGAAGAGGTCGGCCACGGCCCCAGCCACCTCGGTGTCATCGCCCACACCGCCGCCCTGCGGGACGGCGGCTCCTGGCTCGACGCCCTGCTCACCGGCCTCGACGACAACCGACGGCTGCTGGCCGGACTCCTCGCCGAGTGCCTGCCCGCCGTGCGCTACGCACCGGCCGGCGCCACCTACCTCGCATGGCTGGACTGTCGCCCGCTGGACCTGCCCGCTGATCCGGCTGCCGTCTTCCTGGAGCGCGGCCGGGTCGCCCTGACCTCCGGCGAACCGTTCGGCACGGGCGGCGCGGGCTTCGTCCGTCTGAACCTGGCGACCTCACCCGAGCTGATCACCGAGGCCGTACGGCGGATGGCGGCGGCACTCGACTGACGACGGGGGCTGAGTTTTTCGGTACGACCTGCGGTGCCGTGCTCCGCCGGGATCGCGGTTCCTCGCGGATCCGCCGTGAAGACGAAGGGGTGGCGCCGTGACCGCAATGGTTCACCGGCGTGTGCCTTCGGTTGTGCCTGCGGTTGCTCGAACCGGGGGTGTGAGGGGAGCCAGCGTGGTGGGCCGCACCGCGCCGGATCCGGCCGAGTCGCGCAGGAGTCGGGTCAGATCGTGGGGCTGTGCAGGCTCTGCGGTCGCAGTCGCCGCCGTCATGCGGTCCAGCCGGAAGCCCCGGCCCGCCCGGCGCGTGCGGCACCAGCCGATGAGGTACCACCGGCCGTCAGCGGTGAGCAGTCCGGCCGGTTCCACCACACGGTCGCTTTCGCGTCCTGCCGCGTCGATGTAGGAGAGCCGCAGCACCGTGTTGGTGGTGAGGGCCTGTTCCACCGCGGCGCGGACCGTGGAGTCGGTCGGCGAGGGCAGCGTGACGATCCGCGCGGCGAGTTCCTGCGCCGCCGCCGAGACCGGACCGGTCATCGAGGCCGCGATCTTCTGGGCTGCCGTGCGGGCCGCACCGGCGTACGGGGCGGAGCAGCCGGCCGCGGCAAGGGCGACGGCCAGCGCCGACGCTTCCTCGGCGGTGAAGTGGATCGGGGGCAGGGTCATCTCCGGGTCGACCGACCAGCCTCCGCCTCGCCCGGGCGCGGTGCGCATCGGGACACCGGACTCCATCAGAGCCTGGAGGTCGCGCTGCACCGTACGCGTGCTCACCTCGAATCGTGCGGCCAGCGCCGCGACCGTCAGCGGCCGCGGTGCTGCGGCCCGCAGCTCTTCCACCAACGCGTAGAGCCGTGCGGTGCGGTTCATGCCGGAGACGCTACCGTCCCGCGGCGGACAGGAAGTCCCGCTCGCGCCGCAGTTCCCGCTCGGTGACGGTCAGCGGGAACAGGGTGAAGCCGTGCATGGCGCCGGCGACGACATCGAGCCGCACAGGCGCGCCCGCCGCCTGCCACCGCTGCGCCAGGAACAGCGAGTCGTCCAGCAGCGGATCCTCGGTGCCGACGACGATCCGCGCGGCCGGCAGTCCGGCGAGGTCGGCGAACAGGGGCGAGACCTCGGGATCGCGGCGCTTTTCCGCCCCCATGCCAGGTGTGAACAGCTCGTAGGTCCGCCGCAGGGTGTCGGTGTTGCTCAGCAGCCGCTTGGAGCCGAACGATCGCTGACTTGGTGTCATCGACAGGTCGTAGGGGCCGAACAGCAGGTGGGCTGCTTTGAACGCGCCGGTGATGCCGTGCCGGTCGCGAAGGCGCAGCAGTGTCAGGACGCTCAGGTGCGCACCGGCCGATTCACCGCCGATCAGCAGCCGTTCGGTACCGAACTCGGCTGCGGCGTGGTCCACCAGCCATCCGGCGGCCCCTTCGCAGTCGTCGGGCCCGGCTGGGAACGGGTGTTCCGGCGCGAGGCGGTACTCCACGCTGACCACGGCCAGCCGGGTCTGCTCGGCGAGCCGCCACAGTCGTTCGTCCTGCCCGCCCGCGGAGCCGAAAACCCAGCCGCCTCCGTGGATGTGCAGATACACGCCGTCGACGCGGTCGGGCACGAACGCCCGGACCCTCACCCCGTCGGCGACGACGCGGTCTTGGCCCTGCGGCAGTCGCACCGGTGGCGTGTCGCCACCGAGCCGGTTGCGTCGAAGAGCGGCCAACGCGGCTGCGTCCAGCGGCACTTCGCGCGCCGGGCGACTCGCAGCGGAGGCCTCGAATTCCTTGTTGAACGCCAGGGTCTCAGCGAGGCAGTCCTCATCGGTGATCGTCACGCCGTCGACGATGGCAGCCGTCCGCGACAACACCCTGTCACCGTTTCCGGGTGAGCCGCATCACACGCCTGTCACACGGTCTCCTGCACGATCGCCCAGCGCCCCCAGACGTCGTGGACGCGCCCACATATGCAGTGAGCAGGGATCCTCTGGGGCGGCCGCCTCCCGGCCCGGCGTGACCGATACTCCGGTGAGCAACGAGGCCGAGGCGAGGCCGGGTTGAGGCTTCCGGGCCGACCGCCCACCTGCCGAACTGCGGCCACAACCCGGCCGCACACAGCGTCGCTCACTAGGCTGCGGGCGTGAAATACAGCGAACTCGAGGCGGACATACTTCGGTTGATCGTCGGAGCCACCGAGGAAGGCGTCCGGGCGTTCGGGGAGGAGACGGTCACCCGCCTTGTGCGGCCGGAGCTGTTCCGTGACGCCGCCGAGCACGAACTCAGCGACGAAGCCCGGGCGGCACTGGTCACCGCCGGCGCGAACGTCCTGACGATCAGCGCCCCCGAGCTGCACGACAAGCTCGCGACGATCGACGCCGGCATCCTGGTCGACGACGATCTGGACACCGGAATCCTCACCGCCGTCCAGGCGTTGGCGCACTGGCACAGCTACCTGAAGCAGAACCGACGCGGTGAGCTCTACGAACTCGCCATCCGTTCCATCGAGGACGTCGACCACGAGGTCTCCGCCGATCTCGACGACTTCCTCGCCACACCGGAGATGGCCGCCGAGTACGAACGCATCCGCCGACTGCTGGGCCCCGGCACGGTTCAGGAACGCGAGCCCCTCTCCATGTAGCGCTCGGATCAGTGCGGCTCGCGGATGACGGCGACGCCTCCCGACGGGACGAGGGCTGCGGCGGAGAAGGGTTCGCGGGTGAGGAGGAATGCGAAGAGGGCGTGCGGTACTCATGGGTGGGGCTCCGGGAGATCGTGGAGGAGTGGCGCTGGACGGTCGTCCACAGCCGCCCTGCTCGCGCCCTGCATGATCGGTACGGTGGTACCGGGACGAGTGGAGGGGGCGGTGTGGCCGTGGGCGAGGAAGCGGAGATCGGGACGGCGAAGGAGGCCGCCGAGCATGAACTCATTCTGGCGTTCGGGCGCCTGCAGGGGGCGGCCAACCGGCTGGAGTACATCCTCGGCCGGGCGCTCGAGGAGGAGTGCGGTATCAGCCATCTGGTCTTCGAGGTCCTGCTGATCCTCGGCCGGGCGGGGGATCCGGGGCTGTCGATGCGGGCCGTCGCCCAGGAGCAGGTGCTGACCACGGGAGGCGCCACCCGGCTGGTGGACCGTATGGAGGCGGCGGGTCTGGTCGAACGCGCGGAGGACCCCGGAGACCGGCGCGGGCGACTGGTGCGCCTCACCCCGCTGGGCGAGGAGACGGCCGTACGAGCGTCACGGGTCCACCTGGAGAACATCCAGCGGCACTTCGTGCAGCCTCTCCCGGCCGGGGACCGGGCGCGATTCGCTGAGGATCTGCGCATCCTCAGCCATGCGGCACGGGATGTACTGCCCCGGCTGCCCTGACCTGCGGCTGCGGCGCCACCGCTGAGGTCATGGCGTCACCCGCCACGGTGTGGTCCAGGTCACAAATGCACGGAAATATCTGAGCAGTCAGGTACTGTTTTGTCAGGTGAATCGCTCGCGGAAGGTGCGAGCCCCCACCCTGCCGAGGTCCCTGATGAAGCTCGTCTATGTCTTCGATGCCTACTGCGGCTGGTCGCACGGATTCTCCGCGACCTTGCGCGAGGTTGCCTCACGCCATCCCGAACTGCCGGTCGAGGTGGTCTCCGGCGGTCTGTTCACCGGCCCGCGCCGAGTACCGGTCCGTGAGTTCGGTTATGTGCAGGGCGCGAACGCGGAGATCGCCAAGCTGACCGGTGCCGTGTTCGGTGAGGGATACGAGCGGTTGATCGCCGACGGCTCGTTCGTGATGGACTCCGAGGCCGCCGCGCGCGGTGTCGCCGCCCTGCGTCAGGTGGCCCCCGAGCGGGCGGCTGAGCTTGCCGTCGCCCTCCAGCAGGCGTTCTACGTCGAAGGTTCGAGCCTGTCCGAGGCGGCGACCTACCGGAAGGTCGCCGAGGCGGCCGGGCTGGACGCCGACGCCGTGGTCGCTGCGTTCGAGTCTCCCGAGGCGCCCTATGCGGCGGCGGACGACTTCCACCGCGCGGCCGAACTCGGGGTCACCGGCTTTCCCACCCTGCTGGCCGTCGAGGGCCGGCAGGTCAGCGTCCTGGCCCGCGGGCATGCCACCGCCGACGAAGTGGACCGGCGTCTCGCGAGCCTTTCCTGAACCCTCATTTCCCACCCCCCCCCGCAAGGAGAACCGACGATGAGCACCCTGTCCTTCAAGGTCCTGGATCTGGACTTTCCGGCTGGATCCAGGAACAAGACCGCGACGCTGGTCACCGGTGAGAGTGAGGCGTTGCTGGTGGATGCCGCGTTCACCCGCGCGGACGGTCACCGGCTGGCGGCCGAGATCCTGGACTCCGGCAAGACGTTGAGCACGGTCTTCGTCAGCCATGCCGACCCCGACTTCTACTTCGGTGCCGAGGTGATCGCGGACGCGTTTCCCGACGCGGTGTTCGTGGCGACCCCGCTGGTCATCGAGCACATCCAGGACTCCTACGAGGGCAAGCTGAAGGCGTGGGCGGCGCTGGGTGCGAACCTGCCCACCCGTCTGGTCGCCCTCACCCCGCTCACCGGCGACCTCACCCTGGAGGGCCACCTCTTCGAGCTGAGGGGCGGCCCGGCCGGTCTGCCCGACCGGCACTACCTGTGGCAGGCGGAGTCCCGCGCCCTGCTGGGCGGGGTGCTGCTCTTTCAGCAGGAGCACGTCTGGGTCGCCGACACCCCCACCCCCGGTGACCGCGCCGCCTGGATCACTCTGCTGGACGAGATGGCCGCCCTGGACCCGGAGCTGGTGGTGCCCGGTCACCGCCTGCCGAACACGCCCGCGGATGTGTCCGCGATCTCGGCGACCCGTGAGTATCTGGTGGCGTTCGAGGAGGAGCTGGCGGCGGCGGCCGACGGTGCGGCGCTGACCGAGGCGCTGGTCAAGCGTTATCCCGGTAACGGCATGCTGATCGCCGCGCAGATCGGTGCGAAGGTCGCCAAGGGGGAGATGAAGTGGGGCTGACCGTGAGTGAGTTCGCTGTGTCGTCGGCGCCGGCTGATGTCGTGCGCCGTCAGTACCTTGCCTCGGCGGCCGGGGATCTGGAGGCGTTGCGGGCCACGCTGGCGCCGGATGTGGAGTGGACGGAGATGGCGGGGTTCCCGCTGGCCGGGACCTACCGCACCCCTGAGGGTGTCACCTCGAATGTGATGGAGCAGTTGGGCAAGGAGTGGGAGGGCTGGGCGGCGCATGACGACAGGTATGTCGTGGAGGGGGAGAACGTCGTGGTGCTGGCGCGCTACACCGCCACCAACAAGGCCACCGGCAAGGCGATCGATGTGCGGGTCGCGCACCACTTCGTCGTACGCGGCGGACTCATCGTGCGCTTCGAGCAGTTCGTCGACACCGCCCTGGTCCGCGACGCCATGAACCCCTGACCACACCACCCGGTAGCCGCAGGCCGTCCGTGGAACGTCCGCAAAGGGAGAAGCGCGTGTCCGCTGCCGACAACAAGGCACTCGTCATCGCGTCTTACGAGCAGGCGTTCAACGACTACCAGCCGGAGGAGGCCGCCGCCGCGTATCTCGGGGAGAGTTACACCCAGCACAACCCGGAGAAACGCAGGACAGCCCGCAGGTGTTCGTCGGCTATGTCCACTGGCTGCGCGGGCCGTTCCCGGACCTGCGCCCGGTGACCGGGGCATGGCCGTCGCCGACTTCTGGCGCCTTTCCGACGGGAAGATCGTCGAGCACTGGGACGTGATCCAGGAGGTGCCCGAGAAGAGCGCCAACGACAACACCATGTTCTGAGTCGGCGGCCGCGTTCGCGCTGTCCTTGCGTCACCCCGCCGTGTGTCGCGGCACAGGGCCCTCGCCCGGGGCGCCGACGCCGTCAAGCTCTTCCCCGGCTCCTTCGGCGGCCCCGGCTGTCTGCGGGCCCTGCGCGACCCCTTCCCCGAGGTGCCCTTCGTGCCCGTCGGCGGAGTGGACGCACAGGCCGCCCGCGACTACCTGGACCGGGGGCCCTCGCCGTCGGCGTCGGCTCAATGCTGGTCGGGGACGCGGCCGACGGCGGCGACCTGGAGCAACTGCGCGTCCGCGCGGGCGCGTTCCGCAAGGTGGCCGCGGGGAGACCCCGTGACGACACCGACCGGCCGGGCGGCACCCGAAGTGGTGACCTTCGGCGAGACGACGGCGGCACTGCGAGCCCACGGCGCGCTGCGGCTCGGCGGCAGCCTCGGCCTGTCCGTGGCAGGAGCCGAGCCCAACGTCGCCATCGGCCTCGCCCGGCTCGGACACCGGGTCCGCTGGGCCGGCCGGGTCGGCGCGGACGAACTCGGCGCACTGGTGCTGCGCACCCTGCGCGCCGAGGGCGTCGACATCGGCCACGCCGTCACCGACGACGCCGGCCGCCCCACCGGACTGCTGCTCGCCGAACCGAGCCTGGGCACGCTCACCCGCGTCAGCTACTACCGCGCCGCGTCCGCCGGTTCGGCCGTCTCACCGGCCGGCGAGGGAACGTTCGGCCTGTGTCGGGCGGGATCCGGTGGACGGACGCGGCCGGCTACTCCGCCGGCAACGGCACCCGCCACACCAACGCGGTGCCGCCCTCCGGTGACTTACCCAACTCCAGCTCACCACCGAGCTGTTCGGCCCGTTCCGCCATGTTGCGCAGCCCGCTGCGGCGGCCGTCGGGCGGGATGCCGACGCCGTTGTCCGTGACGGTGAGGCGGACCTGGTGGGAGTCCGTCTTGAGAACGATGTCGGCGCGCTCGGCGCGGGCGTGCCGGGCGATGTTGGTGAGGGCCTCGGAGAGTACGGCCACCACGTTCTCGGCGATCTCACTCGGTACGACGGTGTCGACCAGCCCCTCCATCCGCACGCTCGGCGCGAAGCCCAGCACAGGTGCCGCCTCGCCCACGAGGCGCACCACACGCGCCCGAAGACCGGCCCCTCCCGCACCCTCGTGGGAGCGCAGGCCGAAGATCGTGGACCTGATGATCTTGATGGTCTCGTCGAGGTCGTCCACCGCGCGCACCACACGCTCGGAGGCCTCGGGGTGATCGATGAAACGGCCCGCGCTCTGGAGGGTCATGCCCGTGGCGAACAGCCGTTGGATCGCCAGATCGTGCAGATCACGTGCGATGCGGTCACGGTCCTCGAGCACCGCGATCTGCTGGGCGTCCTGGCGTCGTTCCGCGAGTTCCATCGCGACGGCGGCCTGCGCGGCGAAGGCCTGGAGGGTCTCGGTCTCCGTCGCCGAGAACGACGGGTGCCCTGCTTCCCGTGCCAGCAGGAGCACGCCCCGGACACCATCGCCCGTGCCGATGGGTACCGCCACGGCGGGGCCCAGGCCCTGGAAGCGGGGAGGGTCGAGGGAGATCCGGTCGTCGCGGAGCACATCGGCACTGACGGCCGGGGCGACGGTGGAGAAGGCCAGCCCCATCAAGGTCGTCTCCCGGGGCAGCACCAGCCCGCGGTGCGCCTCGGCGTCCAGCCCCACAGCGATCTCCACGGTGAGCGAGCCGGTGTCCTCCATGGGCAGCGCGACCGCGGCGAGCGCCGATCCGGTGATCTCACCGGCCCGCTCGGCGATCGGACCGAGCACGTCGGTACGCCCGTCGCCGGACATCAGGGCATGAGTGATCTCCGCGTTCGCCTGGAGCCAGCGTTCCCGCAGCCGGGACTTTTCGTACAGGCGGGCGTTGTCGATGGCGACGCCGGCGGCCACGGCCAGGGTCGACGTGACCGAGATGTCCTCCTCGTCGAACTGCGCCCCGCCGCGTTTCTCGGTCAGGTACAGGTTGCCGAAGACCTGGTCGCGCACCCGGATGGGGACGCCGAGGAAGGTGTTCATCGGCGGGTGGTTCGGCGGGAAGCCGTACGAGGCAGGGTGCTCGGAGATCTTCGCCAGGCGCAGCGGTTCGGGATGGCGGATCAGTTCGCCCAGGATGCCGTGTCCCTCCGGGAAGGGGCCGATCCTCGCGATCTGCTCCTCGGTGACGCCGACCGTGTGGAAGGCCGACAGGCGCCGGCCGTCCGGCCCGATCACACCGAGGGCCGCGTACTCGGAGTCGACCAGCACCGCCGCGGCCTCGACGATGCTGCGCAGCGCCTGCTCCAGATCCAGCTCCCGGCCGACCGAGAGCAACGCCTCCAGCAGGCTGTGCACCCGGTCCCGGGTGCCACGGGCCGCGTCCAGGCGCGCCTGGAGCTCCTCCAGCAGCTCATCGAGTTTCAGCTGCGGCAGCCGTACGCGGGCCTCATGGGGCTCCTGGGGGCTTCCCACCTGCGTCTCCTCGGGTACCTCGGGCGGGCTGACGCCGGCCGCTCCAGCCGTGGTTCACGCTACCGGCCCGCAGCCGGCGCCGGTACGGAGTCGGGTCCTTGTGGTATCCCGTCCGGTGGCCGGGGCGCCGGGGCCGTTCGGCCCTGCCGCAGGGACGGGCAGCACCTGTTCGACACGGGTCCACCTGTTCGACGCTGGAGTCGGTCCGAGCCCGTCGACCCGAGGAGCACCCGTCATGGTCCGTCACGTGTACGACTTCCGCGAGGGCCGCCGGGACATGGCGGATCTGCCGGGTGGCGAGGGCGCGAACCCGGCAGGGATGACCCGGCTGGACCTGCCGGTCCCGCCGGGCCTCACCATGACCGACCGCCACCTCACCGTAGAACCGCGCCGCCGTGTCGAGCTCGACGCCACCGAGGCGCTGCGCCTGCTGGGCAGTGTGTCCCTGGGGAGGATCGTCTTCACCCGGCACGCCCTGCCGACCGTACGCCCGGTCAACCATGTCCTGGACGGCGGCGACATCGTCATCCGCACCCACGAGGCCGCCACCCTCACCTCCTGCGCCCGGGAGACCGGTGGCCCTGGCGTGGTGGTCGCCTACGAGGCCGATGTCATCGACCATGACACGCACCTGGGCTGGAGCGTGGTGGTGACGGGGTACGCGCAACTCGTGACCGAACCCGGTGAACTCGCCCGCCTTTCGACGATGTCGAGTCCCTGGGTGGAACAGACGATGGACCAGGTGATCCGTGTCCACCCCGACCTGGTCACAGGCGTCCGGCTCATCGTGGACGGCCGCCCGGGCGAGATGTGAACGCACCCGGGCCGCCGAGAGGATCGGAAAGCGCCGGCAGCGGTGAGTGGGGCGGCGGCCCAGGTCGCCCGGCGGCCGTTCGGTCTGTTCCCGTTCGGCCATGGTTCGTCCTCTCCCGCCGTCAGTCCTCATGTCGGGGACGGCCTCGTTCGGCTCCCCGCCGAGCACGGCCTTCCACGGTGCGGGGCCGCCACTGACCCGGTGTTCCAACCTGGCCCGCGCGCCTGGTCCGCCTGGGCCGGGCAGGTCTCTTTTCCCCGTCGACGGGGACCGTTCGGCCCTTCCTCGCCGTCGGCCGGGGCGGCTTGGATCGCACCATGTCCGAGAACCACATGGGGTCCGCGTTGTCGTACACAGTGCATGGCGTCGGCGGGACGACCGTCGTGACGCTGCACGGCGAGATCGATCTCGCGACGGCCGTCCCGCTGTCGGCACGCCTCGATGCCCTGACCTGCGATCCGCACCCCGACCTCGTGCTAGACCTGCGTCGCGTGTCCTTCGTCGACTGCGCGGGACTGGCCACCCTGTGCCGGACGCGGAACCGTGTCCGTGCACGGCACGGCCGGCTCCGCCTGGTCACCGACAGCAGCCGGCTCCTGCGGGTAGTCCGTGCCGCCGGTCTGGGCGGGGTCTTCGAGGTGCATTCCGACCTGCGCGACGTCCCGGACCGCACGTCCGCCGCGGCCGCGGCGGGCTGAACGGCCCGTCCCCGCCCGGCAAGCCGGTGCCGAGCGGCCCTGCGAAGTCCCTGTCCGGCCCGTCGCCCGGTCCGCCGGGTACTGACACCTTCAGAGGTGTCACGACCGCAGGAGGAGGTGAGGGGGACATGCCTCGCACCCTGTCGACGAGGAAGCGGTTCCGGCGCCGGCGGAGCAATCTGCTGCGACGACACGACGACGTCGTCGAGGCCTGGATCGTGGCGGCCGTATGGGCGGTCGTCGCGGTGGGAGGCACCGTCGCCGGTCTGGTGACGGCGCACGCCGCCGATGACGTGCTCGCCCGACAGCGCGTCGAGCGCCATTCGGTGCACGCCGTGCTCGTGAGCGACCCGACGAGTGTCACGTCGGACGTCCGGTCGTCGAGTGGCAAGGCCATGGCACAGGTCCGCTGGACGGCTTCCGACGGCTCGCCTCGCAGCGGACCCACCTTGGTCGACACGGGTCTGAAGGCAGGAGACGGCCTCGAGGTCTGGCTGGACAGCCACAGCACACCGACCACCGCACCTCCCGGCACCGCCGAGGCCGGAGTCCTCGGCGCCGGCGCCGGGCTCGCTCTCACCGGTGCCGTCTGCGCCGCCGGAGCTGTCGCGCGGTGGCGGCTCGACCGGCGGCGCATCGACGGATGGGGCCGGGAGTGGGATCTGGTGGAGCCGACGTGGGGGCACAGGACCGGTTGATCATCCCTTCCAGCAGGAGGCCCGCGATGTTCCAGAAGCCCGTCACCGAGATCGTGCTCGGAGTGGACGCCCGTGAACCTGCCGAGGGCGCCGTCCGCTTCGCCTTCGACACCGCCCGGCTGTGGGGCGTACGGCTGCGTGCCGTCCATGCCTGGAGGTTCCCCTCCTGTGCCGCGGAACTGCCCTTCGGCATACCGGAGGAGGACCGCGGCGTCTGGGAGGACCACGAGGTGCAGCTGCTGTCGGACGTTCTGCGGCCGTGGCGGGAGAAGTATCCCGAGGTGCATGTGCTGGAAGATGTACGGCTGTTCACCCCGGCGCAGGCCCTGGTCCGGTCGTCCGCGAACGCCGCGCTCGTCGTTGTGGGCCGAAGCTCCCGCGCCGAGCCGGGAACGGTCTCGCGGGCACTCCTGCGCGAATCCCTGTGCCCTGTCACCGTCGTGCCCCTGTGAACCGGTCACGGTGACGGCCCCGGCGCCCGGGAGCCGGGCATCGGGGCCGTACCTTCTCGGCGTCTACTCACCCCTCCGCTGTTCGTCCGCCACATGTCCCGCCCTCGTGGATCGACCCGGGCGTCTCCGGGGCCACATGGCTGGGCACCCCGCCGGGGAAGGAGAACTGCCGGAAAAGCCGCTCCATCCCCGCCCCGTCACGCGGCACGTCCGGGTAGGTCTCGCTGTAGCTGCCCTCCAGCCAGGAGTTGGCGAGCACGGCGGGCCCGCCGTGACCGGGGCCCCACACGCACAGCGCGTCCGGGCCGCGCGCCTTGATCACGCGGTTGAGGTGGGTGTACACGAGGTTGAGACCCGGCGAGGTGCCCCAGTGGCCGAGCAGCCTGGGCTTGATGTGCTCCGGTTGCAGGGGCTCGGTCAGCAGCGGGTCCGCCATCAGGTAGATCTGGCCCGCGGTCAGGAAGTTGGCGGCCCGCCAGTGGCTGTCCAGGGTGCGCAGTTCGTCGTCGGAAAGTACGGTGGCGTCCAGGTGTTCGACCTCGGACATGGGATGGCCCCCTGGGTAGGTCATCGGACGGTGGAGGCGGCATGGCCGGGAAGAGTGCGGCGAAGCTGCCGCGCGCGACGTACGAGAAGGAACTGCTGCGCCTGCAGACCGAGTTGGTGAAGCTCCAGGAGTGGGTGCGGGCGGAGGGCGCCCGGGTGGTCGTGGTCTTCGAGGGGCGGGACGCGGCCGGCAAGGGCGGCACCATCAAGCGGGTCGCCGAACACCTCAACCCCCGTGCCGCCCGCATCGCGGCGCTGCCCAAGCCGACCGAGCGTGAGCGCACCCAGTGGTACTTCCAGCGCTACGTCGAGCATCTGCCGGCGGCCGGCGAGATCGTGCTGTTCGACCGGTCCTGGTACAACCGGGCCGGCGTCGAGCACGTGATGGGCTTCTGCACGAAGGAGGAGTACCAGCTGTTCCTGCGGCAGTGCCCGATCTTCGAGCGGATGCTCGTCGAGGCCGGGATCGTGCTGCGCAAGTACTGGTTCTCTGTGAGCGACACCGAGCAGCAGGAGCGCTTCCGCAAGCGTCTGGAGGATCCGCTGCGCCGGTGGAAGCTGTCGCCGATGGACCTGGAGTCGATCACCCACTGGGAGGCGTACTCCCGGGCCAAGGACGAGATGCTGGTGCACACCGACATCGCGGAGGCGCCGTGGTTCGTCGTGGAGAGCGACGACAAGCGCCGGGCACGGCTGAACACGATCGCCCACCTGCTGTCCTCGGTGCCCTACCGGGAGGTGCCGCCGCCGGTCCTCGAACTGCCGAAGCGGCCGAAGTCGACCGGCTACGAGCGGCCGCCGCGCGATCTGCAGACCTACGTCCCCGACCACGCGGCGAGCCTCTGAGCAGCCGGTCACCCCGCTCACCCTTCTTCGGGGACGATCGCGACCGGGCAGTCCGAGTGGTGCAGCACCCGGTGGGCCACCCTCCCCAGCTGGAGCCCGAAGTGCCGCGGGCGACGCCTGGCACCCACGACCAGGAGGTCGGCGTGGTGCGAGGCGGCCACCAGCACCTCCCCGGCGGGACCCTCGGCCGTACGCCCGACCAGCCCGGCGTCGGCGGACACGTCCCGGAGGATCGCGTCCAGGGTTTCCACCGCCTGCTCCTCGTGCAGCCGGGCGGGCTCCCCGGCCATCAGTGGATGGTCGGTGCTCTCGTGCGCCGGGCACCGCCACGCCCGTATCGCCTCCACCGGCACGCCGCGCCGCGCGGCCTCCTCGACGGCGAAGGCCACGGCCGCCCTCTCCCCGACGCCCACGACGACGCGGCCGTGCCGCCCGGACCGGGCCTGGTTGTCGTGGGTGCCCCTGACGACGATCACGGGGCAGTGCGCATGCCCGGCCACCGTCAGGCTCACGGAACCCAGCACCGCCTCGGCCATGCCACCGCGGCCGCGGGTACCCGTCACCAGCGCGGAGGCGTTGCGGCTCTCCTTGACCAGCGCGTACTCGGGCTCCTCGAAGATCACCTCTGAGGTCACCTTCAGGTCGGGTTGCCGGGCGCCCGCGCGCCGAGCGGCGACCCGGACGACGTCCTGCGGCAGCACCCGGGCGGCGGGCGCACCCAGGTCGTGGGCCAGCGCGGCACCCTCGTACCGCTCCCACAGGCAGGCGTTCACGATCCGCAGCGACACCCCGCGCCCCACGGCCTCGTCGGCCGCCCAGTCGACGGCCCGCAGACTCGGCTCGGAGCCGTCGACGCCGACGACGACCGGCAGATCCATCGACGTCGCGCTCATCGTCCCGCTCCCAGGTCGAAGACGATCCGTGCCTTGACCTGGCCGCGCAGCACGTCCTCGATGGACTCGTTGACCGTGTCGAGCGGGCGGGTCTCGGAGATGACCCGGGTCCGGCCGGCCGCGTGCAGCTGGAACACCTCGGCGAGGTCCTGACGGGTGCCGACGATGGAGCCGATGACGCTGGTCCCGTTGAGGACGGTGTCGAAGATCGGGACCTGGAACGTGCCGTGCGCGGGCAGGGCGACCATGACGAGCTTGCCGCCGCGCCGCAGCCCGGAGTCGACGGCGGCGAAGGCGTCCTCGTTCACCGCCAGGGCGATCGCCGCGTGTGCCCCGCCGTACCGCTTGAGCACCTCGCCCACGTCCTCCTTGCGGGCGTCGATGACGAGGTCCGCGCCCAGTTCGGCGGCGAGTTCGAGTTTCTCGTCGGTGACGTCGATCGCCGCGACCCGGGCTCCCGCGATCTTCGCGTACTGCACGGCCAGATGGCCGAGTCCGCCGATCCCGGAGACCGCGACGAGCTGTGTGGGCCGCACGCCGGCGACCTTGAGCGCCTTGTAGGTGGTCACGCCGGCGCAGGTCAGCGGGGCGGCGTCGACGGCCGTGATGCCGTGCGGCACCGGCTGGGCGAAGTCGGCCCAGGCCAGCATCTTCTCGGCGTAGCCGCCGTCGCAGCCGTAGCCGGTGTTGACCTGCTGCTCGCACAGCGTCTCCCAGCCGGACAGGCAGTGCTCGCACCGCCCGCAGGCCTTGCCCAGCCAGGGCACGGCGACCCGCTGTCCCACGGACAGGTGAGTGACGCCGTCGCCGAGCTTCTCGACCAGGCCCACGCCCTCGTGGCCGGGCACGAACGGCGGAGTCGGCTTGACCGGCCAGTGGCCGCGGGCGGCGTGGATGTCGGTGTGGCACAGCCCGGAGGCCTCGACACGAACACGGACCTGGCCGGGGCCGGGCTCGGGATCGGGGCGCTCCTCGATGACCAGGGGCTCACCGAACGCTCGTACGACCGCTGCCTTCATGATTGCTGCTCCTCAGGGATGGGGGACCACGGCGACGGGCGCGGTGGAGTGGTGCAGGACGGCATGGGTGACGGAGCCGATGTGGGCGCCGAACGGGCTGCGGCGGACACGCCGGCCGACGACGACCAGCGAGGCCTTGCCGGAGGCGTCGGCGGGGTGATGGCCGGGAGTGCCGTAGGAGGACTCATCGCTGACCTCGACGCCCGGAAACTCTTGCGCCACGGGGCCATGACCTAGGACGAAGCGGTGGTCGAGGCCGGCGGTGACGGTGCGGGTCATGCTTCCCACCTCCTCGATCGGGGTCCCGATTCGAGCGTCGTCCCCGGATGCGGCCTCCGGGAGGGGCCGCATGTCCCTGTCCGGGGCCGACCGGCCCACACCGGTCCTCGTCGGCGCGGCGGACCCGCACCGGAGTGGGGCCCGCCGCGCCTCCCGCGGTCAGCGGAGCCAGCGGCTGCGACGAACCCGCGGGAGCTTGGACCAGCGCCTTCCGAGACCGAGGGTGTCTCCGGCCGAGGCGGCGGCCAGGACGATCAGGACGACGGCGTAGACGAGGTGGTAGTCAGCGAACGGGTTCGGCGACATGCTCGGCGAACCGTCGGAGAGATGCCGGGCGGGCGGCCACTCGGCGGCCCACATCAGCGCCATCATCACGGTGCCCGCGACAGCCGCGAACCGCAGTGCCACGCCGGCGATCAGCGCGACGCCGATGCCGAGCAGACCGAGCATGAACAGCCAGTCGGCCCAGGTGTCTCCGGCCCAGGAGTGGAAGGTGGACTCCATCGGCCCGGCGGCCACTGAGCCGAGGAAGCCCCTGGTGGGCGAGCCGCCGTCGATCCAGCCCCTGCCGGACCCGGTGGCGTAGCCGAGGCCGAAGGTCTTGTCGAGGAAGGCCCAGAGGAAGACGAACCCGGCGAGCAGGCGCAGGGACGCGAACGCGTAGGCCTGCGCGGTGTCCGTGCCGATGCGGGCCGACACGGCGGACTCGGACGCGGAAGCAGTCCGGCGCCCGCGGACGGACGGCAGGTGGAAGCCCGGGCTCCGGTGAGGGTGCTCGTGCACGGCCATGGTGGTGGTCCCTTCCGGGGGTCGCGGACGGTTGTTGTCCGACGTCCCTCACTCTTCTCTCGTGCGGCGGTGGCCGGCGGATGCCGAAGGTCGGTGACTGTTGGGCTGAACGGCCCTTTCAGTAGGGCCGGTTGGGAGCTTCGTCATGAAGAACTCGCGGTCCTGGGCGCTCCGGTGGATCCTGGGGCCGGACGGAGGAGGGTGGACCATGAGGCAGCACACGGACGCTCCGGGGTGGCGGCGCCTGGTGCCCGGGGCAGTCGCGCTCCACGGCTACCGGCGCGCCTGGCTGCGGGGCGACCTGCTGGCCGGCGTCACCGTGGCCGCATATCTGGTTCCGCAGGTCATGGCATACGCGGGCTTGGCGGGACTGCCACCGGCCGCCGGACTGTGGGCGATCCTGCCCGCCCTCGCCCTGTACTCCCTGTTCGGGTCCTCACGCCTGCTCTCGGTCGGGCCCGAGTCCACCACCGCGCTGATGACGGCCACCGTCGTCGGACCGCTCGCCGCCGGTGACCCGGGCCGCTACGCCACTGTGGCGGCCACTCTCGCGGTCGCTGTCGGACTCCTGTGCCTGGTGGCGCGAGTGGTGCGCCTGGGCTTCCTCGCGGACCTGCTCTCCCGGCCCGTCCTGATCGGCTACCTGAGCGGCGTGGCACTGATCATGATGATGGACCAACTGCCCAAGCTCACCGGGGTGAGGACGACCGGCTCGGACTTCTTCCCCCAACTGTGGTCTTTCATCAGCCACTTGACCGATGCCCACATGGCGACCATGATCCTGTCCGCCGCCGTACTCGCGTTCCTCTTCACGGTACCGAGACACGTCCCCGGCCCTCTGGTCGCCTTCGTCCTCGCAACAGCCACCATGGTCGTGTTCGATCTCGACGACCGGTACGGCATCAAGGTGATCGGCGAGATTCCGTCCGGCCTGCCCGCCCTCGCGTGGCCGGACCCGAGCGAGCTGCCACACCTGGTGCTGCCCGCCCTCGGCGTACTCATCGTCGCGTACACCGACTTCATCCTCACCGCGCGGGCGTTTCACGCCGAAGGCCCCGGGCTCGACGCCGATCAGGAGTTCCTGGCACTGGGCGCGGCAAACCTCGGCGCGGGCATCCTGCACGGCTTCCCCGTCAGCAGCAGCGCCAGCCGCACCGCGCTCGCCTCCTCGGCGGGCGCTCGCAGCCAGGTGTACTCGCTCGTCGCCGGGGCCGTGGTCCTCGCCGTCCTGCTCTTCCTCAGCCCCCTGCTCTCGCGCACGCCCTCCGCGGTGCTCGGCACGCTCGTCGTCTACGCAGCCGTCCGCATGATCGACCTCGCGGGCTTCCGCCGCCTGGCGGGCTTCAGGCGCCGAGAACTGCTGCTCGCGCTCGGCTGTCTGGCCGGCGTGCTCGCCCTGGACATCCTGTACGGCGTGCTCGTCGCCGTCGGCCTGTCGGTGGCCGAGCTGCTGAGCCGGGTGGCCCGCCCGCACGACGCGATCGAGGGCATGGTGCCGGGCGTGGCCGGCATGCACGACGTCGACGACTACCCGACAGCCCGCACGATCCCCGGCCTGCTCGTCTACCGCTACGACTCCCCGCTCTTCTTCGCCAACGCCGAGGACTTCCACCGCCGCGCCCTGGCCGCCGTCGACCGACAGACCGAGCCCGTGCGGTGGTTCGTCCTCAACACCGAGGCCAATGTCGAGGTCGACATCACGGCACTGGACGCGGTGGACGAGCTGCGCCGTGAACTCGGCAGCCGCGGCGTGGTGTTCGCCCTCGCCCGCGTGAAGCAGGACCTCTTGGACGCCCTCCAGGCGTACGGCCTCGCGGAATCCGTGGGCATGGAACTGATCTTCCCGACCCTGCCGACGGCAGTGGCCGCCTACCGGCGCCGGTCCACGGGGGACTAGACCGAATCGGTACGACCTGCCACCCGTGACACCTGTGCCGGGTGTCGGGGCCGGCGCCGTACGGACAGCGCAGGTCGTCTCGACGGAGCCGAGTGGTCCGGCCCATGGACCGAGTGGCCCATGGGCCGGAACCGGCGAGGGGCACAGGCTGGCACCGGTAGTTCCCACACCCTCGGGAGGCACGCCATGATCACCACCCCGACGCCCAGCACGCTGCGCGCCCTGCCGGCCGAGCACCGGCTCAGGCTCATGCGCGTCGCTCGTGAGGTGTCGATCCCGCAGGGGACGCGGCTGTTCGAGGAGGGCAGTGCGGCCGACCGGTTCTGGATCATCCGTACGGGAACCGTCGAGCTCGACATGCATGTCCCCGGTCGCCGCGCGGCTGTCATCGAGACCCTGCGGCACAACGAACTGGTCGGCTGGTCCTGGCTGTTCGTCCCGCACAGCTATCACCTGGGAGCCGAGGCGACGACTCCGGTGCGGGCGTACGAGTTCGACGCGACGGCCGTCCGCCTGATGTGTCAGGAGGACCCGGCCATGGGCAGCGCCGTGGCCCGCTGGGTCGGTGACGTGCTCGCCCACCGCCTCCACTCCGCCCGGATCCGCCTGCTGGACCTGTACGCGCCGTACGGCTCCGGCAGCTACTGAACGCGAGGAGTGATCATGCACGGCACCCCGCACATCGTCAGCGATGTCATGACGCACACGGTCGCCGCCGTAGGCCGCCGGACGACCTTCAAGGAGATCGTGCGGCTGATGCAGGACCGGAAGGTCAGCGCCCTGCCCGTTCTCGAAGGCGGGGCCCGGGTCGTCGGCGTCGTTTCCGAGGCTGATCTGCTGCCCAAGGAGGAGTTCCGCGACAGCGACCCCGACCGGTCCGTCCAGCTGCGCCGCCTCTGCGACCTGGCGAAGGCCGGGGCGGTCACCGCGGAGGAGCTGATGACCTCACCGGCGCTCACCACCCGCCCGGACGCGACCCTCGCCCAGGCCGCCCGCACCATGGCGCACTCCAAGGTCAAGCGGCTGCCGGTGGTGAACGAACTGGACATGCTGGAGGGCATCGTCAGCAGGGCAGACCTGCTCAAGGTGTTCCTGCGCGGCGACGAGGAGATCGCCGAGGAGGTCCACCGCGAAGTGGCGTCCTATCTGTTCCCCACCCCTGAGTCGGCGATCCGCGTCGACGTGCACGACGGAGTCGTGAAGCTCGTCGGCCGGGTCCGCGACACGTCTCTGGTCCCCGTGGCAGCCCGCCTGGTACGCGCCGTCGAGGGTGTGGTGGACGTGGACTTCGACCTGGAGGAACGAGGGAACTCCGGGAGCTCAACCGGTACTCCGCGTCCGGCATGGTGAAGGGAACCACCGGCACATCGCCGGTCAGCACCGGCTCGTCCCACCGGTCCGATCCCCCCCCGGCGTGAGGGCCACCGGTCCGTGACTGCCGGGCCGGCAGGGGCGCATCTCGAAGCAGAGGAGGGCCGGTCGGCCCTAGTGCAACCGGGCCCGGCGGGTGATGATCGTTGTCACGGACCGCTCGCGGTTCTTCCGCCACCGGGAACAAGGGGCCGTCATGACCGGGACACGCACCTTCACGGAGCAGAATCCGATCCGTGTCTTCCTGCTCGACGACCACGAGGTCGTACGACGGGGTGTCACCGACCTGCTCGACGCCGAACCCGACATCACGGTGGTCGGCGACGCGGACACCGTCGAGCACGCCCTGGTCCGGGGCCCGGCACTGCGCCCGCACGTGGCCGTACTCGACGTACGTCTCCCGGACGGCGACGGCATCACCGTCTGCCGTGAGCTGCGCAGCCGGATGCCGGAGCTGGCCTGTCTGATGCTGACCTCGTTCGATGAGGAAGATGCCCTGCTGGACGCCATCATGGCCGGTGCTTCGGGCTACGTCCTGAAGCAGATCCGGGGCTCCGACCTGGTCTCGGCGGTCCGCACGGTCGCCTCCGGCCAGTCCATGCTGGACCCCGCGACCACAGCCCGCCTGATGCGCTCGCTGCGCGCCGAACCCGCCGGGACGCCGACCATCGCGCCCGAACTGGAGAGCCTGTCACCGCGTGAGCGGGACATCCTCGCGCTGATCGGCGATGGCCTGACCAACCGGGAGATCGGCAAGAAGCTCTACCTCTCGGAGAAGACCGTCAAGAACCACATCTCCCGCCTGCTGGCCAAGCTCGGGGTGCAGCGCCGTGTGCAGGCCGCGGTCCTGGCTTCCCAGCTCGAACAGCCGGAGGCCGGCGACCACCCCGCGAGGTGAACTCCGGCCGGGCCGTCCGGAGCCCGAACAGGGGCCGCACGGCCCCTGCCTCTCCCCGTCCGCGAACGCCTCACCGAACTCGCTGAGGCGGCACACGCGGAAGGGGCCCGGCTGCACCACCTCTCGCCGCTGCGGACCGTTCGTGTGCTGCACCTCGCCAGGGAGGCGGAGCACCGCAACACCACCGACTCGGACAGGTCGCAGGAAAGCCGCCGTTGGATACGGGAAACGGACGGCTCCGGCCTCGGCATGCCACCCGGGGCACTCGGCCCCCAGGACTCCTCGGAACGCATCCCGATGCGCGACTTCGGCGCCCACCGCCACACGGGGGTACCCGCCGCACGACCCTTCGAGAAACGGCCGACGGTCGCCGTACTGACCACCGCCCACGACCGCCGTACCGACTGGCTCCGCGCAGGTCAGGCCCTTGAACGGGTTCTGCTCCTCGCCACCGCACACGGAATCCGCGCATCACTCCTGCACCAGGCCCTGGAGTGGCCTGACCTGCGTGAACGGCTCAGGCCGTCGACAGACGCCCGTCCCCGCCACGCCCAGATGGTGATCCGCTTCGGCTACGGCCCCGGCGGACCGGCCTCGCCTCGTGAAAACAGGGCTCGGCCGCGTGCACAGGACCCCTGACGGGCCACCCAAGGGATACGCGAAAGGCACCACCTTCCTACGCATCCCTTGTTCGATGTGGTCGCCAGGGGTCCTGGTGAGTCCGGTCGCCGTTTGTCTATTCGGCGCTGGCGAGAATCAGCGCGAACCCGGCGTCGGAGTCTGCCCAGAGTTCGTGTGTGCGGAGCCCTGCTCCGGCCATTTCATCCTCCAGTCCCTCCCTGGTGAACTTGGCGCTGCGCTCGGTGATCCATTCCTCTCCGTTGTCGAATTGAACCGCCAGGTCGAGTCCTCGGATCTTGACCAGCTGCTCGGCTCGGCTTCGCAGCCTCATTTCGATGTGGCTTTCCGTGCTGTTCCACACGGCTGCGTGGTCGAAGGCGTCAGGGTCGAAGTCGGCGTTCAGTTCGCGGTTCAGGACGTGGAGCAGATTTTTGTTGAATTCGGCGGTGACGCCCTGGGCGTCATCGTAGGCGGCGATCAATTCCTGCTCGTTCTTCACCAGGTCGGCGCCGAGCAGAAGGAAGTCCTCGGGACGCATGATGTCCCGGAGGCCACGCAGGAAGGGGCCGCGTGCGGGCCGGCGGAAATTGCCGAGTGTGCTGCCGAGGAACGCGAAGAGGCGGGGGCCGGCTTCCGGGAGTTCCGGTAGGACGAGGGGGCCCGTGAAGTCGGAGCGGAGGGCGTGCAGACGAATCCCCGGGTAGTCCGCGACGAGCTGGGCGCCGGCCTGGTGGAGGGCGTCCGCGCTGACATCGACCGGCACATAGCGCAGGCCCGTCGGCCCCAAGGCCTCGATGATCAGCTTGGTTTTGGTCGAACTCCCGGACCCGAGCTCGACAAGGCTGCGGGCTGTCGTCCGGGCGGCGATGTCGCGGGCGTGCAGGTGCAGCAGTCCCAGTTCGGCTCGCCACAGGGGGTACTCCGGGAGCTGGGTGATCTCCTCGAAGAGTTCGCTGCCCCGGCCGTCGTAGAACCACGTGGGCGCCGTGGACTTGGGAGTGCGGGTCAGTCCGTTGAGGATGTCGGCCCGCAGGGCCCTGGCGTAGTGCTCGGCGTCCAGGGTGTCGGTGTAGCCGTAGGTGCGGGTGCCGGTCACGGGTGCCTCACTTCGGTCGGCGGCGGACTGCGGGCGTTGTGACCCCCGCAGAGGGAACAGGCTCACGTGCGGGGCTCCTTCGGTGGTTCCGCGGACGGTTCCTTGAGCGGCGTGAGCAGGATGTCGGTGCGGCTCGCCGCGAGCAGCGTGCGGTCGGGGACCTCCTGCCAGTGCGGATCGTCGTCGTACGGCTCGGAGGCCACGACCGTGCCGCCGCCGGGGCGCGCGAGGTACCAGAGGCTGTCGCCCCAGGCGGTCGCGGCGATCGACTCGCCGTTGGTCAGAAGGAGGTTGAGCCGCGAGGCCGGTGCGGCCTCGGCCACCTCCAGGACCGTGTCGGCGAGTGCCTGGCCCTCCTCGTCGCCGCTGCGCAGCCGGTTCAGGACCAGCGCCCACACGAACGCCGAGTCGTTGCGGGCCTCCATCGACAGCAGGTCCGCCGGGGGCACGGAGGCGGTCAGCGCGGCCAGGGAGCGCGGCCAGCCCGCCACCGCCCCGTTGTGGCTGAACAGCCAGGGCCCCGAGGCGTACGGCGCCGCCGCGGCCTCGGCGTCGGCTCCCGCCAGGGTCGCGTCCCGGACGGCGGCCAGGACGGCCTCCGTCCGCACGACCCGTGCCAGGTCCGCGAACGACAGGTCCGCCCAGATGGGCCCGGCCCGCCGGTAGCGTGCCGGGGCCGGGTCGCCGTCGGCATACCAACCGACCCCGAAACCATCGGCGTTGACCGTGCCGTGCCGTTGCCGCCGCGGTGTCCACGACTGGCGGTACAGGCTGTGCGCGGGTTCCACGAGGAGCCGGCCGAGCGGCTCCTCCGGGCCCAGGTAGGCGAGGTGACGGCACATCAGGCGGCTCCCGCGGAACGGGCCGTACGGAAGCCGGAGAAGATCTGCCGCCGGATCGGGTAGTCCCAGTTGCGGAACGTGCCCCGGCAGGCCACCGCGTCCACGGCGAACGAACCGCCGCGCAGCACCTTGTGGTCGGGGCCGAAGAACACCTCCGAGTACTCCTTGTACGGGAACGCCTGGAACCCGGGGTAGGGCTCGAAGTCGCTCGCCGTCCACTCCCACACATCACCGATCAACTGGCGTACGCCGAGCGGCGATTCACCCTCCGGGTAGCTTCCGGCGGGGGCGGGGCGCAGGTGCCGCTGGCCCAGGTTGGCGTGCTCCGGCGCCGGGTCGGCGTCACCCCACGGGTAGCGCGTGGAGCGGTTGCCCGCGGGGTCGTGGCGGGCGGCCTTCTCCCACTCCGCCTCGGTCGGCAGCCTGCGTCCGGCCCAGCGGGCGTAGGCGTCGGCCTCGTACCAGCACACGTGGACCACCGGCTCGTCGGGCGGCACGACCTCGGTGACACCGAAGCGCCTGCGCAGCCACTGCTTGGCGTCCCGGCTCCAGAACAGCGGGGCGTGGATGGAGTGCCCGCGGATGTGCGCCCAGCCGGCCGGGGCCCACCAGCGCTCCTCGTCGTAGCCGCCGTCCTCGATGAACGCCTGGTACTGGGCGTTGGTCACCGGAGTGGTGTCGATGTGGAAGGAGTCCACCTCACGCCGGTGCGCGGGGCGTTCGTTGTCCAGTGCCCAGGGTTCGTCGGAGGTGCCCATGGTGAACGGGCCGCCGGGGACGAGGACTTCGGCCGGGCCGGTGAACAGCGGAGCCGGCTTCGGGTCCGGAGCGGTCAGGGCCGGGGGGCCCTTGCGGAGCTGATGGGTGATCAGCATGGTCTCGTCGTGCTGCTGTTCGTGCTGCGCGACCATCCCGAAGGCGAACCCGGCCTCCGTGAGCCGCGTGCCGTGCAGCGCGGTGCTCTCCAGGACGTCGAGGACCCGCCCACGGACCTCCGCCGCGTAGCGCCGGGACTCCCCGGGCGACAGCAGGGGCAGGGTGGGGCGCTCGGAGCGCGGGTGCTCGAAGGCGTCGTAGATGCCGTCGATCTCGGGCCGTATCGCCTCCTGCCCGGCGACGTTCCGCAGCAGCCACTGCTCCTCCTGGTTGCCGATGTGGGCGAGGTCCCACACGAGCGGCGACATGAGCGGCGAGTGCTGTGCGGTCAGGTCGGGGTCCTCGACGCAGCTGGTCAGGAGGGTCGTACGGTCCCGTGCGGTGACCAGGGTGGCCACGGCCCGCTCGCGAAGGGCCTCGGGGTCGGCCGAGGAGGAGCCGGCGGAGGGGTCGGTCATGTGCGGATTTCCTTCCCGAGCGAACCGTGCGTCCGGTCCAGCAGATCGTCGGCGGGGCAGCGGCCCCGGATCACATAGCGGTGCAGATACGTTTCGACGGCGTCGGTGACCTCGGCGGTGGCGCCCAGCCGGGGCAGGGCCTGAAGAGCCGCCGTGAAGCACGCGATCGCCGCCTCGTGCAACTCGGGGTCGGCCAGGCCGTGGCGCGCCGCGTCGACCCACAGCGGGTTGTGCGGGGCGGGCAGCGCGTGGGTGCGTTCCGCCAGCGGCTTCACCACCCGGTAGGCGGTCTCGGTGGCCTCCGGGTCGTCGAAGAGCGCGGCCGTCACGGCGAGCGGCACGATCCAGCCGTTCTCGCCCGGCTGGGCGTCGATCATGCGCAGTTCGAGATGGCCGCGCGGTCTGACCGGCGGGAACAGGGTCGAGACGTGGTAGTCGAGATCGTCCCGGGTCGGCTGCCGGGGCACTCCCGACCTGACCCACTCCCGGAAGGTGAGCCCTTCCGGGACGTCCCAGGGGCCGCTGTCCCGCCGGATGCACATCACCGGTGCGTCCAGGACGTGGGCGGCCCAGGCGCTGCGGGGGTCGGTGTCCAGGTCGGGGCCGCCCGCCCTGTCCTTGCCGATCTCGGTCCATCGCAGCTGGCGTGTGGAGAGCCAGCCGGTGGGCCCGGAAGCGGCGAGGGGGGAGTTGGCGAAGGCGGCCACCAGGACCGGGCCCAGCTGGTGCGCCAGGGACCAGCGGCGTCCGAGGCCCAGGGAGCCGGGCTCCTCGTGCCCGGCGTCCACGCACACCTGCACGGAAGCCGAGGCGCACATCATGGCGCGGCCGGCCGGGCCGGTGCGGTCGAGGCAGGTCTCCATGGCGTCGTAGCGCGGTTCGTGCAGGAACCTGCGGGGCGGATGCCAGGGATCGTGGCCGAGGCCGACGAGGCCGAGGCCGTGCTCGGCGAGAGCCGCCCGGACGGCGGCGAGGTCGTCGGAGACGGTACCGATGCACTCCATCAGGGAGTCGGCGGGCTGCGAGCTGAGCTCCAGCTGACCGCCCGGTTCGACGGTGAGCGCCGACTTCAGGGGCACGGTCCGCAGTGCGGCGTAGGCTGCCGCGAGTCGTTCGGGTGTCACGGTGAGCCGCGGGTCGCGCAGCTCGTGGACGAGCCATTCCACTTCCACCCCGATACGGCGGGGCGGGCCGGTCTTGAAGCAGATACCGCGGACCAGGGCCTCCAGTTCGGCTTCGGGAAGGGACGTACGGGGCTTCGTACAGTCCCCCGGCGTACAGTCGCTTTGGGTGTCGGACATGTCGGGATCCTCCTGAGATTCCACCATGCCACCGGTCCGGGGATCAGGTGGGTCGGACCGGCAACGCTCGTCCCACCCAAGACCCTGGTGCCGTTCCGCACAAGGGGGCACTTCCGCGCATTCGGGGCTGTGGACCTTCGTTTTCCCGGGGTTTTCGAGGCGTTTCCCCCTTCTACCGGGCCCCGGAAACTCTGTTGCACAGCATCACCAGCATCGCGCACGATTCCTTCATGAGCACGACGAGGGAGATCGCGCGACGCGCGCTCATGGCGCTTACGGGGGTAGCGCCATGAGCGCGCGGCTGCGCGGTATCGCGCAGGAGACGGAACAGATCGTCGCGGCCGGGCGCTATCGGGCCCCGGACGGGCGTGAGGTCTCCGTCGCCGCCGGGATCGAGGCGGCGCGGGCCGGGACACGGCTGTACGGGCCGGGCCCCGTGGAGGTCCCGCCCTTCGACCCCGTGGACACCTGCGTCGAGGTCACGGGCGAGAGCAGTCTGGAGGCGGCCCACCGGCTCGGCGGCCGCGTGGCCGTGCTGAACTTCGCCTCGGCCCGCAATCCGGGCGGCGGCTATCTGAACGGCGCCCAGGCCCAGGAGGAGGCGCTGTGCCGGGCCTCCGCGCTGTACACCTGCCAGCTCCGGGCCCGTGAGTTCTACGACCACCACCGGACCCACCGCGACCCGTTCTACACGGACCGGGTCATCCACTCGCCGGCCGTGCCCGTCTTCCGGGACGACCGCGGCCGTCTGCTGGACTCGGCGCACCTGGTGGGATTCCTGACGGCGGCGGCCCCGAACGCGGGCGTCGTGCTGCGTACGGCACCGGAGCGCGCGCCCGAACTGCCGCGGGCCCTCGCGGTGCGCGCCGAGCGGGTGCTGGAGGTGGCCGTGGCCCACGGCTACCCGCGACTGGTCCTGGGCGCCTGGGGCTGCGGGGTGTTCCAGAACGACCCCGCGCAGGTGGCGGGGGCGTTCCGGAAGCTGCTCGGGCCCGGCGGACGGTTCGCCGGAGCCTTCGAGCACGTGGTGTTCGGGGTCCTGGACCGGACGCGCGACGCGGTCGTGCGCGAGGCGTTCGTGACCGCGTTCACGGAGCGGCGACTCCAGAACCAGGCCTAGTCAGGTCCAGCCGTACCGCTCGTGCAGCCGGTTCCTGACAAGGTTGAACCGCCCCCGGTCCAGCGCGCACGCCTCTCGGCGCATGCCCGCCTCGTGGAGCCGCAGGATGCGGTCGACGTCCACCCAGGAGTCCCGCCCCGACTTGTCCCAGGGGCCGGCGCCGATCGCGACCCACTCCCGGTCCCCGTCGTGCCGCTTGCTCGACAGCTGTACTGCGAGGAAGGTGCCGGCCGCCTCGCGGGCGACCACGAGCACGGGACGGTCCTTACCGCGCCCGTCGTTCTCCTCGAAGGGGACCCAGGTCCAGACGATCTCCCCGGGGTCGGGGTCGCCGTCGTGCGCGGGGGAGTACTCGGTGCGCACCGTGCCGACCTCGCGGGGGTCGGCCTCGGTGGTGGCGGTGCCGCCGTGGCGGCCGGGGACGTTCTCATCGGTGTCATGGGTAAACGCAGTCACGGGGGCACCTTAAGGGGTGCCCCCGTGAGCGCGGTGGGTCAGTCCTCCTGGACCGGCACCCGCTGTGCGGGCGGCGGCTTGACCAGCCCGTTCAGCGGCGAAGCACCGTTCGGGTTCTGCCCGTTCCGGTCCCCTGCGCCCTGGTCCCCTCCGTTCTGGTTCATCGACGACAGCAGCTGACGCGCCAGACCAAGGCCGGTGCCGCCCATGGTGAGCGCCTTGGCGAACATGTCCGCCATGCCGTCGGCGCCGTTGAGGATCACCATGTTGTCGGCGTTGCCGAACGCGGACGCGCCCGCCCTGACGATCTCCGGCCAGTTCTCGGCGAGTTGCTGGGCGACGACCGCCTCCTGGTTCTCGGCGAGGGCGGCGGCACGGGCCTTGATGGCCTCCGCCTCCGCGAGTCCCTTCGCCCTGACCGCCTCCGCCTCCGCGAGACCCCTGGCCTGAGCGGCCGCGGCCTCGGCCTCACCGGTGGCCCGGGTCGACGCGGCCATGGCCGTACCGTGCGCCTTGGTCGCCTCGGCCTCGGCGCCCGCGGCCGTCTTGACCCGGGTGGCCTCGGCCGCCGCGGCGAGCTCCGTCTCCTTCGCCTTTGCCTCGGCAGCCGAGATCCGCACATCGCGCTCGGCCTCCGCGAGCGTCCGCTTCTCGTAGGCCTTGGCGTCCGCCGGCTTGCGGACGTCCGCCTGGAGCTGCTGCTCCCGCCGGTGCGCCTCGAGTTCGGCGACCCGGGTCTCCTGGATGACGACCTCCTGGCGGGCCGCGGCGTCGGCGAGCGGACCGGCCTGCTGCGCCTTCGCGGCCGCCTTGTCCCGCTCCGCCTGGTAACCGGCCTGGAGGATCTCGCTGTCCCGGGTGGCCTCCGCCATCCGCGCGTACGACTGCTGCTCGGCCTCCGTGGCCAGCCGGTTCGCCTCCGCCTGCGCGATCCGTGCGTCCCGCTGGACGGCGGCCGCGTGCGGCATCGCCATGTTCTTGATGTACCCGGTGGGGTCCTCGATCTCGTGGATCTGCAGGGAGTCGACGATGAGCCCCAGCTTCTCCATCTCCGTGCCGCAGGCGGCCCGGGTCTGCCCGGTGAGCTTCTCCCGGTCACGGATCATGTCCTCGACGGTCAACCCGCCGACGATGGACCTGAGATGACCGGCGAACACGTTGTGCACGCGCTCCGACATCAGCTTCTGCTGGTCGAGGAAACGGCGCCCCGCGTTGGCGATCGACACGAAGTCGTCGCCCACCTTGAAGATGACCACACCCCGCACCCTGAGCGGAATGCCCTGGTGCGTCGCGCAGTCCACGTGCAGTTCGGTCTCGTTCAGGTCGAGCGAGAGCTTGCGCACCGCCTGCACACCGGGCAGCACCAGAGTGCCCCGCCCGGTGACGATGCGGAATCCCATGCCCGCTTCGAGCCCCTCGGTCTTGTGGTTCGAACCCGAGATGATCAGTGCCTCGTTGGGTTCCGCGACACGCCACATCAGCTTGAACAGACCGATCAGAGCGGCGATGGCAGCAACGGCCACCCCCGCAACGACGCCGACAACCATCGGCATACGCCCCCTTTGGATGGTGCCCTTTCGGCACCGAACGAAGGGAGTGTGCGCCTGTCCGGGAGCGGAATACAGACGTCGGCGATTCCTTGTCGAAACCTTGATACTACGGCTCTCACCTGCGCGTCAGCGGGCTCAACTGTCGTACGCCGCCTGCACGTAGACCGTTCTCGGCGGCAGGTACTCCACCACCATCACCACCGTCCCCCGCTCCATCCGGTCCGTACCGGTGGCGGGGTAGGCGAGGAAGTGCTCGGCGCCGCCCCGGATCCGGACGATCACCTCGCCGACGAGCCCCGGCCCTATCGTCCCCGTGACCCGCCCCATGAGCCCGACCATCGACGCATCGTCCATGGTCACAGGGTACGGGCGGAACGCCGTCACGCGGCCGGGGACTCCACGGCGGCCCGCCGGTCCGGCCAGGTCTCGTGCCAGCGCAGTTCCGCCTCCAACTGCGCGGCCAGCGACAGCAGAAGCGGCTCGCTGTTCGCGGGCCCGAGCAGTTGGGCCCCCACGGGCAGCCCTCCGGCGACGAACCCGGCGGGCACGTTGACACCGGGCCAGCCCAGCACGTTCCACGGCCAGGCGTAGGGGCAGGCGGCGATCATCGCCCGGTCGGTGGCCAGCCCGCCCAGGCTCAGCATCGCGCCGATGCGGGGCGGGGGAGCGGCCGTGGTCGGGGCGAGGACGACGTCGTACGACGTGAAGAACCCGCCGATACGGCGGTGCAGGACCGCCTCCGCACGCCGAGCCGCCCGCAGCGGGACCCCGCCGAGCAGTCCGCCGAGCCGGGCCGCTTCGCGGGTGCGTCGGTCGAGGAGCGCGGGGAAGGGGGCGTCCCGGACCCGTTCGGCGAGGCCGGCGGTGGCGCGCGGGACGAAGGTGAGCCCGATCTGTCCGTAGGGCGGATCGGCCTCCTCGACCGTGTGCCCCAAGTCAGCCAGTTTCTCAGCGAGTTCGACGATCCGCGCGCGCACCTCCGGCTGGAGCCGGGCGGGCAGCGCGGTGAACGGCGGTTTCAGGGCGAGCGCGATGCGCAGCCGGCCGGGGTCGCGGCCGACCGCGGCGCAGGCGTCGACGGCGGGCGGGCGGTGCGGGTCCAGGACGTGGTTGCCGCTCGCCGCGTCGAGGAGCAGGGCCGCGTCGGCGACCGTGCGGGCCAGGGTGCCGTTGACGGTGATGCCCTGGAAGGACTCGCCGCGCGGCCAGGTGGAGATGCGGCCGCGCTGCGGCTTGATGCCGACGAGATGGGTCCAGGAAGCGGGGATGCGTACCGATCCCGCCCCGTCCGAGCCGAGCGCGGCGGGCACGAGACCGGCGGCGACGGCCGCGGCCGACCCGCCGGACGAACCGCCCGGTGTGTGCTCGGGGCTCCACGGATTGCGGGTGGCGCCGAAGGCGGGCCCCTCGGTGAACGGCCACTGCCCCAACTCGCAGGTGTTGGTCTTGCCGACGATCACGGCCCCGGCCGCGCGCAGCCGTCGCACCGCCTCGCCGTCCCTGGCGACCGCCGGGAACTCGCCCCGGCAGCCGAACGCGGTGGGTTCACCGGCCACGTCCATGTCGTCCTTGACGGCGACCGGCACCCCGAGCAGCGGTTTGCGTGTCCCGGCGGCCAGCTCCCGGTCCGCGGCCTCGGCCTCGGCGAGGGCGGCTTCGGTCCGTACGATCCGAAAGGCGTTGAGGCTGTCCTGGGAGGTCTCGATCCGTGCCAGGGTCCGCTCGACGAGCGCCCGCGAGGTGATCGTGCCGTCGGCCAGCGCGCGGGCGGTCTCCGCCAGGCCTGCGGAACGGTCGTGCGTCATGGGGGCACCTCCGGGACGACGTTGCCTACCGAACAGTAACGTCGGTAAGCGCTTCGCCGGAACGGCCTTGGCGGGAGAGGCCGTTCGATGCGGGGCGGCATGGGACCGCGTGCGCCACAGGTCTCCCACAGGGCTCACCCGTTCCTGCGCAAAGCATTGACTCGTGTATGCCTCAGCCCTACCTTCTGATCGACTTTCCGAACCTCGTTCGTGATTTCGGACGCCTCGGACGTCGAAGCCGCGTCTTGTTCTTGTTCGAGGGAGAGCCGCCCGTGACCACACGACCCCCCATGCCGTCCCGGCGTACCCTGCTGCGCGCGATGACGGCCCTGCCCGCCTCGGCCGTCCTGCTGGGGGAACTGCCCGGTCTGGCAGGCACGGCCCAGGCCGCCGCCCCGCCCAGCGGCTCGGCCACCCGCTACACGATCGTGCCGTTCCTCAACAGCAACGACGGCACCGTGAACGTCTACCAGTCCGACGACGCCACGGACTTCCGCCTGCTCAAGTCCTCCGCCTACACCCCGCCCGCGAACAGGATCCGCGACGCGAGCGTCTTCAAGCACACCGACGGCTACTACTACGTCACCTACACCACCCACACCTGGCAGGACGTCAGCACCACCATCGGCTTCGCACGCAGCTCCGACCGGTCCAACTGGACCTTCCTGTACGACTACACCGTCCCGATCGCCAACCTGTCCCGCGCGTGGGCGCCGGAGTGGTTCGTCGACAGCGACGGCAGCGTCAACGTCATCGTGTCCTGCTCACTCACCAGCGACGAGTGGATCTTCACCCCGTACCGGCTGAAGGCGGCCAACTCCGCGCTGACGGCATGGAGTTCACCGGTCGCCCTGTCCGGCATCGGCGCGAACCACATCGACACGTACATCGTGAAGGTCGGCTCGACCTACCACGCCTTCACCAAGAACGAGACGGCGAAGTACATCGAGTACGCGACCGCCTCCGCGCTCACCGGCCCCTACACGATCTCCAGGACCGGCGACTGGGCGGGCTGGGGAAGCTACCGCGAGGGCCCGTCCGTGATCCAGCTCGACAACGGCGGCTGGCGGATCTTCTTCGACGGCTACGGCGACAACACCTACTACTACAGTGACAGTTACGACACCTTCGCGACCTGGTCGGCCCCGGCCGCACTGCCGGTCGTCTCCGGTACGGCACGCCACTTCACGGTCATCAAGGAGACCGTCTCGGGTGGACCGGCACTGGCGAAGAACGTCACGCGCTCCTTCCAGTCGGCCAACTTCCCCACGCGCTACTGGCAGACACAGTCCGCGCTGCTCAACCTCCCGGTGGTCACCGGCTCCAGCACATCGGCCGAGAAGACCGCGTCCACCTTCACGGTCGTCGCGGGCCTCGCCGACTCCAGCGGCTATTCCTTCCGCGACTCCTCCGGCAACTACCTGCGCCACTGGGACTTCCGCGGCCGCTTCGACGCCAATGACGGCACATCGACCTTCGCCAAGGACGCCACGTTCATCGCCCGCACCGGCTCGTCGTCGGGCTCGATCCGCTGGGAGTCGTACAACTATCCCGGGTACTACCTGCGCCACTACAACTACCAGCTCCGGCTGGACCGGACGGTGGGCACGGATCTGTTCCGCCAGGACAGTTCTTTCGTGCCGGTGACGGCCTGGGGCTGACCTGCACGCCTTCCGGGCCCGGGGCGTTCCGCGGGAGGCCAGTGCGGACTTCCCGCGGGTTCCCTCGATCATCGTGACCGTCGGCTCACGGCCACCGAACGTGCGGAGGGCGCCATGCTGCCCTGCGTCTCGCGCGCACCGGAAGGAGAGCGGCGGTGCCACGCGCCGACCGCCCCGCAGCCGATGTCGCCGTCGAGGTACACCGGGTCAGCCCCGACAGCCGCGTCCCGCTCTTCACCGGCTTCCCCGAACACGCCGCCGTCGCACCGGCGTTGGCCGCAGCAGCCTGCGGGCTGCCGGTCAAGGACGCCGGCGGCACGGCGGTGCGCAGCGTCGTCCGCACCGGCACATTCCGTGCCGAGCGGTCCGCCCCCTCCGCGGCTCCGGTCACCGCCCGCGAAAGCTGCGTCAGCTCGTCGTTGACGGGGCTCATCGAACCCGACGGCATGCACACGACGCCGACCGTCGACTACGGCATCGTGCTGCGGTGCGAGATCGTCCTCGAACTCGACGACGGCCAGTGCACCCCGCTCGCCGCCGGGGACGTCGTGATCCAGAACGGCACCCGGCATGCCTGGCACGAGGTGTGCCGACGCTGGGGGCGAGGGCCGCTCCGGTCTTTGGAGAAGAGCCAGGTCGCGGAGGGGCGGGTGGACCCCGTGCCACGCGAGTACGAGCAGCCGGTCACCGTGACCCGCAGGGGTACTCCACGGTGCCGAACGTCCCGCAGTACCGTCGAGCCCCCGGCCGGGGCGCAACGACAGGGAGCCAAGTGGACTTCATCGAACGCGAGTTGACCGACCCCTGGGAAGGGATGCTCGCCACCCCGGTCCGTGGCAGTGCCCTCGGTGTTCTGGTCCTGGCGGGTTCCAGCGGGCGCGTGGAACGGGACAGAGCGCGCCTCCTCGCCCGGCAGGGCATGACGGCCCTGTCGATCCGCTGGTTCGGCGGCCCGGGGCAGCCTCCGGGGATCTGCGAGGTCCCCCTGGAGACCTTCACCGCAGCCGTCGACGTCCTCAAGGCGAACGGAGCGGAGCGCGTCGGCATCCTCGGTGTCTCCAAGGGAGCCGAGGCGGCTCTGCTGACGGCGGTGCACGATCCTCGCGTGGACGCCGTCGTCGCGCTGTCGCCCACGTCCCGGGTCTGGTGCAACGTCGGGCCGGGCCGCGACGGAGCACAGCGACCCTACCGATCGTCCTGGACCTGGCGGGAGCAGGCGCTGCCCTTCGTCCCGCTGGACGATTCCTGGACTCCCGCGGAGCCGGACGGCAACCCCGTCGCCGTCCGCGGATGGTACGAACGCAGCGAGCGGACCTTCGCCCACCTGCTTGCTCCGGCGGAGATCCCCGTGGAGCGGGCCCGGGCCGACCTCCTGCTGGTCGCGGGCGGCGACGACGCGATGTGGCCGTCCCTTCCCTTCGCCGGACAACTGGCCGCGCGCCGGCGTTCGGCCGGGGCAAGTGTGCGGCTGGTCGCCCGCCCCGACGCCGGCCACCGCCCACGCCTGCCCGGCGAGAGCTCCGCACCGGCGTCACCGCGCTTCCGCTACGGAGGCACACCCGAGGCCGATGCCGAATTGGGCGCCGCTGCCTGGCCGCACCTCCTCGACACGCTGCGCGGGAGGGGTTGACGGGGGCGCGTGAGGCGGTCACGTTGAATAACGCCAGGGGTGTGGGAGCGCTCCCGCGACGTGTGAGGAGTGCTCTGTGGCCGCGCACCGGAGAGTCCACCCGCACCGGCTTCCGCACCCGCCGGGACCGTCCCCCACCACCGAAGGATGGCCGTATGGAGACGCCTCAGCCCCGCTCCTTATCCCGCAGAGCCCTCGTGACCGCCGCCGCTGCCGGCCTGGTCGCCGGCGTCGCCGCCCCGTCCTGGGCATCCGCCGCCCCGCCCCGGTTCCACACCGTGGGCCGGGTCGAGGATGCCGCCGACGGGTTCGTGCGGTACAGCTGGCCCGGCGTCTGCTTCGAGGGCCGGTTCCGCGGTACCGGCGTGGGCATGCTCCTCGACGACTCCGACAACGACTACGACGTCCAGATCGACGGAACGACCGAGGCCACCCTCGTCACCCCCGGCAGGACCACCGCCTGGATCAAGGGCCTCGCCGACACCGAACACCGCGTGCGGCTCGTCAAACGCACGGAAAGCCCTTGGGGCGAAGGCAGGTTCGGAGGGTTCGTCGCCGTCCCCGGCGGGGTGATCCTCGCCCGGCCCCCCGCTCGACGCAGGCAGATCGAGTTCATCGGGGACTCCTACACCGTCGGCTACGGCAATCTCTCCGACACCCGCGACTGCTCGAACAACGGGGGAGTCAACCGGAACACCGACGCCGACCTGTCCTTCGGTGCCCTCACCGCCCGCAACCTCGGTGCCGACTACCAGATCAACGCGTATTCCGGCCGTGGCATGGTCCGCAACTACAACGGCGGCAGCCCTGGCACCGACTTCCGCACCTACTACGACCGTGCCCTGCTGAACGTCGAGGACGACGTCTGGCGGAAGCCGGCCAGTTGGCGGCCGCAGGCCGTCATCATCGGGCTCGGCCTCAACGACTTCTCAACACCCCTGAATCCGGGCGAGCTCTGGGCGACCGAGGCCGAGCTGGTCGCCGCCTACGAGTCCGCGTACCACGGCTTCCTCGACAAGCTGCGTGCCCGGTACGGCCCGAGGACCTTCCTCGTAGTCAGCGCCACCAGCCTTGGCACCACCAGGTTCGCCGACACCGTCGAGCGGATCGCCCGGGCCCGGAACGCGCGGGGCGACGACCGGGTCGGCCACTGGTACTACGACGATCCCGCCCTGGACCACCTCGGCTGCGACTGGCACCCCTCCGCGCGGGACCACCGGATCATCGCCGGCCTGCTCGAAGACCACCTCGCCACGCTACCGCTGTGCTGGTAGCCGAAACGGGCCACCGACAGTCCAGGGCCGGGCCTGGGGTCAGCTGATGCAGAGCAGGTTGAGCACGCACAACTGCGACGGTTCGGTCGCCGCCGTCGACGAGGGAGTCGTGGACGTCTGGGACGTCTGCGAGTTGTCGGTGCCCGTACTCGTGCTCGTGCCCGAGTTCGCGCTGGTCGTCGTCGTGGTGTCCGTGGCCGTGGACGAAGGGGTCTGCGTCGTCGTCGTGTCGGCGGCGGTGTCGACGCCGGCGGCGACCGACGCGGAGAGCGTGGACTGCGACCGCGACTGCGAGGCGGTCGTCGCCGTGGGCTTCGGGACGGCGGCGGAGTCGACGTGGACCGACGACCGGGTGGTGGTGGACGCCGTGTCGGCCGCCCCCCGGTGCGAGGCGGTCTTCGCGGCAGGCGTGGCCGTGGAGGCCTGGTACGCGTCGGCCGGCGTGGACCCCGTGCGGGTGTCGTCCGAGGTCGGCAGCTCGGCGCCGCCCATCGACCGGTTGTCCGGCGAAGTGGCCGCCTGGGTTCGGACGTTGGACTGCTGGCTCATCGCGGAGACGGTCAGACCGCCCCCGACCAGGGCGACGGCGGTCGCGACGACGGCCTTGCGCTGGTTCTTCCGCCAGCGGGCCCGCTGGCGGCGCCGTGCGGCCCGGCCCTCCGTCGTCGCCGGAGCGTCCGCCACGTCGTCGGACGGGAACCCGGCGGAGTCGGCCGCCGTCGGCGGCTCCTCGTGGAGACCCGCGTCGTGCCATGTGGGCGCCGTGTCCCACGCCGCTGTCGCCGCCACGTCCTTCATCGTGTGGTGCTGGACGGAGGGAGCGATGTCGGGGGCGTAGGCGCCGCATCCGGGACACGCCAGGGCGCCGTTGAGATGCCGACGGCACGAGGAGCAGTAGTCCATCTGGTCTTCCTGAGTCGACTGCACCATCGGCCCGCTGGCCGTGGCCGGTCTCGTTCGCACGGAGGATCGAGCCGGAGGTAAAAGTAGCGATGCTTTCGAAAGGCAGTGTGCAGCCTGTGTGATGCTCCTGCGCAGATGTCCGAGGGGTGCGGTGGGCGCGAGGGCCGTACGTCGCATTCGCGCCCCCTTGTCCGCCATGCGGCGCGCGGGCGCAGGCCGACGCGGGCCCCCGTCGCGGCGAGTTGGCCGGACGGGGTGCACGTCACCGGGCCCTTCGCCCGGCGGCCCGCGTGATGGGGTCAGCCGAGGTCAGCCGGGCCGCACGGTCCAGAGCGTGGCGTGGTAGACGCCGTCGGGTGTGGAGGGATCGGCCGATGCCGTCGCGCTGTTGCCGACGGCGGAACCGTGCCGGTCGACGTCGGTCGCCGTGGAGTGGACGCCGCCGATGGCGGGCAGGAGCGTGAACGCGCCGGTGTCGACGCGGTAGACGTAGCCGAACGGGCCGGGGTTGGTCTCACCGGCGGCGAACCTCCCGGCCGCGCCGTTGACGTAGGTCCGGCCGGGCCCGGGGCCGAAGACCGACAGCGTCTTGGTGGGCAGGTCGAAGGCGTACGCGCCCGGGCGGGCGGTGGCGAGGACGGTGCGCCCGGTGACGACCGGACCGTAGGACATCTCGGGGCCGAGGTCGGTCCACACCCCGCTGCGGATGTCGTACGCGAAGCCGCGTGCCGCGGGAGTGCCGGAGGAGTCGGGCTTCGGCTGGAAGGTGCCGACGACCGTGTGGCCGCTGATCGAGGTGACCTTGCTGGAGACGCCGTTGTCGTAGCCGCTCAGATCGGTCCAGGACCGGGTGCGCAGGTCGTAGACGAAGGCGTGGCCCCCCTCGAACGGCGTGTCGGGATGGTCCCAGGTCCCCGCGACGTACCGGCCCCGGGAGGTCCCGGCCGCGGTGCTGGTCCCGTCCGGGCCGACGGGGGAGTCGAGTTCGGTCATGACGCGGGTGCGCGGGTCGTACGCGTACGCGTGGGTGTTCTGGTTGCCGGGTGTCCTGGCGCTGCCCACCACCACACCGTCGCTGATGTCGGTGACATGGCTGTCGGTGCCGCCTGCGGTGCCGATGGTCTGCATCCGGCCGGTGCGCAGGTCGTGGACGAAGCCCCGCCTTTCGCCGTTGGCGAGATTGGAATCTCCGGCCACATAGCGGCCCTCGACGTCGAGTGCGGTGCTCGACGTCCCGCCGAGCGTGCCGAGGTCGGTCATGACGCGTGCGGAGCGGTCGTACGCGAAGGCGTGCCACGTGAAGTCGTCGGCGAGCGCCGAGCTGCCGACCACCGTGTCCTGGTCGAGTGCGAACCCCGAGCTGTAGGCGCCGCCGAGAGTGCCCAGGTCGACGGCCGTGTACCGCGGTGGTGACGACGGCTGCGAGGCGTGGGCGAGCGCCGGGGCCGAGCCGAGTCCGAGGAGTGTGAGCGTGACCACCGCGGCCGCTAATCGTCCGTGTCTCATGGAGCCCCCTGTGAGCTGACTGTGTGATCTTGTCGTTGCTACCGTCCAGCCCCTCCGGTCAACCGCAGACCCATGGAACGTACGGAAAAACTCATGCGGGCGACGAACTGTTGTTCGTGTCATCGGCGCAGTCATGTCAGCGGTCAACAGTGGGACCCCGTGGACGCTCAGCGCGCGGGCGCCCGGGCTGTCAGTGCCTCCAGCAGGAGGTCCACCGCCTCCTCGAACGAGCTGTCCGCCAGCCCGGGCAGCTCGCGGCGGACCACGCTGAGCGCCGGGTACGCCTCCGGGTCCAGGTCCTGGTAGACGTCACGCCAGGCCCGGCGGTCGGCCTCACGCTGCTGGCTCGGAAGCGCCTGGAAGGCCGCCTCCGTCGCCGCGTGGCTGAGCACGGTGTCGATGAAGGCCAGATAGAACCGTGCCGCGTCGGCCGGTTCGAAGCCCGCGGACAGCAGCAGGCCGATGCCGGTGTCCACGGCCCGGATCTCGCTCGTGCGCCGGGTCACCCGGTGCGCTGCCATGGCGGCCGCCCGCGGATGGGCGACGTACCCGGCGCGCACCCGCAACGCCATCTCGCGCAGTGAGGCCACCCAGTCGCCACCCGGCACGAACCCCGCCATCGCGTCGCCGATGATCCGGTCGGCGATGGCGAGCACCAGATCGTCGGTGTCGTGAAAGTAGCGGTAGAGGGCGGTCGGATCACAGCCCAGTGCCGCGCCCAGCCGGCGCACGCTCAACGCCTCGGGGCCGTGCTCGCCGATCAGCCGCAGCGCGGTCTCCACGATCAGGTTTTCGGACAGCAGGACACCGGAGCGGGTGGGCCGCCGACGTCGGCGCTCCTGCGGGACACGGGTCGACATGGCCGGGTTCCTCTCGGCGGGGGCCCTCAGTGAACGGCCCCCGGCAGCCTTACGTCAACAGGGTTGACCCAATGTGGACATCGGCTGTTCCATCACCTCACCGCGCGGCTCTTCCCCGTCTCCCCTCCCTGAGGAGCCCTCCATGTCGTCAGCACCGCCCGCGTCCTCCCCGCCCGGATCGTCGCTGCGCCGCTCCCTCGGCGTCGTCGACGGCGTCGCCATCGCCGCCTCCAGCACCGCGGCCACCACCAGCATCGCCATCGGCATGGGCACGATCGCGACCATCGTGGGCCTCCAGGCCCCCGCCCTGCTGCTCCTGGCGTTCCTGCCGGTGCTCGGCATCGCCACCGCCTACGCCCGCCTGAACCGCTCGGAACCGAACTGCGGCAACGGCTACGTCTGGGTCGGCAAGTCCCTCGGCCCCTGGCCCGGCTTCCTGACCGGCTGGGTCACGCTGGTCGGCTCGGTCATCTTCTGCGCCTACACCAGCGCGATCATGGGTTCCGTCGTCCTGATCTTCGCCAACAAGGCAGGCCTGCACAGCTTCGCCGGGATCGCCCTCGACCCGACGTCCACCGGTGTCACCACGGCCCTGGGACTGGTGATCCTCGTCGCCCTCACCGTTCTGGCCGTCACCGGGATACGGTCCGCCACCCGCTTCCAGTTCGCCCTCCTGGTCTTCGAGTACACGGTCCTGCTGGCCTTCTGCGGCTGGGCCATGGTCACCGGCGACCAGACCCTGTCCTTCTCCTGGTTCAACCCCTTCGAGATCTCCAGCGGCACCGCCTTCGCCCAGGGCATGGTCCTCGCGGTGTTCTTCTTCTGGGGCTGGGACGCGGCCTTCAGCGTCAACGAGGAGACCAAGAGCCCGGGGGACGCGGCCCGCGGCGGCCTCATCGCCCTCTTCGCCATGCTCGGCCTGTTCCTCTTCGCCTCCGTCGCCTTCCAGCGGGAGATGAGCCTGACCGAACTCGTCCGCAACGGCCCCCAGGCCCTCCCGTACCTCGGCGAGAAACTGGCCGCCGAACCCTGGGCCACCCTGCCCCTGGTCGCGCTGATGTTCTCCGCCGTGGCCTCCGTGCAGGCCACCCTGATCCCCACGGCCCGCGGCCTGTTCGCCATGAGCCGCGACAGAACCATGGGGCCGCTGTGGACCCGCCTCCACCCGCGCTACGGCACCCCCGCCGCCGGCACGGTCGTCGTCATGGCCATCGCCGCAGTGATCGCCCTGCTCGCCGTCGCGATCCCCAAGCTGAGCGACATGCTGCTGGCCGCCGTCAACGCCATCGGCCTGATCGTCGCCCTCTACTACGGCCTCACCGCGATCGCCTGCGCCGTGCGCTTCCGCGCCGCGCGCCACGACGGACCCCGGGAGGCACTGCTCGCCGTCGGCGTGCCGGCCGTGTCCGGACTCATCCTGCTGGGCCTCGGCGGCTACCTCGGATACTCGTACCTGACCATGAGCGACCACTTCGAACTCAGCCCGGACAACGGCTGGTTCATGTTCTCCCTGCCCGCCGCGATCGTGCTCGCCGGCCTCGGCATGGCAGCCGTCGCCAAGTACGGCAGGCACTCCCCGTACTTCACGACGGGCCGCGGCACCGACGCCGAGTCCCTGACCCTTCCGATGGACCGTACGGCGGCCTGACCCCACTCTGGAGCCCACCCCATGTCACACACCGCGGACCTCGTCCTCACCGGCGGCCCCGTGCACACCGTCGACCCCGCCCGCAGCCGTGCCACGTCGGTGGCCGTGCGCGACGGGCGGATCGCCGCCGTCGGACACGACGAGGTGCGCGAGCTCATCGGCCCGCGCACCGAAGTCGTCGACCTGGCCGGGAAGCTGCTGCTCCCCGGCTTCCAGGACGCCCACGTCCACCCGCAGGGCGCGGGCCTCGAACTGGGCCTGTGCCACCTCGCCGACACCGTCGACCCCGCCGAGTACCTGCGCAGGATCAGGACGTACGCCGACCGGAACCCGGACGTCGAGTGGATCACCGGCGGCGGCTGGTCCCTGGAGGCGTTCCCCGGCGGTGCTCCCACCGCCGCGGCCCTCGACGCCGTCGTCCCGGACCGCCCCGTCTTCCTCCCCAACCGCGACCACCACGGCGCCTGGGTCAACAGCCGCGCCCTGGAACGCGCGGGCATCGACTCCCGCACCCCCGACCCCGCCGACGGCCGCATCGAACGCGACACCGACGGCAACCCCACCGGAATGCTCCAGGAGGGCGCCGTTCATCTGGTGGGACGGCTGGTCCCGGATCCCACGTCGCAGGAGCAGCTCACCGCCCTGCTCCGGGCCCAGGCGGTGCTGCACTCGTACGGCGTCACCGCCTGGCAGGACGCCATCGTCGGCACGTACGCCAACATGACCGACCCGGCGCCCACCTACCGGGCGGCCCTCGACCAGGGTCTGCTCACCGCCCGCGCGGTCGGCGCCCTGTGGTGGGACCGTGCGCGCGGCGCCGAACAGATCCCCGAACTCGTCGCCAAACGAGAGGAGTTGAGCGGAGGACTGTTCCGGGCCGGCACGGTGAAGGTCATGCAGGACGGCATCGCCGAGAACCACACCGCCGCGATGCTCGACCCCTATCTGACCGGCTGCGGCTGCGCCTCGGACAACAGCGGCATCAGCTTCGTCGAGCCGGAAGACCTGAAGAAGTACGTCACCGAACTCGACGCGTCCGGCTTCCAGGTCCACTTCCACGCGCTCGGCGACCGCGCGGTGCGCGAGGCTCTCGACGCCGTGGAGTCCGCACGCACCGCCAACGGGTGGCGCGACACACGCCACCATCTCGCGCATCTCCAGGTCGTGCACCCGCACGACATACCCCGGTTCCGTGCCCTGGGAGCGAGCGCCAACCTGCAGATGCTGTGGGCCGCGCACGAACCGCAGATGGACGAACTGACCCTGCCCTTCCTCGGCGCCGAACGCGGCGCACGGCAGTACCCCTTCGGCGATCTGCTGCGGGCCGGTGCGACGCTGGCTGCCGGAAGCGACTGGCCGGTCAGCAGCCCCGATCCGCTCCAGGCCATCCATGTCGCCGTCAACCGGATCGCCCCGGAAGCCCCCGAGGGCACCCCGGAGTTCCTCCCGGAGCAGCGACTCGACCTGGGCGCCGCCGTCGCCGCGTACACGGCGGGCAGTGCCCATGTGAACCACCTCGACGACATCACCGGCAGCATCACCGTCGGCAGGTCGGCCGATCTCGTCGTCCTCGACCGGGACCCGTTCGCGGGACCGCCCGAGGAGATCGCGGCAGGCCGCGTGCTGCAGACCTTCGTAGCAGGCCGAAGGGTCCACGCGGCCCAGGACGCCTGAGCCGTGCGGCCCCTACGGCGACAGGTGACGTGTCTCCCCGCGGACCGGTGGTCGGACACCGCCCGCGGCGGCCCCGGTCACGCGGGCTGCCACAGCTCCACGCGGTTGCCCTCGGGGTCGGTGACCCAGCCGAAGCGGCCGACGCCCTCCATGTCCTGCGTCTCCTCGGCCACGTCCGCTCCCTGGGCACGCAGTTGCGCGAGCATCGCGTCCAGGTCGCGGACCCGGAAGTTGAGCATGGTCTGCTGGGTGCGGGAACCGAAGTAGTCGGTGTCGGACTCGAACGCCGCGAAGACAGTGGGCCCGGGTTCCTGACGCCACAGGCCGTTCTCGTCGGCGACCAGGCCCAGGCAGTCGCGGTACCACGCGCTCAGGGCCACCGGGTCGGCCGCCCTCATGAAGTGTCCGCCGATTCCAAGCACACGTTCCATGGCGCCATCCTGCCAGCACGGCGACCGGGCGGGCCGTCACCGACCCGGCCCGGCTCACGCCCCTCACCGCGATGGACGGTTCAGGCCGGGCCTCCAGAACCCAGGGGTGCTGCGTCGGCGAGCGTGCGGATCGCGTCACACGCGGCGGGTGGTATTTCACGTGCCCCTGAAATCAAGGGAGTTGGGTCTCGGGATCTACGATCGGCGGATGACGATCATGTACGAATGGCGGGGCGACTTCGACAACGCGGCCGTCAACATCCTTCACGCGGAGGCCTTCGGTCACCCGGTTCCGGACGTCGACTGGCTGACGCGGGTCCGCCGCCACAGCGTCGGCTGGGTCTGCGCACGGCGCTCCGACGAGCTGGTCGGCTTCGTCAACGTGGCCTGGGACGGGGGAGTGCACGCCTTCCTCCTCGACACCATGGTCGGCGTCGGTTTCCGGCATGCGGGGATCGGCACCGGACTCGTCGCCGAAGCGGTCCGTGGTTCCCGCGCGGCAGGGTGCGCGTGGCTGCACGTCGACTTCGAGGACAGGTTGGCGGGCTTCTACTTCGACGCCTGCGGTTTTCGGGCGACGAGCGCGGGACTCATCGCGCTCTGACCGTGTGCGGACCGGGGCTGTGCCGGTGTCCCCCGCCGGGCACTGCTCGTTCCTGTACGCGGATCAGGCCTGATCCCCGGTGCGGGCGGTACGGCGGAGCCTCCCGGCCAGGATCGGTCGGGAGCCCACTGCCTGTCTCGCCCTGTCCGACGTCGGGTTGAGCGTCGGCGAGGTGTGCGCGTGGGCACTGGTGGACGAGGTCACGAAGCCGTCGCTGTCCGAGGTCGCCCTCTGGTACAGCCCCGTCCACCCGGATCGGCGCACCCGCCGCAGAGCTGGATGCTCCGGCACGGGTGCTGTTGCGCAGGGTGCCTACCGCTCGTCCCAGGACTCGTACGCACGGCTGGGGCCGTCGGGGAAGCCGGCCTCCGCGAAGGCGGCCAGCGCCAGGGTGTCGGCGTCGGATTCCGCCGCCCCCGGTGACCGGTAGGTGATCGTGTCCGGCAGCATGGCCAGGGCGGTGATGCCCTGGCCGCCGTCGGACGGGCGCAGCTGGACGCGGATGCCGTGCCGGTCGGCCAGCCGGCCGACCACGTACAGGCCCATGCGCTGGGAGATCGCGACGTCCACGGTCGGCGGGTCGGCCAGGTGGTGGTTGATGTCGGCCATCTCCTCGGGAGGCAGCCCGATGCCGCTGTCATGCATCTCGATCATGATCCGGCCGTCGGGCAGCCGCGCCGCGGTGACCCGGACCATGGAGTGCGGCGACGAGAACGTCGTCGCGTTCTCCAGGAGTTCGGCGAGCAGGTGCACCAGGTCGGTCACGGCACGACCGTGGATCTCGGCCTCCGGGACCCCCGACAGCTCGACGCGCTCGTACTGCTCGACCTCCGAGGCCGCGGCCCGGATCACGTCGACCAGGGGGAGCGGCTGATCCCACTGCTGGGCGGGGGTCTCGCCGCCGAGCACGAGCAGGTTCTCGCCGTTGCGGCGCACACGGGTGGCCAGGTGGTCCAGCCTGAAGAGGTTGGACAGCTGGTCGGGGTCGGCCTCCTTGCCCTCGAGGCTGGTGATCAGGGCGAGTTGCCGCTCGATCAGCGACTGGTTGCGGCGCGCCAGGTTGCTGAAGATCGTGTTGATGTTGGCGCGCAGCAGTGCCTGTTCGGCGGCCAGCCGGACGGCCTCGCGATGGACGTGGTCGAAGGCGCGGGCGACCTCGCCGATCTCGTCCGTCGTGGTGATCGGGATCGGTGCCACCTGGGCGTCGACCCGGCCGGGAATGGCCCGGGTGAGCTGGGTCAGCAGCGCGGGCAGCCGTTGCTCGGCGATCTCGTGGGCGGAGGTGCTGAGCCTGCGCATGCTGGTGCTCATCGTCCGGGCCACCCAGGCGGCGAGCAGGAAGGCGGCGAGCACCGCGGCGAGCACGAGCACGGCGTTGATGATCGCGTCGTTGCGGGCGTCGTCGGCGATCGACTGTGCCTGCGCCAACGCGGTGTCGGTGAGGTAGACCTCGACGCTGCGGTACGCGTCGAAGCTGAGGGTGGAGGCGGCGAAGAAGGTCTCGGACGTGATGCCCTGCGCGGCGAGCTGCGCGGCCGACTTGCCCGAGGCGATCTCGCTGGTCATCTTCGCCAGGCTCGGCGGGGCCACGAAGGTCTTCCCGGCCGCCTCGGCCTGTGTCTGGGCCTCGGTGGCCTGTTCCATGCCGAGCTTCTGCGCGTCGGAGAGCGCCTTGCGCAGCCGGGTCATGTCCGCGTCGGTCCCGGCACCGGCGTACTCCTGGAGCCCGACCTGTTCGAGATAGACGTAGGAGCTGAACGAGCCGAGCTGGACCTGGAGTTCGCCGTCGGCGAGCTTGCTGCGGTCCTCGACCAGGAGGTGGGTGCCGATGGCCCGGATCAGGGACTCGGCGGCCTGGGTGAGGGAGGCGGCGTACAGGGTGCGGCCGAAGCTCGCCCCGTTGCTGCTGCCGAAGCCGAGTTCGTTGGAGATCTCCATCAGCGGGTGCTGGACGGCGTGGTAGCTCTCCTCGGTCTGCACACCGGTCAGCCGGGAGGTGAAGGCGCTCGCGCGTACGGTGGCGAGTTGCTTCTCACCCGTGCGGACGAGGTCGACGCGGCGCAGCAGGCCGGGGGTCTGCGGCATCCGTTTCACCGCCTCGTCGAACGCCTTCGCGTCCGCGTCGGTGATGGCCCGCGCCTTGGTGACCACGCTCGACGTCCGGTCGCCCTTGACCAGCGGGGTGACCGACACGTCGCGCTCGTTGATGGCGTCGCTCGCGTACTTGTTCGCGGCCTGGACCAGCTCCGCCACCCGAACCGCGTCGTCGGCGTCCTGCCAGGTGTCCACCGAATGTTTGACGCGGAAGCCGCCGAGGACGAGGGCGACGATCACCGGGATGAGGAGGATGGCCTGGAGCTTTCTGGCCACGCGCCAGTTGCGGGTCCACAGCCCTCTGGGGGCGGCGGATGAGGTGTTCGACAAGATGGCCTCACGGTTCTGGGTCGCCTCGTGTCCTGCACACTCAAGAACGTGGGGCGCATGGGGAATTGTTCAGACCGGCGCGCCGCGGAATCCGCGCGAACGTGCGCAACGAGAGTGGCTTCGGCCAATTCTTAGCACCACGCGTTCACCTCCGGCCCGTGTTTTGTCAAAGTTGCAATTAGTTTCCGTGCGTCGCTGTCACAGAACCCGCTGCTGTCCTGTCCTGCTGTACAGAGCCTCGAACGGGAAAGGGAGACAGAGCTGAAGATCGTCGTCATCGGAGGCACGGGGCGCATCGGATCGCAGGCGGTGAACCTGCTCCGGAGCAGCGGTCACGAGGCCGTGGCGGCCGCGCCCAGCACAGGCGTCGACACCGTCACCGGAGCAGGCCTCGGGCGGAGCCGGTCGTGGACGTGGCCAACTCGCCGCCTTCGAGAGGGAGGCCGCCGTCGACTTCTCCACACGCGCGACGCGGAACCTCACCGCGACGGAGAAGGAGGCCGGTGTCCGCCGGGCCGCGCTCTCCAGCGCCTCGCCCCGCTCGGCGCCGACCTGCGAATCCACGCTGGTGTCCACGGGCTCCGGCAGCCACGGTCCCGGGTACGCCTCGCGGCGCACCGCGCCGACTGGGCCACGTCGATGGCGAGCCGGGTGGTGATCTTCGTCAGGAACGCCCCCGGGTCGAGCACCTCGCCCCGGTCGGTGTCCTGCCACCGCAGCCACGCGTCCTGCGCCACGTCCTCGGCCTCGGCCTCGGACACACTGCCCAGGATCCGGTGGGCGATTCCGAGCAGCCGTGGCCGCAGTCGCTGCAAAGCGTCCGCCTCCTCGTCGGAAGAACCGTCGGTCAGCGGCGCAGGCGTGTCCATGGAGCCGATGCCACGGCGGGGGGACGACGGGACGCGGGAGCGGACTCAGAGCCGCCGGGAGCGGCGGACGGTCAGGACGGCGACGTCGTCGTGCGGGCCGCCGCGGCCGGCGAAGGAGCGGGCGTCGTCGTGGAGGAACTGCGGCAGCTCGGTGGGGGAGAGGGCGACGTGCTTCGTCAGACGGTCGTCGACCGGGTAGAACGTGCCGTCCGCCGAGCGGGTCTCCGTGAGGCCGTCGGTGCTCAGCAGCAGCGTGGCGCCCTCGGGGAACTCGAACCAGCCGACCGTCGTGGGTTCGTCGGCCAGCTCGGCCAGGCCCAGCGGCACGCCGGGCTCCAGTTCGGGCGTGCTGACCGCGCCGTCGTACAGGACGTGGGGCAGGACGTGTCCGCAGTTGACGGCCTGCACCTCGGTGTCCGCGCCGACGCAGACGATGAGGGCGGTGACGAACCGTTCGTCGTCGCCGGTGTGCGCGGCATACGAGTTGTGCCGCACCACCGCCGCGTCCAGGGCGTCCACGAGCGCGGTGAGGGTGGGCTCGCGGTGCGCCGCCTCCCGGAACGCGCCGATGACGGCGAACGCGGCGCCCACCGCGGTGAGGCCCTTGCCCTGCACGTCCCCGATCAGCACCCGGGTCCCGAAGGGTGAGTCGACGACGTCGTAGATGTCGCCGCCGACGAGCCGGTCCTCCTGGAGCGGCTCGTACACGCCGTTGACCAGCACGTCGTCGGTGAGCAGGGGAAGGGGATGCAGGATGTGCCGCTGCATGGCCGCGGCGGTGGAGCGCAGCCGCAGCATGGCGTGCTCGCGTCTGATCCGCCGGTGGCATCCGTAGACGGAGGTGGCGGCCAGCGCCACGGTGAAGAGAATCAGCAGGAGCCGGTCGGACCAGTGACCCGCTTCACGGTCCCGCAGCAGCACGCTGGTGGTGACGACCAGCGTGGTCCACACCGCGACGAACGTGGTCTGGCGGACCGTGCCCAGCGCCGAGGCGGCTCCCGGCAGGAAGACCAGCAGGCCGAGCAGCCACACCTCGGACCCGGACACCGCGCCGAGGACCTCCACCAGGCCCGTGACGGTCACGACCCCGGCGACGAGTTCGACGTCGCCCGGAGGCTCGATGGTGTCGAAGGCGTCGCCAGATCTCTTACGACGGCTACGGGTCATGCACGCTCCCAGGTGGTGATCTCCTCCTACGTTATGCAGGCCTGCTCCGCCCCGGACACGCGCCCCGCCGATCCGGCTGTCCGGGCAGGGGCGCTGTCTGAGGAGCTTTGGCGATCCGGCCCCGCACGGACGCCGAGGAGCCGGGGTCCCGCTCGTCCGACGCGAAGCCGCAGGCCGTGAGCACGCCGTCGAAGATCAGTGCGCGCGCGGGTGCCGAATGGACGTCCCGTTCGGTCTCGCCCCGGCCGGTGTCCGGCGACGGCTTCCGCCACGGCGGGGTCCTCAGCCCTCGTACTCCCGCAGCTTGCGGTACAGGGTCGCCCGGCCGATGCCCAGCGCCGCCGCCGCGCGGGACTTGTTGCCGCCGTGCCGGTGCAGTGACTCCAGGATCGTGGCGCGTTCGGCGTGTTCCATCGGGCTGAGCGGGCGGACGGCGGGACCTTCCCGCACGTTGTCCGGCAGTTCGGCCCGGCGGACCGGCCCCGAGGCCCGTCGGTGTTCCGCCAACGCCTGTACGACGTGGGCGAGTTCGGTGACGTTCCCGGGCCACGGGTGTTGTTCGAGGGCGCGCAGGGCGTCCAGGGTCCAGGTCAGCGGAGGACTTCCCGGTGCCGGGCGCGGAGCGAGGGCGGACAGCAACTCCCTTATGTCCTCGGTCCGTTCACGCAACGGCGGCAGGGTGACCGTGCGGGCGGCCAGCTTGTCGAGGAGCCGCTGGAGACACGGGCCGGGCGGCGTGCCGGGTGTGTGGGTGACCAGCAGCCGGGTGTCCGGGTGGGCGTCGAGCAGGGAGTTGAGGGTGGCCACGGCCGGCTGCGTGAGCCGCTCCGCGTGCCGCAGCAGCAGCGGACTTCCCGTGGTCCACTCCGCCAGGTCCCCGTCGAGGGCGCCGTCCTCGGCCGCGTCGACGACCTGCGCGGAGACCGCGCCCAGCAACTCCCGGGCCAGCGCGGTCTTCCCCGTTCCGCGTTCGCCGGTCAGCAGCACGGGCTCGGGGGAGCGGGCCAGCTCGGCGGCGCGTTCGACGGCGTACCGCCACGGCAGGGAAGAGCCGGTCAGGAAGGGCGGCCGGCGCAGTCGGGGGCGCGGTGCGTTCTCGCCCCGCGGCTCCAGGACGGCCACGATCCCCAGGACCGCCCCGCCCTGCCGCACCACGTCGATCCGCGCGGTGCACCCGGCCCCCTCGGGCAGCTCGACGGCGGGCGGCGCGTCCGTGTGCCGCGCCGCCACCGCCGTACGCTCAAGAGCCCGAAGCGTCTGCGGAGTCGCCAGCCGCTCCGCCGCCGCGCTGAGCAGTCGGTTGCGGCCGTCCAGTGCGGCCACCGCGCGGTCCTCCCCGCGAGCGGCCCGCAGGTAGGCCTCCAGGAGGACCTGTTCGGGCCGGCCCGCCCGGGCGAGCAGTTCGGCCTCCACCGCGGCGGCGGCGGCCTCGGCGAGCGCGGCCTGCGGATGCGGCGGACATCCGCCGCACAGGTGCGAGGCGACGGTGAGCGTGCCGAGTACCTGTCCGCTCTTCGGCGCGTGCACCGGGACGCTGACCGCCGACAGGTCCTGCCACACGTCGAGGAAGTGCTCGGGCCCGTGCACCTCGGCCCGGCGCCGGCTGCGCAGGGCGAGCGCCGCGCTGTTGTGGCCGACCTCCTGCTCCGAAAGGCCGGGGCACGGGGCGAGTCCGGGCGCGCTCCCGGACGTCCACAGCACGCGCAGCCGTGCGTCGGTGAGGATCAGGACCGAGCGGTCGGTGCCGAGTGCGGGGGCGATGCGTTCGAGCACGGGCCGGGCCGCGCCGAGCAGCGGTGATTCGACCGGCCGCGGCGGATCGGTGACGGGCCCCCTGAGGTCGTGCGGTACGCCGAAGAAACGCGCCCGCCGCCACGCCGCAAGGACTTCTTCCGGCACGCCGTCGGGCAACGGGCGCCCGGACAGGAAGCGCTCACGCGCCACTCGCAGCGGTGGGAGGGCGTGGACTGCGGGGGACTGCTCTGTGGTGGTCACGACGTCTCCACCGTAGCGGGTTCGGTTGAACACGCAACGAGTACCCGTCCTGACGGGCAAGGTGACGGGGCAACGCGTGCCCCGTACGACCGGACAGGCGACGAGCGCCCCCTGTGTCACCCGGTGTCTCGTATTGAGACACCCGCGCGCCGCCGCACGGCACCATGATCACTACTGTCCGTCGTCCGTGCGTCCCCGCCAGGAGCGTCCCCGTGCCCACTGCCGTCGAGACCGACGTCCTGATCGTGGGCAGCGGCCCGGCCGGAGCCTCGGCCGCGCTCGCCCTGAGCACCTACGGCGTCCCCCACATCGTCGTCACCCGCTACGCGAGCCTCGCCGACACCCCCCGCGCGCACATCACCAACCAGCGCACCATGGAGGTGCTGCGCGACCTCGGCGTCGAACAGGACGTCGTCGCGCGGGCGACCCCGCAGCACCTGATGGGCGACACGACCTTCTGCACCGGCCTCGCCGGCGAGGAACTGGGCCGGGTGCGCTCCTGGGGCAACGACCCGCTCGTCCAGGCCGCCCACGAACTCGCCAGCCCCACCCGCATGTGCGACATGCCGCAGCACCTCATGGAGCCGGTCCTCGTCGACGCGGCCGTCGCCCGCGGCACCAGCCTGCGCTTCCAGACCGAGTACCTCTCCCACACCCAGGACGCCGACGGCGTGACGGTCACCGTCCGGGACCGGCTGCGCGGGGACACGTACGAGATCCGCGCCAAGTACCTGATCGGCGCGGACGGCGGCCGCTCGAAGGTCGCCGCGGACGCCGGGCTGCCGATGGGCGGCCAGATGGGCGTGGCCGGCAGCATCAACATCGTCTTCGAGGCGGACCTGACCAAGTACACCGCCCACCGCCCCTCCACCCTCTACTGGGTCCTCGCCCCCGGCGCCACCGTCGGCGGCATCGGCGCGGGCCTGGTGCGCTGCGTGCGGCCGTGGAACGAGTGGATGATCGTGTGGGGGTACGACGTCACGGCGGGCGCCCCCGACCTGACCACCGAGTACGCGGAGTCGATCGTGCGCCGGCTGGTCGGCGACGACGAGATCCCCGTGACGATCAAGTCCTCCTCGGCCTGGACCGTCAACGAGATGTACGCCGAGACCTACTCCGCCGGCCGGGTCTTCTGCGCCGGGGACGCCACCCACCGCCACCCGCCGTCCAACGGCCTCGGCTCCAACACCTCCATCCAGGACTCCTACAACCTGGCCTGGAAACTGAAGCTCGTCCTCGACGGCACCGCAGCCCCGAAGCTCCTGGACACCTACACCGCCGAACGCGCCCCGATCGGCAGGCAGATCGTCACCCGCGCCAACCAGTCCATCGGCGAGACCGCCCCGATCTTCGAAGCCCTCGACGGACTCTCCCCGCAGACCCCCGAGCAGCTGTGGGCCAACATCGCCGTCCGCAAGGACGCCACCGAGGCCGCCGAGAAGCAGCGGGCCAGGCTCCGCGAGGCCATCGCCTTCAAGGTGTACGAGTTCAACGCGCACGGCGTCGACCTCAACCAGCGCTACACCTCGGACGCCATCGTCCCCGACGGCTCCGGCGAGGAGACCTTCGCACGCGACCCCGAACTGCACCACCAGCCCACCACCCGCCCCGGTGCCCGCATCCCGCACGCCTGGATCACCTCCGGCACCCGCAGGCTGTCCACCCTGGACACCGTCGGCAAGGGCCGGTTCACCCTCCTCACGGGCATCGGCGGCGAGAGCTGGGTGCGGGCCGCCGAGGCGCAGGACATCGAGATCGCCACCGTGGTCATCGGACCGGGCCGGCAGTACGAGGACCCGTACGGCGACTGGGCCCGTCTGAGCGAGATCGCCGACGCGGGCGCCCTGCTGGTCCGGCCCGACGGGTTCGTCGCGTTCCGGCACGCGAGCGCCGCCACCGACGCCGAGGCTCTTCTCTCGGACGCGCTGCGGCGGATCCTCGGACGCGCCTGAGGCCACGCCCGAACCCACCGGGCGCGCAATCATGGAAGAAACGCCACGTCGACGAGGAGGACCCGGGATGACCACCGATGCGATCGGGACCGGTGTCACCGAGGAGGCCGTCGCCGGCCTCCACGCGACCGCCGACCCACGCCTGCGCGAACTCCTCGCCGGCCTCATCGGCCATCTGCACGACTTCGTGCGCGAGAGCCGGCTCACCCAGCAGGAGTGGGAGAAGGCGATCGCCTTCCTGACCGCGACCGGGCAGAAGTGCACCGACACCCGGCAGGAGTTCATCCTCCTCTCGGACGTCCTCGGCGTGTCCATGCTGGTGGAGACCCTCAACGGCGACCGCGTGCAGGGCGCCACCGAGTCCACCGTGCTCGGCCCCTTCCACATGACGGAGTCGCCCGTCCGGGAACTGGGCGACGACATCGACCTGGTGGGCGGCAGCGAGCCGTGCGTGGTCAGCGGCCGGGTCCTGTCGGCAGACGGCACCCCGCTGCCCGGCGCCGTCCTCGACGTCTGGCAGGCCGACGACCAGGGCTTCTACGACGTCCAGCAGCCCGACGTGCAGCCCGAGGGCAACGGCCGGGGACTGTTCACCGCCGACACCGAGGGCCGTTTCTGGTTCCGCACCTGCGTCCCGGCGCCCTACCCGATCCCCACCGACGGCCCGGTCGGCGACCTGCTGCGCGCTACCGGCCGGCATCCCTACCGGCCCGCGCACATCCACTTCATCGCCGCCGCCGACGGACACGCCCCCGTCACCACGCACATCTTCGTCGCGGGCAGCGACTACCTGGACTCCGACGCGGTCTTCGCCGTGAAACAGAGTCTGGTGAAGGACTTCGCGACGACCGACGACCCGTCCCTGGCAGCGGAGTTCGGCATCCCGAACCCGTTCCGGCACGCCCGTTTCGACCTCGTCCTGGAGCCGAACGCATGACGTTCACGGGCGACTTCACCTACGAGAGCCGTCCCGGACGGGTCGTCCTGCGGCCCGGCGCCGCCCTGACCGCGACCCCCGGTGAGGCCGAACACCTGGGCCTGTCAAGGCTGTTGGTCGTGTGCGGCAGCCGCGGTGAAGCCGTCGCGCGGGCGGTCGCGGACGCACTCGGCGACTCCTGTGCGGGGCTGCACGCCGAGGCCCGTATGCACGTACCCGTCGAGGACGCCGACCGTGCCGTGGCGGCGGCCCGCGCGGCCGGGGCCGACGGGGTCGTCGCGGTCGGCGGCGGCTCCTCGATCGGCCTCGGCAAGGCGATCGCACTGCGCACCGGACTGCCGCTGATCGCGGTGCCGTCGACGTACTCGGGCTCCGAGATGACCCCCGTGTGGGGCCTGACCGAGAACGGGGCCAAGCGCACCGGGCGCGACCCGAAGGTCCAGCCCCGCAGTGTCGTCTACGACCCCGAGCTGACCCTCTCCCTGCCGGTACCCCTCACCGTGACCAGCGGCGTCAACGCCCTCGCACACGCCGTCGAGGCGCTCTACGCCCCGGACACCTCGCCGCTGATCGCACTCATGGCGGAGGAGGGCGTCCGGGCGATGACCGGAGCCCTGCCCCTGCTGGCCGCCGATCCGGGGGACGTGGAGGCACGCGGGCGGGCGCTCTACGCGGCGTGGCTGTGCGGCTCCTGCCTCGGGGCCACCACGATGGGGCTGCACCACAAACTGTGCCATGTGCTCGGCGGCACCTTCGGGCTCCCGCACGCCGAGACCCACACCGTCGTCCTGCCGTACGCCCTCGCCCACAACGCCCCGGCGATCCCGGATGCGTTGACCGTGCTGAGACGGGCACTTGGCACCGACGACCCGTCACAGGCCCTGTGGGAGCTGGCCGGACGCCTGGGCGCCCCGCGCTCTCTCGCCGAACTCGGCTTCGATGAAGGCGACGTGGCGAAGGCGGCCGTACAGGTGACGGGACAGCCGTACGCCAACCCGCGTCCAGTGACGGCGGACGGTGTGCGGTCGGTCCTCGAGGCCGCGTACGAGGGACGGCCACCGCGCGTCCCTCATCAGTGATCCCCGAAGAAAGGTGAACATCATGGCCCTCGCACTCCTCCGGCGCAGGCGGTCCAAGGCTGCCCTTGCCGAGGCGGCGGGCCTCTCCGTCCCCCTGCCGTCCGGCGCGGGCGCCGTGGCGCGTGAGATCGTCGACCCGATGGGCTCGCCCATGGCGGGCGCCGACGTCACCGTCACTGCCCTGGACACGCACCGGGTCGCGGCCCGCGGGACGGCCGACCCCTACGGATACTTCGTCGCGGTACTGCCGCCCGGCCGCTACAGCCTGCTGGCCGCCGCCGAAGGCCTGCAGCCGCACCGCGAGACGGTCGATGTCGGACCGGGTGCGACGGCGCCCGCCGAGCGGGTCCGGCTGCAACCGGCCCAGGCGCTCCAACTGCCCACGCCCGGCGTCTGGTTGTTCGATCCGCCGCACACCGCGATCCGCTTCATCGCCAAGCACGTCGGCATGGCCCATGTGCACGGCCGCTTCGAGCGCTTCGAGGGCGGTATCCAGGTCGCGCAGGACATGTCCCAGTCCCGCGTCCAGGTCCGCATCGACGCCTCCAGCATCACCACCGGCAACACCACCCGCGACAACCACCTGCGGTCCGCCGACTTCCTCCACGTCGAACGCTTCCCCCACATCGACTTCGTCAGCAGCCGCTTCGCCTACCGGGGCGGCAGCAAGTGGACCCTTCAGGGAAGCCTGACCATGCACGGCGTGAGCCGTTCGGTCGCCCTCGACACGACGTACCTGGGCACGGTCAACGGCGGCTACGGCGAGGAACTGCGCTGCGCGGCCCTCGCGACGGCGGAGCTGCACCGGGAGGACTACACCCTGAACTGGCGCTCGATGCTGGCCCGGGGCATCGCGGTCGTCGGCCCCACGGTCCAGCTGGAACTGGACGTCCAGGCGATGTACCGCACCCACGACACGCCGACCCCGCCGAAGTAGTACCGGACCTGTTCGGGCGGTCGTTGTCAGACCCGGTCGGTACGGTCGGCCCATGAGAGCCGATGGAACCTTCAGCGTAAAAGCGTTCGTCCCGACCGGGCTGAAGCCCGAGCCGGCCGTGGTCACCGGGCTTCCCGTCGGGGTCGCGACCATGGAGAAGCACTTCGAGGGCGAGGTCGCGGGCCGCTCGTCGACCCTGTTCACCGCCGCGTACGACCAGGAGTCGGGCGTCGGCACCTACGTGGCCATGGAGTCCTTCGAGGGCTCGCTGCACGGCCGGTCCGGCGCCTTCAACTTCGTGCACTCCGCGACGACCTCCGGCAGCGACCGCACCGCGGAGTTCTTCACCATCGTTCCCGCCAGCGGCACCGGGGACCTGGCGGGGATCTCCGGCACCGGCGGCCTCGCGGTCGACTCCGACGGCACCCACCGCATCCGGTTCGACTACGAGCTCGGCTGACATCGCCGTCGCGGCGCCGCCGCCTCGCGGACGCACCGGCACAACTGACCGTCAACGGCGGGCACCTCACCCACCGCGGTGTCAGACAGCTTCACAGAAATCACACACGGCACGACTGACACTTTAGGTTTCAAGGGTTACGCTCACCGGCATCCGAGTGCTCGGGGGAGCGGCTCGTCCGCCATGGCACTCCCTCCCCCCACGGTTCAGGAGTCTCGGAGTGCGTGACGGCGACGTAGTGGTGATCGGCGGCGGCTATGCGGGCGTCCGGCTGGCGAAACGGCTGGACGCGACGGCGCGGGTCACGCTGGTGGACCGCAAAGAGGTCTTCTTCCACCGCATCTCCTCCCTGCGCGCGGGCGTGCGCAAGGAGTGGACCGTCACCCCCTTCATCCCCTACGACCGGCTGCTGCGCCACGGCCGGGTCGTCGTGGGCAAGGTGGTCACCATCGACACCGCCCAGCGGCAGGTGGCGCTGGCCGACGGGACGAGGCTGCCGTACGACGTGGTGGTCATCGCGACCGGCGCCGACTACCCGGCACCGGCCCGCTTCGGCGGAACCACCACCGAGGAGGCGATGAAGTCCTTCGCCGAACACCAGCAGAAGATCGCCCTCGCCGAGCACGTCCTCGTCGTCGGCGGCGGCCCCTCCGGAGTGGAACTCAGCGCGGAGATCCGGCTGGCCCGGCCGGACGCCCGGGTCACGCTCGCCCACTCCGGTCCCGCGCTGCTCCACAACACGGGAAGCGAACGCGCCGGACGCAAGGCGCGCGCCTGGCTGGAGTCCCACGACGTCGAGGTACGGCTCGACACCTTCATGTCCCAGGGCAACGACTTCGGCACCTACCGAGACGCCCGGGGCGACGTCATCACCGCCGACCTCTCCTTCTGGGCGACCGGCACCACCCCCAACACCCTCTGGCTGCGCCTGGGCGGACACGGCGAGTGGCTGACCCCGTCCGGGCACGTGAAGGTCGACCGCGCGCTGCGGGCCGAGGGGCACGTGGACGTCTTCGCCGTCGGCGACGTCAACGACGCCAGCGAGCTCAAGATCACCCCGGCCGCGCTCGCCCAGGCCGACCTCGCCGCGTGGAACATCCGTGCCCAGCTGAACAGTTCGGGCCGGCACCGCAGGGAGCCCCGCTTCTACCGGCCCATCCACCGCACCCCGCTGATCGTGCCCTTCGGCCCTGCAGACGGCGTGACCATGCTGCCCGTGCCGGGCGGCGAGACCGCGGTCCTCGGCGGCCGGACCACCACGCTGGCCAAGTCGAAGACCCTCATGACGCCCTACATGAGGCGCCAACTCGGCTATACAGCCGCCTGATCGGCGAAGGCGACGGTGACGGCGACGGTGACGGCGGCCTCGGCGGTCGCGCGCCGGCTTTCTCGGTGCGGGGCGACGTGGAGGTACGCCCGGCAGCGGATCGCGCACGACGAGCTCTGGACAGCCCTAAGCGTCACGGCAGCACGGGGTGTCGCAGTGGATGCGATGGGTGTGGGCCGTCAGGGCGCTGTACCGGAAGCGCAGAACCGGGTCCGGCCGCTCCTCGGCCAGGCTGGACCGTGCGGCCCTGTTCGGGGGTGACGGCGCATAGCTGCTGACGGGCTCGGCGACCCGTGGTGGCCGCCGGCGCGGGGGATCGGCGCGAGGAAGCGGATCGTCGCGCGGGTGTCCGTCGGGGCCGAGTGTGCGCGGGGCGGGCCAGTGCAGGAAGTTGGAACCACCGCCACAGGGGCAGGGCGTTTCCCGGCCGCCCGGGAGGGGGCCCGGCTCGGCGACGGAGGGGTGAGTGGGGGCACCGGCTCGCCTTCCTCCCGGTTCTCGGCCGGCGCATCAGAAGCAGGCGACGACCGGGCACCGCAGGGCGTGCCTGGGCCTATGCGTGCAGGACGTGCTGTGTTGGTCTGACCAGGCCCGATTCGTAGGCGAAGACCACTGCCTGGACCCGGCCGCGGGCGCCGATCTTGGTGAGGATGTTGCTGACGTGGGACTTCACGGTGGTCGGGGCGATGCAGAGCCGGTCGGCGATCTCGACGTTGGAGTCACCGCAGGCGACCGCGGTGAGCACGTCGCGCTCGCGTCCCGTGAGGGTGTCCAGCCGGTCGCCCGACACGCTGCTGTCGACGGCACGCTGATCGCGGACGGCGTCGATGAGCGCACGGGTCAGTCCGGGGGAGACCACGACGTCACCGGCGGCCACGACCCGGACGGCCGCGACCAGTTCGTCGGCGGTGGCGTCCTCGGGGAGATGTCCGGCGGCCCCGGCGCGCAACGCGCCGTAGGGGTAGGTGTCGTCGCCCGAGGTGAGGAGCAGGACGTGCGGGACGGGCCCGTCCGGTGCGTGGGCGATGCGGCGGACGGTCTCGACGGTGTCCGTGCCGGCAGTACGGCCGTCCAACAGGACGACGTCCGGCCGGAGCAGGGCGCTCAGCCGGACCGCCCCCGGCCCGTGTGTCGCCTCGCCGACGACGGTCAGGTCGGGCTGGGACTCCAGGAGCATACGGAGGCCGACACGCTGAAGTGACTGGCCGGTGGCGATGAGGACGCTGGTCATGGCGGCGTACTCCATCCTCGCCCAGCAGGCGATCTGCTGAACGAAACGGTTTCGTTCTCGTGGGAGTCAGGCTAGCCCGAGGGGTATCGAAACGGGAGCGTATCGATTGTGGGGTGGGTCACAGTCTGCTCGGGTTTCGATGCTCAGCGAGGTCGTCCGGATGTCCCCGGCCCTCGCCACGGACGCGGCCCGGGACATGTGCGGCAGGGGGGCAACCCGTTCGCGGGCGGCGGCAACCCAGTGGTGAAATCCCGGCCCCCACGAAGGGAGTTCACTCCATGCGCACCCGTATCGTGCGTCTCGTCACCGTCCTCGTCGCCCTGCTCGCGGTGTTCGCCACCCCCGCCATGACGGCGACCCCGGCGCAGGCGGCGGACAACTGGAACCCGCCCGCAGGCCTCGTCCAGCCCCTGGGCGAGGTGTGGAACCACGTCGAGTCCACCTACCCCGACCTCTACGGCTTCCGCAACTACGGCTGGGACCAGGTCGTGGCCAACAAGGGAAGCGTCAACTACTGCGTCCGCTGGGAGTCCGACGCCCCGGTCAGCGCCGCCCTGCGGGACCAGGTCCACGCCGCTCTGAAGAAGCAGTTCGGCAAGTGGACGGCGGCCATGCTCGACAACGGCACCGGTACCAACGCCTGGCCGTACACCACGGTGCCCGTCAACATCGTCGGCTGGGCGGTCAAGAACCGCTCCACTCTGCAGTGGACCGACAACTCGGTCGACATCTACGCCGGAAACCTGGACTCCGAAGGTGCCCCGCAGTGCGCCCCCGACTGCGGCCGCTTCTTCCACCAGGACGGCAACTACTCGAAGTGCCCCGGCGGCGTGGCCCACCACTACGACCAGTCGCTCTGGCTGACCAAGGGCTTCCAGGGCGGAGCGGGAGGCGACTGGGGCCAGCGCATCGGCCAGGAGTACTTCACCGGGGCCCTCGCCCAGGAGAACATCCATATCTATCTCCACGAAGTCGGCCACACCTTCGGCCTCGACGACTTCTACGACTGGACTCCGACGGGCCAGTGCTGCTTCCTGATGAAGGCCGGCAGCGCGACCCAGATCACGGACTTCGACAAGTGGATGCTGCGCGACTTCTGGCGCCACCTGAAAAGCCGGTACGGCTACTGAGCGCGCGGGCGGCCGGTGTGTCCGGTCGCCCGTTCCGTGCACGGGCTTCCTCAACTGGCACGGCCACGCCTGGGAGTGCGCTCAGCGTCAACAGCTGTTCCATCCTTGCCCAGTTGGACGAGATGGAGGACAAGCTCCGCCAGGGGCGGTGTCGTTCGCTTCACCCACCGCGTCAGCTCCGTGATCCGGACGACGTGTCCTGCCCCTCGCCGACCAGGTTCTGGGTCCCCAGTACCGAGATCAGCCGCAGCTTCTCGGCGGCCTCGGTGCCCGGCTCGGCCGAGTAGACGAGGATGTGCAGGTCGTTCTCCTCCACCCGGAGCAGGTCGCAGTCGAGCGTGAGCGGGCCGGCCTGCGGGTGCTCGACCGTCTTGCGTGAGGCGGCGAGACGGCCCACCACGCCCACGTCCCACAGCTCGGCGAACCGCCCGCTGCGGACACGCAACTCCGCGATCAGGCGCGGCAGTTCGCGGTCGGCCGGATAGCGGGCGGCGGCCGCGCGCAGTTCGGCGACCAAGCCGGCCTCGAAGACGCGCCGTTCCTCAGGGGTGTGCCGCACCCGGCTCGGCGTACCCGTGAAGTTGCGCCACACCGCGTTGCGTTCGAAGCCGTGCAGTGCGGACGGATCGCCCATCAGTGCCGCGTACATCGGGTTGGCCAGCAGCAGCGTCATGGCCGCGTCGGAGACCACGACGGGGGTGTCGACAAGCCGGTCCAGCAGCCGCTGCACACTGGGCGTGATGTGGCCGGGCACGACGTCCGGGCCCGGCGGCACCAGTCCCGCGAGGCCGAAGAGATACGTCCGCTCGTCCCCCGACAGCCGCAGCGCCCGGGCCAGCGCCTCGACGACCTGCACGGACGGGTTGGCCGCGCGCCCCTGTTCGAGGCGCGTGACGTAGTCGACCGAAATGCCGGCCAGCAGGGCCAGCTCCTCGCGCCGCAGTCCCGCCGCACGCCGGTGACCGCCCAAGGGCAGGCCGGCCGCGTCCGGGGGAACCCGGTCGCGCCAGCGCCGCAACGCCCGTCCCAGTTCTGTGGCCGCCATGCTCCTCAGTGAACACCGTCGGCCGCGGATGTGCCTGGTACCGCCAGTCCCAGGAAGAAGGGCCTCCTGGCTGACCCCGCCGCCGCGCGGGAACCTGGGTGGCATGACGACAACACTCATCACCGGAGCGAACAAGGGTCTCGGCTTTGAGGCCGCCCGCCGACTCGTCGCCGCAGGTCACACCGTCTACGTCGGTGCCCGCGACGCCGAGCGAGGCCGGCGCGCCGCCGACGAACTCGGGGCCCGCTTCGTCCAGCTCGACGTCACCGACGACGCCTCCGTCGAGGCCGCCGCCAGGATCGTCGAGGCCGACGGCGGACTCGACGTCCTGATCAACAACGCCGGCATCGAGACCCGGACCGACGACAACAGCGTGCCGGTCGCAAGGACGGTGACCGCCGACCAGATGCGCACCACGTTCGAGACCAACGTCTTCGGTGTCGTCCGCGTCCTCGGCGCCTTCCTGCCGCTGCTGGAACGCTCGGCCGCACCGGTCGTGGTCAACGTCAGCAGCGGCCTGGCCTCGCTGACCCATCTCTCCGACCCGGACCATCCCGCGCACTTCTACCCGGGCATCGCCTACCCGGCGTCCAAGACCGCGGTCAACATGCTCACCGTCCAGTACGCGAAGGCCTTCCCGGCCCTGCGGATCAACTCCGTGGAACCCGGCTTCACCAAGACCGACCTGAACGGCAACACGGGCACGCAGACCGTCGAGGAGGGCGCCGAGATCATCGTCCGGATGGCACAGGTCGCCCCCGACGGCCCCACCGGAGGCTACTTCGACGTCAAGGGTCCGCTGCCCTGGTGACGCACAGGTGAACGAGCCGGGGCTGCCCAGGTCCTGCTGAACCGGGCAGCACCCTGCAACACGCTCAGCCCTTGCGGGTGTTGATCTCTTCGGTGAGGGCGGGGACGACGTCGAAGAGGTCGCCGACGACGCCGTAGTCGACGAGGTCGAAGATGGGGGCTTCGGCGTCCTTGTTGACGGCGACGATGGTCTTGGAGGTCTGCATGCCGGCGCGGTGCTGGATGGCGCCGGAGATGCCGTTGGCGATGTACAGCTGCGGGGACACGCTCTTGCCGGTCTGGCCGACCTGGTTGGTGTGCGGGTACCAGCCCGCGTCGACCGCGGCGCGGGAGGCGCCCACGGCCGCGCCGAGGGAGTCGGCCAGGGCCTCGATGAGGGCGAAGTTCTCGGAGCCGTTGACGCCGCGGCCGCCGGAGACCACGATCGCGGCCTCGGTCAGCTCGGGGCGCCCGGTCGACTCACGCGGGGTACGGCCGGTGACCTTGGTGCCGGTGGCCAGCGGCCCGAAGGACACGCTCAGTTCCGAGACGGTGCCGGCGGCCGGGGCGGTCTCGACCGCGGCCGAGTTGGGCTTGACGGTGATGACGGGGGTGCCCTTGGAGATGCGGGACTTGGTGGTGAAGGAGGCGGCGAACACCGACTGGGTGGCGATGGGGCCCTGATCGCCGGCTTCCAGGTCGGTGGCGTCGGTGATGATGCCGGAACCGATGCGCAGGGCGAGGCGGGCGGCGATCTCCTTGCCCTCGGCGGAGGAGGGCACCAGCACGGCGGCCGGGGACACCTCGGCGACCGCGGCCTGCAGGGCGTCGACCTTGGGCACGACGAGGTAGTCGGCGTACTCGGCGCCATCGTGGGTCAGCACACGGGTCGCCCCGTGCTCGGCCAGGGTGGCGGCGGTGTCGGCGGCGCCGTTGCCCAGCGCGACGGCGACCGGCTCACCGATCCGGCGGGCCAGGGTCAGCAGCTCCAGGGTGGGCTTGCGGACGGCACCGTCCACGTGGTCGACATAGACGAGAACTTCAGCCATGGGAATGCTCTCCTGCGGATTGCGAAGTCTGAGGGGCGGTAAGGGGGTTGAGCCTCAGCAGGCCGACGGCCCTTAGATGAACTTCTGGCTCGCGAGGTACTCGGCGAGCTGCTTGCCGCCCTCGCCCTCGTCCTTGACGATCGTGCCCGCGGTACGGGCCGGGCGCTGGGTGGCTGAGTCGACCGTGGTGTACGCACCGTCCAGACCCACCTGCCCGGCCTCCAGGTCCAGGTCGGACAGGTCCCAGGCCTGCACCGGCTTCTTCTTCGCGGCCATGATGCCCTTGAACGACGGGTAGCGGGCCTCGCCCGACTGGTCGGTCACCGACACCACCGCCGGCAGCGCGGCCTCCAGCTGCTCCGAGGCGGCATCACCGTCCCGGCGGCCCTTCACGGTGCCGTCCTGGACGGACACCTCGGACAGCAGCGTCACCTGCGGCACGCCCAGCCGCTCCGCCAGCAGCGCCGGGACCACACCCATGGTGCCGTCGGTGGAGGCCAGACCCGAGATCACCAGGTCGTAGCCGGCCTTCTCGATCGCCTTCGCCAGCACCAGCGAGGTACCGATCACATCGGTGCCGTGCAGATCGTCGTCCTCGACGTGGATCGCCTTGTCCGCGCCCATCGACAACGCCTTGCGCAGCGCGTCCTTCGCATCCTCCGGGCCGACCGTCAGGACGGTGACCTCGACGTCGTCATCGGAGTTCTCCGAGATCTGCAGCGCCTGCTCGACCGCGTACTCGTCCAGCTCGGAGAGCAGACCGTCCACGTCGTCCCGGTCGACGGTCAGGTCATCGGCGAAGTGCCGGTCGCCGGTGGCGTCGGGCACGTACTTCACAGTGACAACGATCCTCAAGCTCAAGGCTCTCTCCTGATTCTTGCGTTCGGAAAAACACTCGCGTCAGCGTCCGCTGCGCCGCAGCCGCACGCGATACGAGTAGTGCTCGGGCAGGAAGTGACTGACGGCCAGTTCCACGAGCCGGCCGGCGGCCGACTGGTAGACCCGGTCGATGCGCAGCAGCGACCGGCCCGGTTCACAGCCGAGGTGCCCGGCGATCTCCGCGTCGGCCGCCGCGACCGTGATGCTCTGTTCGGCCTCGGCGATCGGTTCGGGCAGCCGCTCGTCGAGCAGCCCGATGACGGTGGTGGCACCGGCGGTGCCGGGTTTCGCCAGTTCCGGGGCCGACTCCAGCAGCCGGCCGACCTCCGGCGGCAGGGAGACGCAGGTGTGGCAGAAGGCGGTGCCCTCGTGCAGCCGCAGAAAGGCGACCTGGTGCACCCGGTCGGTGTGCAGGCCCAGCCGGCCCGCCGCGGCGACGTCGACCCGCGGGTGCAGCGGGGTGACGACGTCCATACGGGTGTCGATGGACAGGCCCATCAGGTCGTCCACCGAGCCGAACTGGCGCAGGTACTGCTCCTCCCGGGGGGTGGCGAAGGTGCCCCGGCCCGGCACCCGGTGCACGAGCCCCTCGGCGACGAGGTCCTGGAAGGCCCGCCGCACGGTCTGCCGGCTGATCCCGAACCGGTCGGCCAGCTCGGCCTCGGTGGGCAGCCGTACCCCTTCCGGGAAGTCCTGGCGCAGGATCGCCGCCCGCAGCTCCCGGGCGAGCCGCAGATAGATGCTGTCGCGCTGTGCCTGCTCAGCCATCCAGCCCACCCCGTGCCACCAACTGCGCCGCGATCACATTGCGTTGGATCTCGTTCGTGCCCTCGCCGACGATCATCAGCGGTGCGTCCCGGACGTACCGCTCGACGTCGAACTCGGTGGAACAGCCGTAACCGCCGTGGATTCGTACGGCGTCGAGCGCGAGCTCCATGGCCGTCTCGGACGCGAACAGCTTGGCCGGGTAGGTGTCGGAGTGCTCCAGCTCCCTGACGACGGGCCGGACGTCCCGGTCGACGAACTCGCGCACGGTCCGTACGACGAGACGCTCGTCGGCGGAGATGATGTCCAGGACGCTCATCGCTCGTGTCTCCTCCGCCCTGGACTCAGACGACCGCGTCGGCGCGCAGGGCCGCGATGTCGTCGTCGGTACGGCCGAGTTCCGTGAGGATCGCCGTCGTGTGCTCGCCCACCGCCGGGACCGGGTCCATGCGTGCGGGCAGTCCCGCGAGGTCGGCCGGCGGAAGCAGCGCTTCCATGGTGGCCCCGCCGGGGAGCGCCACCTCGTGCCAGCGGCCGCGGGCGGCCAGGACCGGGTGGTCGAGGAACGCGGCCACGTCGTTGACCCCGGCACAGGCGATGCCCATGTCCTCCAGGTCCTTCAACACCTCATCGGCGTCGGAGCGCGCGATCCGATCCGCGACGAGGGCGTTGAGCTGCTCGCGGTGGGTGACCCGGTCGGAACCGTTGGCGAAGCGCGGGTCCCCGGCCAGTTCGGGCTGTCGGAGGAAAGTGGTGCAGAGGATCATCCACTCGCGTTCGTTCTGGATGGAGAACAGGACATCCCGGCCGTCGGCGGCCGTGAAGGCGCCGTACGGGGCGATGGTCGCGTGCTGGGTGCCCAGGCGCGGTGGCTGGCTGCCCCCGTAGCGCGTGTAATTGGCCGGCTGGCCCATCCACTCGGCCAGTGCCTCGAAGAGCGACACCTCCACCGGGTGAGCGGTGCCGGTGGTGGCACGGGTGTACAGGGCGGTCAGGATGCCGCTGTAGGCGTACATCCCGGCGGCGATGTCGGCGACGGAGATCCCGACCCGGGCGGTCTCCTCGGCGGTCCCGGTCAGTGACACCAGGCCCGTCTGGCACTGCACCAGCAGGTCGTACGACTTGCGGTCGGCCCACGGCCCGTCGGTGCCGTATCCGGAGATCGTGCAGGGGATCAGCCGTGGCCGGTGCTCGGTGAGCGCGTCCACGCCCAGCCCCAGCCGGCCGGCCGCACCCGGAGCCAGGTTCTGTACGAACACGTCGGCGCCGTCGAGGAGTTCGCCCAGGATCTCCAGACCTCGCGGGTCCTTCAGATTCAGGGTGAGCGACTCCTTGGACCGGTTGAGCCACACGAAGTAGCTGGAGAGGCCGTGCACGGTCGTGTCGTAGCGGCGGGCGAAGTCACCCTCGCCCGGCCGCTCCACCTTGATCACCCGGGCGCCGAGGTCGGCGAGCTGACGGGTGGCGTAGGGCGCGGCCACGGCCTGCTCGAGACTGACCACCGTGACCCCCGCCAGGGGAAGCTGCGGCAGGCTCATGCGGCCATTTGTACGGCCAAATCCAAGAGGGTGTCAACGGCCGCCGCACCCTCGCGACCTGTGCTCTTCGCCACCTCGTGGGCGTCGCACAGATCACTTCAGCGGACGCCCGGCGGCTTTGTACGGCCCTTGGGCCGTCCTTCAGTTCCGGCGGCCCGGGTGGCACAGGACCAGGACCGCGCGGGCAACGAGTTCTCCGGCCCCGCCCAGTTCCTCGCGGTAGCGGCCGGTGATCTCCCGTACGGTCTCCGCGAAACCGGGATCGACGGCGCGGGCCCGGGCCGGGGCGGGGAGCTCCTGCGCCATCTCGCGGCGGCGCGCGAGCAGCGCGATGATCTCCTCGTCGAGACGCTCTATCCGAGTGAGTGACATGTCTTCCCCCGGGGCGGTGGCCTGGTTCGTCGGCACGCTGAATCTCCGTTCTTGTGCGCGAAACGCGGCGCGTTCCTTCACGGCTGGTCCTTCAACACCCTGCCCGTGGCGGTCAGCCGCGACTCCTCCCGGAACTCGACGGTCCGCGCCACCTCGAAGCCGGCCGTCCGCATACGGCTCCGGGCGATGAGTTCCTCCGCGGACACGGGAGCGCACCGCGCCGCCTACGCCCTGCCGGTCAGCCCGAGCCGGATGGCCGGCACCTTGACCACCGCGGCCTGCGCCACGGACGGCTGCTCAAGCGGGAAGCCCTCGATCTGGGCCGGGTGGGCGTCGAAGCCGCCGACCACGAACCGGTCCTTCTCACAGCCGACGATCCGCGGGCACCCCTGAGCGGGCACTCGCGCTCGCCCCTGAGCGGGCACTCGCGCCGATGAACACGGTGACCTGGCCCCGCCGCTCCTGACTCAGACGGACACGCCGTGGGCTTCCAGGGCCCGTACAAGGGGGGTGAGTTCGGGGTTCTCGGCGGCCTGGTCGAGGGCTTCGCGCAGGGCCCGCTCATTGGTGGGGCGGGCTTGTTCGAGGAGGGTGCGGCCGGCGTCGGTGACATCGGTGTAGATGCCGCGGCGGTCGGTGGGGCACAGGTACCGGGCGAGCAGGCCGCGGTCCTCGAGACGGGTGACCAGGCGGGTGGTGGCGCTCTGGCTGAGCACGACCGCGTCGGCGACCTGCTTCATCTGCAGATGCCCGCCCTCCCCGTCGTGCTGACGGCCGAGGACGTCGAGCAGCGAGTACTCCCGCACGCTGAGGTCGTGCCCGGCCTGGAGGGCCTTCTCGATGTGCGCCTCGATCCGGCCGTGCAGCAGCGAGAGCGCGCACCAGCCCTGGGCGAGGGCGGTCAGCGCGGGGTCTGTGGCGGTCATGGGGGCCTGCTTCCTCCGTCTCGGCACGGATACGCCCAGGATATTGCATCGCTGAAAATTTCAGCGTCTGCTTCTATAGGGCGCCCGCAACTATCGACCCCGCGTAGAGAGCGACGCCCATGACCACCCGGCCCTCCACCACAACCCTCTGGCGCCCGACCGGCCCCAAGGAGCTGGACCTGGTCCGGGAGCTCGACTGGCGCGCCTGGCCGCCGAGGCTGCCCGACCAGCCGATCTTCTACCCGGTCCTCAACGAGGACTACGCGATCAAAATCGCCCGGGACTGGAACGTCAAGCACGACGGCGCCGGATTCGTGACCCGTTTCGAGGTCGAGTCGGACTTCCTGAGCCGCTATCCCGTCCAGCAGGCCGGAGGGCGCACGATCCTCGAACTGTGGGTACCGGCCGAGGAGTTGGACGAGTTCAACGCGCACATCGTCGGCGTGATCGAGATCGTGCACGAGTTCCGCTGACCGCCGAACTCCCGCTACGGCCGCGCCAAGTGCCGCATGGCCAAGGCAAGCTGCAGCCGCAGCCGCCCCTGAGGGGTGCGCAGGTGCCAGCCGAGCAGATGCTCCGCGTGGGACAACCGGTCCTGAAGGGTGGAGTGGTGGACGCTGATCTCGGCGGCGGCCGCCCGCAGGCTCGCCGTCGACACCACGGCGTGCAGTGTGGCGAGCAGCCAGGGCGTGGCCGCCCCCGCCGCCTCCAGGGCCCGGACGTCGGGCGGCGGCTCGGCACCCGGCGCGACGAGGTCGGCCAGCAGCGCGACACCGCCCAGCTCGTCGGCGTACACCGCCTTCGGTCCGGGGTCCTGGGCCGTGCCCTCCGCGGTGAACCGCAGTGCGGTGCGGGCGTCCGCCCAGGACCGCGGCAGTTCGAGCACGGGCACGGCGGGGCCCACGCCGACCCGCCCGGTGGGGAGTTCGGCACCGGGCCTGTCGGGCATGATCCGGGGCCGTCCGTCGAGCGGGGCCAGCGCCCGCACAAAGACCGCCGGATCCAGTCCGAGCCCGCGTGCCGCGTGCAACCGGGCCGCCTCCGGGGCCGTGCCGTCCAGCACCGTCTCCACCAGGGCCGGATCGTCGACAGGCGCGCGTCCCCGCGTACGGTCCAGAACGAGCCGTACGATGCCCGCGGCCCGCTCCAGAATCACCGCGTCGACCACGCTGGGCGCCGCTTCGTCCCGCTCCAGCCACAGGGCGGCGGCCCCGCCGGGTGCGAGCGCGGCGGACGGCCAGCCGGGGTCCGCAGGCGCAGTGGAGTCCCGGCGGCTGCCGTCGGCCTCCACCCGTACGGCGACCCGCCGCTCGACGTCGACCAGCCGCGCGGGCACCCCGGCCAGCACGGCGGCCCCCCGCACCAGGGCTTCCAACCCCGCGCGGGACTCCGACAGCCGGTCGAAGTAGGCGATCACCCGGACGGCTGCACCGGCATCCGGATCCAGCGCGGTGAGGCGCCCGGCCAGCTCTTTCATACGCCCATGGTGCGGCATGTGGGCCGAGAAGCGCCCCTGTGGGGAAGCCGGGGACTGTGACCCGTGCGGCTCCGCTGCAGGGGCCCGGGCACGTCACGACGGTGCAGCAGGCGGGCATCGGTCCGGCCACGGTCGCCGGATGGGCCCGGGAGCGTCGCGACGGTGCAGCAGGCAGGCACCGGCCCGACCCGGCCCCGCCCCGCCCCGACACCGACAGGGAACCCCGGGGACAGTGACCGGGCCGGAGCCGTCCCCGGGCCCCGCCTAGTTCTCCAACAGCCGCCGCAGCCACGCCAGATGCGCCGCCCGAGCCGCCTGCGACAGCGCGGCCTGCGGAGCGAACCCGTCGAACCCGTGGAAGCCCCCAGGCCACACATGCAGCTCGGCCACCCCACCGGCCTGCCAGATCCGTGACGCGTAGGCCACCACCTCGTCCCGGAAGGTCTCCGCGGACCCCACGTCGAGGAAGGCCGGCGGCAGGTCCGTCAGGTCCTCGGCGCGGGCGGGTGCCGCGTACGCCGGAACGTCGGGACCGCCCCGCAGCTCGCCCAGCAGCGCAGTCCAGCCCGTCTCGTTGGCCGTGCGGTCCCAGACACCCAGGCCCGCCATCTGGTGGGTCGACGGGCTCTCGTTGCGGTCGTCCAGCATCGGGCACATCAGCAGCTGCCCGATGGCCCGCGGCCCCTTGCGGTCCCGGGCCAGCAGTGCCAGCCCCGCTGACAGCCCGCCGCCCGCGCTGGCGCCCGCGATGACGATCCGCTCCGGGTCGCCACCGATCTCCCCGGCGTGCTCCGCGGTCCACACGAGTCCCGCGTACACGTCCTCGACGGGTGCCGGATGCGGATTCTCGGGCGCCAGCCGGTACTCCACCGAGACCACGACCGCGTCGAGCTCCTTCGCCCAGGCCAGCGGAGCGTCCACGCCGACCCGGTTGTTCCCGAGGACCATGCCGCCGCCGTGGACGTGGTAGATCACCGGACGCGCGGTCCCCGCGGGCGCCGGAGCCGTGGGCCGGCAGATCAGCAGCGAGATCTCGGGGGCGCCCTCGGGGCCGGGCACCGACCGGTCCTCCACCTCGAAGAACCCGCCCATGGTCAGGTCCATGTCCGCCAGCATCTGGATGCCGGGCCCCTGGCGGACGAGGTCGATGTCGTCCGGCGTCATGCCGGGCGAGATCATCTCCTTGATCAGGTCGAGGGCGGCGGCGAGCTCGGGATCGAACGGGGGCGGGACGTAGGTCATGGGTTCTCCTCACGCGGGGCGCGGCGGCTCGTGCCGTCATGATCGGGGTACCGGCGTCCGTCCGGGGCGCCGCCGTACGGCGGAACCTGCCCGCCGTACGGCGGGTGGTGACCCCGAGAACCCGCGACATTCCGGCGTGACCTGCGGTTCCCTGCCATCGCGTGACTTGTTGTTCACCTTCCGTTGGTGGAAGGAATGCCCGGTGGTGACAACGCTGTCGATACCCCCATGCACCAGGAGAACCAGTGAACGTCTCACTCACCGTCTGGCTGCTGACCATCCTCGCCCTGTGCGTCCTGGTCGGTGCCGACTTCTTCATCGGCCGCAAACCCCATGACGTGTCGGTCAAGGAGGCGGGTGTCTGGACCGTCGTCTGGGTCGTGCTGGCCTGTCTGTTCGGGCTCGGACTGCTGATCTTCGGCGGAACGGGACCCACGGGCGAGTTCTTCGCCGGATACGTCACCGAGAAGTCCCTGAGCGTCGACAACCTCTTCGTGTTCGTCCTGATCATGGGGAAGTTCGCGGTGCCCTCGCAGTACCAGCAGCGGGTGCTGATGGTCGGCGTCGTCATGGCGCTCGTGCTGCGTGCCGGGTTCATCGCTGCCGGTGCGGCGATCATCTCCGCGTTCTCCTGGGTGTTCTACATCTTCGGCGCCTTCCTGATCTGGACCGCCTGGAAGCTCGTCCAGGACGCCCGCAAGGACGGACACGACGAGGAGTACGAGGAGAGCAAGCTGCTCAAGATGGTGGAGAAGCGTTTCGGCGTGGCCGACCGCTACCACGGCACCAAGCTGTGGATCGAGGAGAACGGCAAGCGGGTCATGACCCCGATGCTGGTCGTGATGCTCGCTATCGGCTCCACCGACGTGCTGTTCGCCCTGGACTCCATCCCCGCCATCTACGGCCTGACCCAGGACCCGTACATCGTCTTCACGGCCAACGCGTTCGCCCTGATGGGCCTGCGCCAGCTGTACTTCCTCATCGGCGGCCTGCTGAAGAAGCTGGTCCACCTCAGCTACGGCCTCTCGATCATCCTCGGGTTCATCGGCGTCAAGCTCGTCCTGCACGCGCTCCACGAGTCCGGCGTCCACGTCCCGGAGATCGGCATCCCCTTCTCCCTCGGCTTCATCGTCCTCGTCCTGACGGTCACCACGCTGACAAGCCTGCGGGCCGCGAGGAAGCAGGACGAGCAGGAGGCGCGGGAGAAGCAGGAAGCGCGGCTGGAAGGGGAGGAGCCGGGGTCGAGTCCGTTGGTGTGACGGGCGCCGGCAGGCATGCGGCGGCACTTGACTTCGAGAGCACTCCAAGTCCTACCGTCGTCGGCGTCGGCGAAGGTCCCGTGAACGGAGACGCACATGCGCGTGGGCGTGCACATCAACCGGTTCAACCACCCCGCGGGCGGTCCCGCGCTCGGCGCCGAGCTCGCCGCCGCGGGCGCAGCGGCCGAGGCGGGCGGAGTGAGCTGGCTGTCGGTGATGGACCACTACTTCCAGATGGAGTTCAACGGCGGCGCCGAGGACCCCATGCTGGAGGCCTACACGACCCTGGGCTTCCTCGCGGCCCACACCGAGACGGTCCGGCTCGGCGCGCTGGTGACCGGGGTGACGTACCGCCATCCCGGGCTGCTCGCCAAGATCGCGACCACGCTCGACGTGCTCTCCGGCGGCCGGGCCACCCTCGGCATCGGCGCCGCCTGGTACGACCGGGAGCACGAAGGGCTCGGTGTGCCCTTCCCGCCGCTCGCGGAGCGCTTCGAGCGGCTGGACGAGGCCCTGCGGATCTGTCTCCAGATGTGGGACCCGGCGGCCAACGGCCCCTTCGAGGGCGCCCACTACCGGCTCGCCGAGACCCTGTGCGTACCGGCGCCGGTCAGCAGCCCGCACCCCGAGATCATGATCGGCGGCAGCGGCGAGAAGAAGACCCTGCGCCTGGTCGCACGTCACGCCGACGCCTGCAACCTCTTCGCCACCTCGCCCGAGGAGGTCGCGCACAAGCTCGACGTGCTGCGCGGCCACTGCGACACCGAGGGCCGCGACTACGACGAGATCCGCAGGACGATGACCTACTCCGTCGACCCGGGCGCCGAGGGCACCCACGGCGACCTGGACGCCTTCACCCGGGACATCACCGGGTACGGCAAGCTCGGCATCGACACGGTCATCCTCGCCCCGCGCACCGGAACTCCCGCCGAGTGGATCGAGGGGTTCGCCGCGCCCGCCGTACAGCGGCTGGCTGAGCTGGACTGAGCGGAACCGGTCCGTCCGGCCGGAGGGGCGGCCGGGTGGCCGGGTGGCCGGGTGGTCGGCGGAGACGATCCTGGTGTCGCCACTGTCGCCCCCGGACCGCGGGGAGCCGCGTCCGCACCGGGTTCGCCGTGCGGTTGTCCTGCCGTGCCGCGCCGTTTTGTGCCGGGGCGCCACCTCGGGAGGGGTGCGGCGGCGGGGGACCGGTCGCGGTGCGGGCGGACGCATCGCCCGCACGGGCCACGGCGCCCACGAACGCTCCGCGATCCGCGCGGGCACGGGAGCCGCGCGAGCCGGCGGCCGCGGCCCGTTCCCCGCACGCGCCTGAAGGCCGGGCGCCCGCCTCGGCCCTGCCCGAACCGGCGCCCACCGACCCGCGGACAGACGCGAGGGGCCGAAGTCCCGAAGAGACTCCGACCCCTGGAAGAACCCTGTTGCGCTGTTGCGCGCCGCGGGTTCAGGCCGCGGCGACCTCACCCGCGTTGCTGTGCAGCTGCGCGACGACCTCGGCCAGCTGCGCGGCGACCTCCGCGTCGTCCGCCGGGTGGGTCTCGGCGAAGCGGACCACGGAGCCCGGGATGGACAGCTTGACGTCCTCGAGCACCTTGCCGCCGGCGATGCCCACGGACTTGCGGGTCTCGTCCTGGGCCCATACGCCGCCGAACTGGCCGAACGCGGTACCGACCACGGCGACCGGCTTGCCGGCGAAGGCGCCCGCGCCGTACGGACGCGACAGCCAGTCGATGGCGTTCTTCAGCACGGCCGGGATGGTGCCGTTGTACTCGGGGGAGAAGAACAGGAACGCGTCGGAGGCCTGGGCGGCCTCGCGCAGCTTGGCCGCGGCGGCCGGGACGGCGCCTTCGACGTCGATGTCCTCGTTGTAGAACGGGATGTCGGCGAGCCCCTCGTAGAGCACGACATCCGCGCCCTCGGGAGCGTGCTTGACGGCCGCCTCGGCGAGCTGGCGGTTGTGCGAGCCGGCGCGGAGGCTTCCGACGAGAGCGAGAATGCGAACGGACATGCGAACTCCAAGGGAGATGAAACACTGCCGTAATGATGCGGACCGGGGTCCGCTTAATGTTCTACATCCTTAACCGGACCCCGGTCCAGTTTTCTTCCCGCTGCTTTACGCTGATTTCATGTCCGCCGTCCTGCCACCCCTGCCGCCGCTGCCGACCCCCACCGACTCCGACGGGCAGCCCGAGCTGCTCCAGCTCGGCCTCCCCGACGACGAGCCCTGCCTGCGCGCCGACGCCGCGCGCAACCGGGCGCGGCTTCTTGAGGCGGCCTCCCGCCTGGTCGCGGAGCACGGCGCGGCCGGGGTGACGATGGAGGCGGTGGCCGCGGCGGCCTCGGTGGGCAAGGGCACCGTCTTCCGGCGCTTCGGCGACCGGACGGGTCTGCTGACGGCACTGCTGGACCACTCCGAGCGGAAGTTCCAGGCCGCGTTCCTCGGCGGCCCCGCCCCGCTCGGCCCCGGCGCGCCGCCCGCCGAGCGGCTGCGTGCGTTCGGCCGGGCCCTCCTGCGCCGGTCCGTCGACGAGATGGACCTGCTGCTGGCGGCCGAGCCGAGTCCGGAGCGCCGTTTCACCCCCGCCCCGCGCCAGGTGCACCACGGCCACGTGACCCTGCTGCTGCGCCTGGCCGTCCCCGACGCGGACTGCGAACTGCTCGCCCAGACCCTGATGGGCTTCCTCGACCCCGCCACCGTCCACCACCTCACCCGCAGGCGCGGAATGCCGCTCGAACGCCTGGAGAAGGGCTGGGACGACCTGGTCACCCGGCTCACCTGCACCGATCCTTCACGGTGAGGTGGGGCCGCGCCCCGGTCCGCTACACCGTCACAGCTTCTGCAAAGATGACGACCGTCATGGTGCAGATACCGAAAACGCCCGCGCCCGTTTCCCCGGCGACGCGCTCGGTTCCGACGAGTGCCGATGTGGCCCGCCTGGCCGGCGTCTCGCGAGCGACCGTCTCCTACGTCCTCAACAACACCAGCGCCGTCCGGATCAGCGAACCCACCCGCCGCCGCGTCCACGAGGCCGCCAAGGAACTCGGGTACGTCCCGCACGCGGCCGCCCGCAGTCTGCGAGCCGGCCACAGCCGCATGGTCCTGATGCCCGCCCCGTCCATCCCGGTCGGCCCGCTCTACAGCCAGTTCATCAGTGAACTCCAGTGGGCGCTCGGCCGGTTGGACTACACCGTCGTGCAGTACGGCAGCGTCGGCCTCCGGGGCGAGGAGGCCGCCCGCGCCTGGGCCGAACTGCGCCCGGTCGCCGTCCTCGTGCCCGGCGCGGGTCTCGGCCCGCAGGGTGTCTCCCTGCTCCGGCGCTCCGGCGCACGAGCAGTGGTCACCATGGGCCCCGAGCAGGTCGAGGGCGCCCACACCCTGCTCATGGACCACGAGAACGTCGGCCACTGCGCGGGTGCCCACCTCTACGCCCGCGGCCGTCGCCGCGTCGGTGTCGTGGTCCCCGAGGAGGCGGGCCTTCGAGCCTTCTCGCTGCCCCGCCTGGCAGGCGTGCGCCGGGCTCTGCGCGACAAGGAGGACGCCACCCTCGTCGAGCTGCCCCTCGCCTATGAGGAGCAGGCCGCGGCCAAGCTCGCCGCGCGCTGGCGGGATCTCGGCCTCGACGCCGTGTTCGCGTACAACGACGAGTACGCCATGCTGTTAATGCGCGCACTTCAGGACGAGGGCGTGCGCATCCCGGCGGACATCGCGGTGATCGGCGCCGACGACCTGCTGCTGGGGCGGTTGCTGAGGCCCCGGCTGAGCACGGTCCACATCGAACTGCCGTCCGGCCGCGACCTCGCCGAACTGGTCGACCGCGCGGTGCGCGAGCCGGGTACCGCGCCCGAGACGCACACGGTGCTGGGCGCCACGGTGGTGCACCGCGACTCCAGCTGACGCAGGGAGGCCTGCCATGCGCACCACGGTCGGGATCATCGGCGGCGGCCCCGCAGGACTGCTCCTCGCCCGTCTGCTGCACCGCGCCGGCATCGACTGCGTGGTCCTGGAGAGCAGGACGCGGGACTACGTCGAGCAGCGCCAGCGGGCGGGCATGCTGGAGCAGGGCACGGTCGACGCCCTGCGCGCGTGTGGCGCGGCCGGGCGCCTGGAGAGCGAGGGCCTGGTCCACCAGGGCATCGAGCTGCGGTTCGCGGGGGAGCGGCACCACATCGACTTCCCCGTCCTCACCGGTGGCCGCACGGTCACGATCTACGCCCAGACCGAGATCGTGAAGGACCTCGTCGCGCTCCAACTCGCCGACGGGCCACCCCTGTTGTTCGAGGCAGAGGCCCTCGCAATCGAGAAGCCGGAGAGCGACGCACCCGTCGTGCGGTTCCTGCACGAGGGCCGCGAGCAGTCGCTGACCTGCGACTGGGTGGCCGGCTGCGACGGTTTCCACGGCATCGCCCGCGCGGCCTTCCCGGCGGCGACGAGCCGCACGTACGAGCACGGCTACCCGTACTCCTGGCTCGGGATCCTCGCCGATGTCCGGCCGTCCTGCGAGGAGTTGATCTACGCGCGCGGCGAGCGCGGCTTCGCCCTGCACAGCATGCGCTCGCCCGCCGTCTCCCGGCTCTATCTCCAGGTGCCGAACGGCACCGACCCGGACGACTGGTCCGACGACCGGATCTGGGACGAGCTCGCCGCCCGCTTCGCGATCGACGCCGACTGGACGCTGGAGCGCGGCCCGGTCACCGCCAAGTCCGTGACCCCCATGCGCAGTTACGTCCACGAGCCGATGCGTCACGGCCGTCTCCTGCTCGCGGGCGACGCGGCGCACATCGTGCCGCCGACCGGGGCCAAGGGGCTCAACCTCGCCGTGTCGGACGTATCCGTCCTCGCCCGGGCCCTGACGGATCTGCACCGCACCGGATCGACACAACTGATCGACAGATATTCGGAGTTGTGTCTTTCTCGTGTGTGGCAGGCCACACGGTTCTCGTATGACATGACTAGGATGTTGCACGCTCAACAAGATGGGGATGCGTTCGAGAGCAGGGTGCAGCTCGCGCGGCTGCGCCGCATCACCGCATCCCGCCATGCGGCCGCCGAACTGGCCGCGAACTACACGGGACTACCGCTCCCGGTGTGAGTCCCATCGGTGATCGAACGGAGAGCCGTCATGTCGTTGCTCGACCCCAAGAGCTGGCAGCCCCACCCCCTTTCGGGACCTGAGTACGCCGTCACCGAGCCCGCCACCGGTGACACCCTCGCCACCGTCGACCTCGCCACCGCCGAGGACGTGGAACGCTCCGCCGAGGCCGCCCGCGCGGCCCAGACCGAGTGGGCCCGGCTCCCGCACTTCGTCCGGGCCGGGGTGCTGCGCAAGGCCGGTGACCTGTTCTCCGCGCACGCCGAGGAACTGCGCGGATGGATCGTCCGCGAGTCCGGGTCCATCCCCGGCAAGGCCGACTTCGAACTGCACGTGGCCGCCCAGGAGTGCTACGAGGCGGCCGCCCTCGCCTCCCGCCCCGCGGGCCAGGTCCTGCCCAGCGAGGCGCCCCGGCTGTCCTACACCCGGCGCGTCCCGGTCGGCGTCGTCGGCGTCATCGCGCCCTTCAACGCCCCGCTGATCCTCTCGATCCGTTCCGTCGCCCCGGCCCTCGCGCTCGGCAACGCGGTCATCCTCAAGCCGGACCCGCGCACCGCGGTCTGCGGCGGCCTCGCGCTCGCCGCCGTCTTCGCCGAGGCCGGGCTGCCCGAAGGCCTGCTGCACGTCCTGCCCGGCGGCCCGGACGTCGGCCAGGCACTGGTCGCCGACCCGCGCGTGCCGGTCATCTCCTTCACGGGATCGACCGCCGCGGGCCGCGCGGTGGGAGAGGCAGCCGGCCGCCACCTCAAGCGCGCCCACCTCGAACTCGGGGGCAACTCCGCCCTGATCGTCCTGGAGGACGCAGACCTGGAAGCCGTGATCTCCACGGCCGCCTGGGGGTCCTTCTTCCACCAGGGCCAGATCTGCATGACGACGGGCCGCCACCTCGTCCACGCCTCGCTGTACGAGGAGTACGTCGAGCGGCTGGCCGCCAAGGCCGACTCGCTCGCCGTCGGCGACCCGAACCTGGAGCAGGTCCACCTCGGCCCGATCATCGACGACAACCAGCTCGCCAAGATTCGCGGCCTGGTCGACGCCAGCACCGCCCAGGGCGCCAAGCTGGCCGCCGGCGGCACCCACGAGAAGCTCTTCTACCGTCCGACGGTCCTGGCGGGCATCGACGACAGCACGCCCGCCTACGCGGAGGAGGTCTTCGGCCCCGTCGCGCCCGTCCGGTCCTTCAGCACGGTCGACGAGGCCGCCGCCCTGGCCGCAGCGGGTCCGTACGGTCTCTCACTCGGTATCGTCACCGGCGACGCGGCCCGCGGTCTCGATCTCGCCGAGCGCATTCCGACCGGCATCGTGCACATCAACGACCAGACGGTGAACGACGAGGCCGTCGCGCCCTTCGGCGGCATCGCCGCCTCCGGCACCGGCGCCCGTTTCGGCGGCGAGGCCAACGTGGAGGCCTTCACCGACGTGCGCTGGACGACCGTACGCGCGGACGTGGCGTCGTACCCCTTCTAGAAAGCACGGCTTCCGGGAAGTGCGGCTTCCGGAAAGTGCGGCTTCCGGAAAGCACGGCTTCTGGAAAGTGCGGCGAGCCCGTCGGGGTTCGGCGGGCTACTCGCCCTTCTGCTCGGCCTGGGCCTGCTGCTCGGCCACCGCCTTGCGGACCTCGGCCATGTCCAGCTTGCGCGCCTGCCCGATGACGTCCGTCAGGGCGGACTCGGGCAGCGCGCCCGGCTGGGCGAACACGGCGACCTGGTCGCGGACGATCATCAGCGTCGGGATCGACTGGATGCCGAAGGCGGCGGCCAGTTCCGGCTGCGCCTCGGTGTCCACCTTGCCGAACACCAGGTCGGGGTTCTCCCCGGCGGCCTTCTCGTAGACCGGCGCGAACTGGCGGCACGGCCCGCACCAGGACGCCCAGAAGTCGATCAGGACGAATTCGTTCTCCGTGACCGTCTGGTCGAAGTTCTCCTTGGTGAGCTCCACGGTGCTGCTCATGACGTGATCCCTCTTCCTGGTCTCGGAGCGAAGCCGTCGGCACAACACGGCCGCCCGGCCGGGTATTCCACGGCTGTCACCACTCGGTGTGCGGCGCGCGTACCCCTGGTGGCCCGGGCGCACACCACCCACCAGACTGGCCCCATGACGGAAACGGAAAACATCGCGAACAGCACCTACGACGTAGTGGTGCTCGGTGCCGGGCCCGTGGGGGAGAACGTGGCCGACCGCACCCGCGCGGCCGGCCTCTCCACCGCGGTCGTGGAGAGCGAACTGGTCGGCGGAGAGTGTTCCTACTGGGCCTGTATGCCCAGCAAGGCCCTGCTGCGGCCGGTGATCGCGCAGGCGGACGCGCGCCGCCTGCCGGGTCTGAGCGCCTCGGTGCAGGCCCCTCTCGACGCGGCCGCGGTCCTCGCGCGCCGGGACTACTTCACCTCGAACTGGAAGGACGACGGCCAGGTCGACTGGCTGGACAGTATCGGTGCCGACCTCCACCGCGGCCACGGCCGCCTCACGGGAGAGCGCACGGTGACGGTCACCGGCCCCGACGGCGGGCAGAAGGTGCTGACCGCCCGGCACGCCGTGGCAGTCTGCACCGGAACCCGGGCCGTCCTGCCCGACCTGCCGGGCCTCGACGAGGTCAAACCGTGGACCAGCCGCGAGGCGACCAGCGCCCAGTCGGCGCCCGGACGCCTCGTCGTGGTCGGCGGGGGAGTGGTCGCCACCGAGATGGCCACGGCCTGGCAGGCCCTCGGCTCCCGAGTGACCCTTCTCGTACGCGGGAAGGGCCTGCTCAACCGCATGGAGCCGTTCGCCGGTGAGCTCGTCGCCGAGTCCCTCACCGAGGCGGGCGTCGACGTCCGCACCGGCACCTCGGTCGAGTCGGTCACCCGCGAGAACGGCACGGTCGTGGTCGTCACCGGCACCGGCGACCGCATCGAGGCCGACGAGATCCTCTTCGCCACCGGCCGCGCACCGCGCACCGACGACATCGGCCTGGACACGGTCGGCCGGGACCCCGGCGCCTGGCTGGAGGTCGACGACAGCCTCCGCGTCACCGGCAGCGACTGGCTCTACGCGGTCGGCGACGTCAACCACCGCGCGCTCCTCACCCACCAGGGCAAGTACCAGGCCCGTATCGCGGGCGCCGCGATCTCCGCCCGCGCCTCGGGCGCCCCGGTCCACGAGGATCCCTGGGGCGCCCACGCCGCGACCGCCGACCACGACGCCGTGCCCCAGGTCGTCTTCACCGACCCGGAGGCGGCCTCCGCGGGCCTCTCCCTGGCCGAGGCCGAACAGGCGGGCCACCGCGTCCGCGCCGTCGACTACGACCTGGCGAACGTCTCCGGCGCGAGCCTCTACGGCGAGGGCTACCGGGGCAGGGCCCGCATGGTCGTCGACCTGGAACGCGAGATCCTGCTCGGTGTCACCTTCGTCGGCCCCGGCGTCGGTGAACTGATCCACTCCGCGACGATCGCGGTCGCGGGCCAGGTCCCGATCAGCAGGCTGTGGCACGCGGTCCCGTCGTACCCGACGATCAGCGAGGTGTGGCTGCGGCTGCTGGAGGCCTACCGGGACAACTGAGGGGGCAGCTCGAAGCCCAGGGACGCGGCCGCCTGCTCCGGCGTCGGCTGCGTCCAGCGCTCGGCCATCGCCTGGTTCGAGGACAGCGAGCGCAGCTCCGCGCGGTCGAGGTACAGCATGCCGTCCAGGTGGTCCGTCTCGTGCTGGACGATACGGGCGGGCCAGCCGGTGAACACCTCGTCCACCGGCCGTCCGTTCTCGTCCTCGCCCGTCAGCCGGACCTCGGCGGGCCGCGCCACCACCGCCTGCCAGCCCGGCACGCTCAGACAGCCCTCGAAGAACGCGACCCGCTCGGTGCCGACCGGTTCGTACGACGGGTTGACCAGTACCCGGAAGGGCTGCGGCACCCGCCCGCGGGCCAGCCGTACCTCGTCCGGTACGGGCGCCGGGTCCTCGACGACCGCGATCCGCAGCGGGACACCCACCTGCGGGGCGGCGAGGCCCACGCCCGGGGCCGCGTGCATGGTGACGCGCAGGGCCTCCACGAGACGGGACAGGAGCGCCGCGTCCAGCTGGCCGTCGTAGCGCTCGGTGCCGCGCCGCAGGACCGGTTCACCGGCCGCCACGATCGGCAGCGGGCCGTCCGTGGCCAGGAGTTCCTCGACGAGTTCGGCAAGGGGCGGGCGGTGAAGTGGAGTTGCCATCGCGCCAGGATGCCATGGTGCTCCGGATACCGCGGGACATCTGTGTGATGCAGGTCACTTCATCTCCCGGGAACTCGGCGGCTCCTCCCTCCGACTACTGGACCGCTACCGTCCCCAGCCCCCGGAGAAGCCGCCGATGTCCATTGCACCCCCGACCCCCACGGACGAGGCCCCGCAACCGGCCGCGCCGGCTCCGGCCCGCAGCAGTTGGGCCCCGCTGCGCCCGCTCGTGCTGCGTCTGCACTTCTACGCCGGCGTGTTCGTCGCACCCTTCCTGTTCGTCGTCGCCGTCACCGGCTTCCTGTACGCCGGCTCCTTCCAGGCCGAGAAGATCGCCTACCGCGACGAGATGACCGTCTCCGCCGTCGGCGACAGCAAGTTGCCGATATCCGAGCAGGTGGCCGCCGCACGCAAGGCCCACCCCGAGGGCACCGTCTCGGCCGTACGGCCCTCGCCCGAGGCCGACGCGACGACCCGGGTGATGCTGTCGGGCGTCAAGGGAGTCGACCCGACGCACACCCTCGCGGTGTTCGTCGACCCGTACACCGGGAAGGTCGAGGGCGCGCTGGAGCAGTACGGCTCCAGCGGTGCGCTCCCGCTGCGGACCTGGATCAGCGAGCTCCACCGCAACCTGCACCTCGGCGAAACGGGCCGTCTCTACAGCGAGTTCGCCGCGAGCTGGCTGTGGGTGATCGCGGGCGGCGGCATCGTGCTGTGGTTCACCCGCCGCCGCGCCCTGCGCAAGCTCCGCGGCACCAGCGGGCGGCGCCGCACCCTCGGCCTGCACGGCAACATCGGTGTGTGGGCCGCGGCCGGCTTCTTCTTCCTGTCGGCGACCGGACTGACCTGGTCGACGTACGCCGGCGCGAACATCGACGAACTGCGCACCTCGCTGGGCCAGTCCACCCCGTCGGTCTCCTCGGCGGCGGGCGGCGACCACTCGGGTCACGGCGCGTCCGCCTCGGCAGGGGACGCCGAGCACGGCGTCGGGCTCGACAAGGTGCTGGCCGCCGCCCGCGCCGAGGGACTCGGCGACCCGGTCGAGATCGTCCCGCCCGCCGACGAGTCGTCCACCTATGTCGTACGGCAGGTGCAGCGCAGCTGGCCCGAGAAGCAGGACGCGGTCGCGGTCGACCCGACCAGCGGCGAGGTGACCGACGTGCTGCGGTTCGACGACCACCCGTTCCTCGCCAAGCTCACCCGCTGGGGCATCGACCTGCACACCGGGCTCCTCTTCGGCCTGGTCAACCAGATCGCCCTGATGCTTCTCGCGCTGTCGCTGGTCCTGCTGATCGTGTGGGGCTACCGCATGTGGTGGCAGCGCGGCCGGGGCTCCTCCTTCGGGCGGCCGATCCCGCGCGGCGCCTGGCAGCAGGTACCGCCGCAGATCCTGGTGCCCGGCGTGGTGGCCGTCGCCGTCGTCGGCTACTTCGTACCGCTGCTCGGCATACCGCTGGCCGGCTTCATCGTCGCCGACGTGATCCTCGGCGAGATCGCGCACCGGCGGGGGAAGGACACCGCGGCGGTGTGAGACGCGGACGGGCCCGGTCTCCGCGCGGAAACCGGGCCCAGTGTGCGTGGGGTCTACTCGAAGTCGCCCGCCATCGCCGATGCCAGGCGCAGATGCGGCTCGGCCTCGTCGTGCCGCCCTTGCCGCTCCAGTGTGCGCCCGAGCATCAGCCGGGCGTACTGCTCGACCGGGTCGCGCTCGACGATCACCCGCAACTCGCGCTCGGCGCGGCGCAGTTGGGCCGAGTGGTAGTAGGAACGGGCCAGCAGCAGCCGCGGTCCGGTCTGCTCCGGCACCTCCTCGACCAGTCCGCCCAGGACCCGGGCCGCCGTGGTGTATTCCTTGGCGTCGAAGAACATCTGCGCGCGCTCCCAGCGCTCCGCCGGTGTTCCGTGGTCGTAGTACGTCGTCTCCACTCGGGGCCTCCTTCGACTTCGACGCCGACAACAGGCCCGGGTGGTTGAATATTCCACTATTTGGCCAGGGCTGCGAGTTCCCCGTCGGCCCGCTCGGTGATGAGGCTCAGTACACGACCGGCGACAGCGAGGTCCTCCGTGGGGATGCCGGCGTAGACCCGGGCGGAGATGGGGGCGGTCTCGGCGGACGTCCGGTCGTACAGCTCGCGCCCGGCGTCCGTGATCCGCACCAGGGACGGCCCCTCGGGGGCCAGCAGTCCCGCGGCGATCAGTCCGTCGATGACGGAGTGCGCCTCCGCCGCGTCGATCTTGAGGGCGCCGACGACGGCCCCGGCGATGCCCTCCTGCTCGACCGGCCCCTCGGCGACGGCGGCCACGCGGAGTGTGACGGACTGCTGGAAGGTCGCGCCGTGACGGGCCAGCACGTTCTCGAGAAGGGCGCGGCCCGCGTAGTGGGCCAGGGCTATGACGCGGGGGTCGAGCAGGGGAGTGGTGGTGGTCATGACTGCTCCTTCAGGTTCTCGTTCGTCGGGTCGAGAGATACGTCGAGCAGGGTCGTCAGCTCGCGCTTGAACTCCTGTGTGCGTGCGCTGTCCAGGCCTCCGAGCGGCGCCAGCAGCTGCCCCAGGAGGCCCTGGACGACCTCGATGGCCTGCCGGGTCCGCTCACGGCCTTCCTCGGTGAGCGCCAGCTGCACCGCGCGCGGGTCGCGCGGGTCGCGGGTGCGCTCCACGAGGCCGGCGCTCTCCAGCGCGCGCGCCAGCTTGGAGACGTAGAGCGGTTCGAGGCCCGTCCGGTCGGCGAGGCGCCGCTGGCTTGGGCCTTCGCCGTCGCGCCGCATGCCGTACAGCGAGGCCACCAGCGAGTACTGGGCGTGGGTCAGGCCCAGCGGCGCCACCGCGCGGTCGACCGCGACCCGCCACTTCATGGACAGTCGCCAGACCAGGAAACCGGGCGTCGCGCCCTCGGATGCCGTACTCATGACAGATACAGTACATGGCTACTATGTCCATGGCTACTATTTTTGAACTGTCTGCGGACGCCCTGCCGGACTCTTTGCCGGACGCCCTGCCGGACCGTCAGCGGAGTGCCTGCGAATGCCGGCGGGGGTGCTCGCATGGGTGCCTGCTGACATCCTGTTGGGCGCCCGTGACGCACCCGTCGCCGCGGGCCGGGGACGGCCTGACGGGAATCCCCGCACGGGTCTAGGTTGGGCGTCATGAGCAATCTTGATCGTCAGGCGGTTCCCGCTCTGTGCGGCGGCCGCGGCTTCGTGGTGGCGGAACCGGTGCGTGAACTCCTCAGCCCCCGCCGCGTCAAGCTCGGCGAATCCAGCGAGGTGCGCCGACTGCTGCCCAACCTGGGCCGCCGCATGGTCGGCGCCTGGTGTTTCGTCGATCACTACGGTCCCGACGACATCGCCGACGAGCCGGGCATGCAGGTCCCCCCGCACCCGCACATGGGTCTGCAGACGGTGAGCTGGCTGCACCAGGGCGAGGTGCTGCACCGCGATTCCACCGGCAGCCTCCAGACGATCCGCCCCCGCGAGCTGGGCCTGATGACCTCCGGCCGCGCGATCAGCCACTCCGAGGAGAGCCCGAAGTCCCACGCCCGCTACCTGCACGGCGCCCAGCTCTGGGTCGCCCTCCCGGACGGTGACCGCCACACCGAACCGCACTTCGAGCACCACGCCGAGCTGCCGCAGATCACGGCTCCCGGACTGGCGGCCACGCTCATCCTCGGTGATCTCGACGGCGCGCGGTCACCCGGCACGGCGTACACCCCCATCGTCGGCGCCGACCTGACCCTCACCCGCGGCACGGACGTACGCCTCCCGCTGGAACCGGACTTCGAGTACGCCGTCCTGTCCATGTCCGGCGAGGCCCACGTGGACGGGGTGCCGGTCCTGCCCGGATCGATGCTCTACCTCGGCTGCGGCCGCACCGAACTCCCGCTGCGCGCCGAGTCGGACGCGAGCCTGATGCTCCTGGGCGGCGAGCCCTTCGAGGAGGAACTCGTCATGTTCTGGAACTGGATCGGGCGCTCCCAGGCGGAGATCGAACAGGCCCGCGCGGACTGGATGACGGGTTCCCGCTTCGGCGAGGTGAAGGGGTACGACGGCGCCCCGCTGCCCGCGCCGGAGCTGCCGCCCCTGCCGTTGAAGCCGCGGGGAAGAGTGCGCTGACCTGCAGGCATTCCTGTTTTTTGGGTGATGCTGTCGACTGAGGGCGAGCCGCACAATGCCTCTCGCGGTCGACCGCGTTGCCTCGGGTCGGGTTGGGCGGCGGTTCCATGGGGGCCGTCTGTGGGCGGCTGTGGCAGAGCTCTTGCGGACACTCTTGACGCCCAGTCAGGTTGTATTGCGAAGTTCCTTTCGAGGCTCAGTTGCTCGTGCAGGGCCTCGCGGAATTGCCGGAGACCAAGTGAACGCTGACCTGAGACGTCGTTGAGGCAGGCGCAGGTACGGATCAACGGGCCTCGCGCGTCGCCTTGCGGAGAGTCGGCAAGGCCAGGTGTCGTCGCTGAACGCCTCGCACCGCGCTTTCCGTCTGATACGGGGTGTGCCGTGCTGCGACCATCAGGAGGTTCTACGTCTGCTGGTGGTGCGGCAGATGCACGCACATGACCTGGGGGGTTTGTGCCTGGTGCGGTTATCGGGCGGTGGCTGGTCCAGGCCTGGTCCGGATCTGGGTCCGATGGGAGCCCGTTGGGCTGTGCAGCCAGGCCCTGCTGCTGGAGCAGCGCCTGGGACGCGACCGCCGCCCAGCGGTCAGCCGTGGGCACCTCAACTCACCTGCGACCAGTGCAGCTCACGTGGTAGGAGTCTGATGCTGTCCTTCTTCTTCGGTTGTCTCAGTTGCTGAAGCAAGCGAAGGCAGCTGCCCTCTCTGACCCGCCGACGCGAGGAGCCCCTGACCGTGCCACCCACTCTCTACCGCGACACGGGTTACACCCTTCGGCACCTGATAGAGGACATTGAGGGCGGAAGGATTGGGCTCCCCGACATCCAGCGGCCGTTCGTCTGGTCTGCGACGAAGACCCGCGATCTCTTCGACTCGATGTACCGCGGCTACCCGATCGGCACCCTGATGTTCTGGGAGACCGGAGCGGAGGTAGGGACCCGGCAGATCGGGACGGGAACGAGCGACCGGGCGCCGCAACGGCTGGTCGTGGACGGGCAGCAGCGGCTTACCGCACTGTTTGCCGTGCTCACCGGGCGCAAGGTCGTAACCAAGTCCTTCGACGAGGTCACGATGCGGATCGCGTTCCGCCCGGAGGATCAAACGTTCGAGGTTACGGACGCGGCGATCGAGCGGGACCCCGCCTACATCCCGGACATCACCATGCTCTGGGCTCCGGGCGGACACCGGGGCGCCGTCCGGGAGTTCTTCCAGCGGCTCGAACAGGCTGCGGGCGAACCATTGCCGACCGTGAGGAAGGACGAGCTGGAGGAGCGAATCGATAGGGTCCGGGGCCTGCACGACTTCCGGTTCCAGGTGGTGGAGCTGGACGCCTCGGCCGACGAGGAGCAGGTGGCGGAGATCTTTGTCCGTATCAACTTCCAGGGGGTGAAGCTCAACCAGTCCGACTTCATCCTCACGCTGATGTCGGTCCACTGGGAGAAGGGCCGACGTCAACTGGAGGATTTCTGCCGCGCCGCGGTGGTCGCGGGGCTTCCCGGACCAACCCCGCGCAACCCGTTCCTGGACCCCAGCCCGGACCAGCTTCTGCGCGTCGCCGTCGCCGTGGCCTTCCGGCGCGCCCGGCTCCAGCACGTCTACAACGTGTTGCGCGGAAAAGACTTCGAGACCGGGAAGGTCTCCGCCGAGCGACGCCAGGTACAGTTCGACCGGCTCGCGCAGGCGCACACGCAGGTCCTCGACCTGACCAGCTGGCACGAGTTCTTCCAGTGCGTCAACGCAGCAGGCTTCCGCAGCCGTAAGATGATCACCTCTGACACCGCCCTGTTGTACAGCTACGCGCTGTGGCTGATCGGACGGCACGATTTCGGGCTGTCGACCGAGGAACTGCGTCCAGTGATCGCGCGCTGGTTCTTCATGGTGCATACCACCGGCCGTTACTCCAACTCCCCTGAATCGCAGATGGAGTTCGACCTGGGGCGGATCGGTGGTCTGCCGCAGGGTGACAGCCGGGCTTTCGCCGCGGAACTCGACCGGATCATCTCCGCGCACTTCACCGGTGACTACTGGGACATCTCCCTGCCGAACAGACTCGACAGCTTGTCGTCGTACTCTCCGGTGGTGTTCGCCTACCAGGCCGCGCTGAACATCCTGGACGCCGAGCTGCTCTTCGGCGACCAGCGCATCCGCGATCTGATGGATCCCGCGGCCCAGCCCGCCAAGAAGGTCCTACGGGACCGTCTGTTCTACCCCGAGCCCCTCGCCGATCTTGGCATCACCGACAAACGCCAGGTCAACGCCATCGCCAACATGGCATATGTGACGTGGCCGGTCAGCGAGAAGGGCAGCACCGACGCACCTCACATCTATTGGCCGAGGCTCACCGAGGCGATGGCCCCGGAGGTGGTCAGGCGGCAGACCCGGTGGCACGCGCTACCCGTCGGCTGGGAGCAGCTCGACTACCCGGTCTTCCTCGAACGGCGCCGTCAGCTGATTGCCCAGGTGGTACGGGAGGCATTCGGGACGCTCGCCGCTGACCGCCCGCCGTACGTGCCCACCGCGCCCGCCGACCTGATCGCCGCCGGCGAGTCCCAGAGCACCGAGTTCAAGGCGAGCGCCCGCTGGAACGTGCACGAACGAAAGTACGAGAAGTCCCTCCAGAACAATCTCGTCAAGACGGTCTGCGGCTTCCTCAACGGGGAGGGCGGCAATCTGTTCGTCGGCGTCGGGGACGACGGCACCGTACTCGGGATCGATGACGATCTGTCCACTCTGCCTAAGCAGTCCGATACCGACGGCTACGAACTCTTCGTACGACAGGTTCTCGATGACAACCTGTCGGCTCCGACCGCGGCCACTGTGCGGATCAGCTTCCCGGAGGTGGCCGGCCGCCTCGTCTGCCGGGTCAGCGTAGCCGCGTCAGGCAAGGCCGTGTTCGCCAAGCCCGCCAAGGGCGGTAACGCTGCCACCGACTTCTGGGTCAGGGTCGGTAACGCCACAAAGCAGCTGCACGGCGATGACCTCCTGCGGTACCGGGAGGAGCACTGGGGGTGAACCCCGGGGCCAGGGCTGGTCGCCGGCGTCACCACCCCCTCGCTGCTGCTTGCCCAGGCCGGGCCCGGAAGGGGAATCCCCTCCCGGGCCGTCACTCGTTCGCCGGCGGCACCTCGCAGGTGAGGTCAGGCTGCCGTCAGAGCCGTTTTGCCGTTGATGAGGATCCTCTACTGGGTATGCGGGTCTTCGCATCGTCGGGCTGCGCGAGGGCGAGGAACGCGTGCTGGGCGGCGGCCTGGGAGGCTCGGTACGGATGTCTTCTTACCCCATGAGCCTGCGGGGTTGATGTCTGGCTGTCCTGCCTGCAGCGGACCACCGGGCGGGGAGCGCGCGCCTCTCGCAGAAGAAGAGATCTTCTTGCAGTCATCTGCCTAGCTTGATCTTTAGGCGTCGTCTCATTTGGAATGCTGGGTAGTCTGCACCGTGTGGTGATGGTCGAACGCATGGTGCCGGACGAACTGTGGGACCTGTTTCAGCGAGTGGTCCCACCCGCTCCATCACGGCCGCAGGGCGGCGGTCGGCGCCGGTATGGGGATCGTGAGGTGCTGGCCGCGATCATTTTCGTGGCCACGACGGGCTGCACCTGGCGGCAGTTGCCGCCGGTCTTCGGCCCGTCGGGTCCGACCGCGCACCGTCGCTTCACCGAGTGGACCGCCGCCCGGGTCTGGGCGAAGCTGCACCGCGTCACACTCGACGAACTGGGTTCGCGCGGAGACCTGGACTGGTCGCGTTGCGCGATCGACTCGGTGAACATGCGGGCCCTGAAAGGGGGGACCTGACAGGTCCGAATCCTGTAGACCGGGGCAAGAAAGGCTCGAAGATCCACTTGATCACCGAGCGAACCGGTTTACCCCTCTCGATCGGGATCTCCGGCGCGAACCTGCACGACAGCCAGGCACTCAAGCCGCTCGTGCGCGGCATCCCGCCGATCCGCTCCCGCCGCGGCCCGCGCAGACGACGGCCCGCCAAGCTGCACGCAGACAAAGGCTACGACTACGACCACCTGCGCCGATGGCTGCGCAAGCGAGGTATCCGGCACCGCATCGCCCGCAAGGGCATCGAGTCCTCCACCTGGCTGGGCCGGCATCGCTGGACGATCGAGCGCACGATGTCCTGGCTGGGCGGCTGCTGCCGTTTGGACCGCCGCTACGAACGCAAGGCCGAACACTTCCTGGCCTTCACCGCCATCGCCTGCAGCCTCATCTGCTACCGCAGACTCGCCAAATGAGACGACGTCTAAGTTGCTGCCGAGCGTGCCTGGCGTGCTGGGTGGTCTGGAGAACAACAGTGCCTCCAGACCACCCACTTGAGGATCTAGGAGGAGGCGGCAGTTGGCGCGGATCTCTGGCATGGGGGAGATGCGGTGGTTGCCCATCAGAACGAGGGCAGCACCGCGGAGGATCGGCTTGCCTGCTGTGGGTTTGGCTCTCCGTGGCGGAACCATGACGAACGGCGCCCGGTGCGTGCGAAAATCTCACTGATTGATCATCACTGTGGGGAGGGTGTGCTGCCCGCCGCACCCCGGGGGAGGGGAGCCTCATATGGGCCTGCTGTCGTCGAGCCCGAAGTGGCCCACCCTTCCCGACTACTCCCACGATTGGGCGCTGGTGGACGTGGAGACCTCCGGGCTGCGACCCGGACGGGACCGCGTCCTGTCGCTCGCGGTCCTCACGCTGGACGCGTACGGCAACCAGACGGGGGAGTTCTCCACGCTCCTCAACCCGGGCTGCGATCCCGGCCCGGTGCACATCCACGGCCTCACCCCCGCCCGGCTCGCAGGTGCCCCCACCTTCGAGGAGATCGCGCCGCAGGTGAGGGAGCTGCTCAGCAGCCGTGTCTTGGTCGCCCACAACGCGCAGTTCGACTACGACTTCCTGGCTCACGAGTTCGCTCACGTCCGGTCCTGGGTGCCGGTCGGCAGGCGGCTGTGCACGCTGGCCCTCAACCGCCTGGTCGGGCCCGCGACGCCCGACCTCAAGCTGGGCACGCTCGCCCAGTACTACGGCGTGCGCCAGGAGAAAGCCCACGACGCGCAGGACGACGTACGGGTGCTCTCCGGCATTCTGCGCGGTTCGTTGAGTGCCGCCGAACAGCTGGGCCTGTCCCTGCCGCTTCTGGACTGCCCGCCGCGTCAGGACTACAAGCCGTACGTCCCCAAGACGCCCTGCGGGTACCGCAATCCGGGACGGCTGGAGCCGGGTGGGGCCCTCGTGCAGGGCATGAAGGTCGCGATCACCGGGGACACCCGGGTCGCCCGTGAGGAACTGGTCGCCCGCTCGGTGGCGGCCGGGCTGAACGTGATGACGTCGGTCAGCGGCCGGACCAGCGTCGTCGTCACCAACGACCCCGGCACCGGATCCGCCAAACTGAATCGCGCCGCGGACGAGGGCGTTCCGGTCGTGGATGAGCCGACTTATCTGCGGCTGCTGGAGAGCGTGCGGCCCGGCCAGGCCAAAGGCACCGCCCGGCAGCGACGTACGGTGGAGACGCCCGCGAGCGTACCCGCCGCACCGGCTGCGCCCACGCCGAGTCTTCCGGCGCAGCGGACTGAGGCACCGACTCCAACTCCTGCCACTGCGGACCAGTCACTCACCGGGCGCAGGGTCCTGGTCCTGGGCGGCAACCACGACGAGGCCGCGGAGGCACGTGCGCGTGCCGTCGCCCAGGGAGCCTCCGCGGCGGTCAACCTCTCCGCAAGCGTGTCCGACGTCGTCGTGCTGCCCGGCGGCGAAGCGGACCGGCGCATGAGTCGCATCGCCGCGCTCGGCCTCCCCGTCCACGACGCGGCCTGGCTCGTCACACCCACCATGCTCATGCCCGCGCCGTCGCAGCACGCGGCCGGAATTCCGCCGGACGCGGCAGCGGTACTGGTCCGAGGGGCTGTCATCGACCTGTCCGACACCGGCTCAGCCTGGACGGTGGCCGCCACATGGCGTCAGCAGACCGTCTGCGACGTGGACGTCGTCGCCTTCGCGGTCGACGTGCACGAACAGGTGCCAGGGGATGAGGACTTCGTCTTCTACGGCGCACCCGAGCACCCCGATGGCACTGTGAGCCTCGGCACGGACGGACCGACGGAGCAGGCCGTCACCGCCGACCTGGAGCGCCTGCCCCTGGAGATCCACCGGGTGGTCATTGCCGCCTCGATCGATGGTGCCGCGACCTTCTCCGCTGTCGGCGCCATCGAGATCACCGCCACTTGCGGGGTCGGTGCTGCTCCGACCGCCCGGGCCACCCTCGACGCCGCCACCACCGAGCACACCATGATCCTCGCCGAGATCTATCGCCGAGGAGAAGGCTGGAGGCTGCGCGCCGTCGGGCAGGGCTACGACTATGACTTGGCCGAACTGGCCCGTGGCTATGGCGTCGACATCGCCGAATAACTGGACGGGATCCGTCGGAGGGGTTGGGACATCAACGAGCCATCACCCGTACGCCTTGGCGCAGGAGAGGCGGCGGAGCGGTGTGGGCCGCTCTCATACATCGCTGGACCCCTTGGACGAACGACAGCGCGTACCAGTTGGCCGACTCGCCGAAGGAGACGGCCGACGAAGTGGCTGCGGGGGCGAAACCCTCAGTACATGACGTACGTCGTGCGCAGTCTGCCCGGCGGCGGGAAGGGCCGCCGGGCCTGATCGTCCTGGCCCGGCAGCCTTGTCCGAAGTTCAGCCGAGCAGCGGTGCCAGCGCGGTCTCGCCCACGAGGATCCGCCAGGCGGGCACTCGCACCGTCCGGCTCACGGGGCAGGGTTTGGCCCCGTGGCCCCCGGAGGGCAGTCCGGTGAGCAGGTCGCCTCGCGCGTGGGTCAGCCGAAGGTGCCGTGCAGGATCTGCTCCGGGCGCAGGGCCGGGATCGATCAGCACCGCCGTGTTCTCGCCGGCGTCGGTGAACAGCAGATCCACCGGATGGCCACCCACCAGGACGGCCCGCTCCAGATCGGTGATGCCCCGTCCGGCCAGGTACTGCTGCAGACGGTCGACGAGGTCCGCGCGGGCCTCGGTCACCGGGCCGGACGCGTCGGCCGCGGCCGTCGTACCGTCGTCGCCCGGTCCCAGCGGTGCCGAACGCCCGGCGAGGAGGGCGGGCAGGCCGCTCTGGTCCTGCCAGAAGGCGCGGCTTCCCACCGTGATCAGCTGCGATTTGGCTCGGGTGACCGCCACGTTCCACAGGTTGACCTGGCTCGCGACCCAGTGGGTCGTCCGCTCCGGGGTGTTGTGCGTGGCCACTGGGCTGAGCACCATCACGTCCCGCTGTCCGCCCTGGAAGGTGTGGACGGTTCCGACCCTGACACGGTCGTCGTCCCGCCACATCCGCGCCAGTGTCTCCTTCTGTGCCCGGAACGGCGTGACCACTCCCACCGTCGCGTCCGGCGGAAGTCCCGCGAGCAGTCCGTCGACCACGCTGCGGACGGCTACCGCCTCCTCCGGGTTCCGCCAGGACTGTCCGTCGCCGCCGCGCGCCGATTCCCCTGAGGGTACGTCGACCCACCCGAGCACCGGTGCCGGGTCGGCCGCTCCCACCGGGTCGTGCGCCGGCACCTGCCGCCGCACGTCGGTCAGCACCCGCAACCGACCGCCGTAGCAGTGGCCGTTGACGACGTCCGCGATCCGCGGGTGGCAGCGGTAGTGCTCGTCGAGGAGCAGCGCGCTGTCGCCGTGCTGTTCGGCCGCGTGGTACGAGGAGTACACGTGGTAGGTGAGGCGGTGGTGCTCCAGTTGCGCGGCGCTCAGCCCGGCCCGTACCCGTGCCTGACGCTCCTGCTGCGGTGACACGCCGGGGATGTGCCCGAGCTGCATGGGGTCCCCGATGATCAGTGCCCGACGGGCCCGGAACAGGAGCGGCAGCACCGACGGGATGGAGCACTGACTGGCCTCGTCGATGACCACGAGGTCGAACAGCTTCGGGGCGAGCTCCAGTTGTCGCACCGAGTGGGTGCTGACGGCCCATCCCTTGATGTGCGTCATCAGGTTCTTCTGACTGCGCTGGTAGCCGGAACGGCGGCGGAGCGCCTGGAGCCGCTGGTTCATGAGCCCGGTGGCCCGGTTCAGTGCCTCGGTGGACAGCGCACGTGACAGTTCCGCCGACAGCCCGGACAGCACCTCCGCCGTCGCGAGCCGGGATCGCTTGAGGCCTTCCTCGTCCCATTCCTTGTGGTGGTGGACGAGTTCCCGCACCTCCCGCTCCACGGACACGATCCCGGCCAGGGACTCAAGCAGTTCGGGCGGCACGGGTCGTCCCGTCGACCACTCCGGCCACGCAGGTCCGGCACCGTCCGGGCACTCCGCCGCCGCGACCAGCGCGGCGAGCGCCCGCCCGCGCCGCCATGATCCAAGCTGCCACCAGCGGGCGCCGACCGTCATCCGCGCCCGCTCCGCCCACCGGCCCAGGGGTGCGACACCGTCGACGTCGGTCGCCCAGGCCCCTTCGAGCAGGGGCAGGGGCAGCTCCAGAGCCGCGGCCAGCGTATCCCGGTCGCGGAGCAGTTCCAGCAACTGTCCTTCCTCGCCGACGTGGTGGGCCGCCTGTACCCGCAGCCGGTCGGCCGTTCCCCGGGTGTTGCGCAGCTCTCCGCCCACGGTGGCCGACCCGCGCCGCGGCGCCCCGTCCGGTTCGGCGAGGAGCTGTTCCAGTTTGGCCGCCTCCCGTTCCAGTGCCTCCGCGTTGCCCGTCCGCATGAGCAGGCCTGGCGCGATGTCGTCGCAGCGCTGGGCGACGACGTTCACGGCCTCGTTGTTCGTGGAGGCGACCAGCACCGACTGCCCCGCTGCGACGCAGGTGGTGACGACCGCCGTGACGACCTCGCTCTTGCCCGTGCCGGGCGGTCCGGTCGCCACGGTCAGCGGCTGGGTCATCGCCGATGAGATCACCAGCTCCTGGCTCTCGTTGCACGGTCCCGGAGCGACGGGCGTCACCGGGCTCGCCGCGACGGCGGTCGGGGCCGACACCTGCCGGGCCCCGCCGTTCAGCAGCGCGTCCAGGGCGGTGCCCGCGATCTGCTCCGTCCGCGTCGAGATCTGGAGCAGGTTCTCCACCAGCGCCTGGGTGGCCATGGTCTCCGCGCCCGAAGGCACCAGCAGCACAGCCGCGTTGTGCGCGCCGGGCCGCAGCGCCTGCATCACCGTGCGGTCGCTCAGCGCGGACGGGTCCAGCGGTTCGAGCTCCGGCAGCCCCAGCTCGTCCAGCAAGTCCCTTATGGCGCGCAGCATCTGGGCGTCATTGCCCTCCTGCCAGGCCGGCTGCCAGCGCGCGACCAGGTCGGCCGCGTCGCCGGCGTCCAGGAGTTCCGAGATGACGCCGCTGTGCAGGGACGGCACACCGCTGGGCCGGAGCACGTCGCGGCCCTCCTCGTCGGGCGCCAGTTCCATCTGCTGGATGAGCAGCGGAGCCAGCTCCACCGTCGCGCGCCGCCCCCGGCCGGCGTCCCGCGCCGGCAGCGTGATCGCCGGATAGCCGTACCAGTACTCCTGCCGCTTCCCCGCCTCGGTGTCCGACCCGCTGCGCCCCTCTGGCAGGGGCAGCGCTCCGGGCGCGACGATGTGCGGGCCGCGCCCCGACTGGATGGTCTCCTCGCCCTGGGTCAGCAGGAAGTACTTCTTGTTCCGGCCGCTGTCCCGGTCCGGACGCATTCCGGCCGCCGCCTGCGCGGTGAGGCAGTGCGCGTAGTACCGCAGCAGCCCTTGCCGGTCGACGCCGTCCCGCTCGTCCACCTCCGCGAGTTCCCGGGCCTTCAGCAGCGCGGGCGAGCGCTGGGTGGTGCCGGCGCCGTTGTGGGGGAGCGCGGGGAGCCGCACCGGCCGTGCCACCGACCGGGCGAAAGGAAGGCTCCGGGTGGCCCTGATCGTGGACTTGGTGGGCCGCTGCTCCTCCGGAACGCCGTCGCGGGTCATCTGGGTGGTCAGGTAGTCGAAGAGGTCGTCCGGGGTGATCCAGCCGCCCTCCTTGATCCGGCCGTTGCGCAGCCCCTCGACGATCTCCCCGGTGAACCGGGAGGTGCCGAGGCCCGACCCGGGCGGCGCCATCGCGGAGGCCGCCTGGAGGGCGTCGGACGCGGTGATGAAATACACCCCGGTCGGTCGCAGCAGGGTGCTTGGCGCGGACCGGTCCGGTTCCCCCGACGGGCCCTTGGCGGTCCAGCCCTGGACGACGGACCCGCTGGAACAGCAGTCCAGCAGGACCAGTTTGGAGGCGGCCCGGCAGGACTGGAGCATCCGCTCCAGGAACTCCGCAGGTACGGCCGTGCCCGGCAGATCGGCCGGGTCGGTGTCCCGGGTCAGGAAGTACAACTGCCCGTCCTGCTCGCAGTACTCGCCGTGCCCGCTGAAGTAGAGCAGCGCGGTCTCGCTGGGCTGCCGTGCTTCCAGGAACGTTTCGACGGCGTGCAGCATCTCCGCCCGAGTCGGCTCGGCGGCCACCGCGCACTCGTTGTACATGCCGATCTCAAGGCTCTCCAGGACGGCCCGCATGTAGTGCACATCGGCGCGTACGGCCGGAAGGTCGGCGTATGTCTCGCTGTCGTATGTGGAGACGCCGACGAGTAACGCGTGCCGGTCGTTGTCGGTCATCGCCGCTCAGCCTGCCGTCGTGCCGTCGTCCGTGAGGAACCGCTCGACCAACGTGTCGTCCTCACGGGCCTCCTTGCCCGTGATCTGCAGGACCGCACCGTCGGGCCGCTTGACCACGATGGTGCGTTGAGGGACCCGCGCCAGCCATGTCTGTAGGAGCCCGACGACGAACGAACCGGCGCTCAGCACGAGCCCGACAGTCTCGGCGGACGGTCCGCCCTTGTCGCCGACCCCTGCCGGACTGCCGGACCCGGGAAGGTCAAGCTTGACCGTGGGGTCCTCCTCGGCAAGCACGGCGAGGAGGTCGCGCGCATCCTTGCGGGCGCGCAGTGGATCCTCGTCGACGACTGAGATCAGGTATCCGGTGTGGTTGTCGGGCATGACGGTCTCGTGCTCCCCCTGGATTCACCGGCTCCTTGCCGGGCGAACGAGACTAGTGCCCGGGACTGACGCCCCATGGCCACGATGGTCAGTCGTTCTGCGCGTTGGCGTGAAACAGGCTGACGATGGCCGGGTCGTGCTGGCCTGGCCGGGATCCTGCTCCGAGAACTCTGTATGGAAGTTGTGTCATGAGAGCCGTCAGCGGGCGTCGGTGTAGCCGAGCGGGGCGGAGGCCAGGGGACGGGAGGAGTCGGCGGGGGCGCCGCTGAGATGGAGACGGAAGTGTTCTCCGTCCTGTGCGCGAATGACGACTTCGGTACCGGCCCTCCCGCCTCGACCGGTTCTCCGCCGCTGAGGCCGCCGAGGCCGCTGGGATCGAAGGTGTAGCGGATCGGTCCGTCGGCGGGCGCTGAAGAGAGACGTAAATCGCCGCGGTCGTGAGCGCGACCCACTCCGCATCTATCAGCTAACATAGAATAATTAGATAGATGAATAGCCTAGTGGTGGCGAGGAGTGGCCGTGGACTTCGGGCTGACCGACGAGCAGGACCTGTTGCGCGCGACGGCACGGCAGTTCGTGGCCGACGTGTGTCCGGCCGAGAAGGCCAAGCAGTGGGACGAGGACGGTGTCGTACCGCCCGAACTGTTCCGGGGCATGGCCCAGCTGGGCTGGTTCTCCCTCCCGTTCGGGGAGGACGAGGGCGGCGACGGCGGCGGGCCGCTCGAACTCATCCTCATCGCCGAGGAACTGGGGCGGGCCAGTTTCGACGTCGCCATGTGCTACATCGGCGTGCTCATCCCCGGGATCACGGTGTTCCGCTGGGGCTCCGAGGCGCAGCGTGACTTCATCCGCCGGGAGGTGATGACGGGGCGCCACCGGCTCGCCGTCGGCCTCAGCGAGCCGGACAGCGGGTCCGACGCCGCCGCGTTGCGCACCACCGCCGAGGATCACGGTGATCACTTCCTCGTGCGCGGTCAGAAGGCGTGGTGCACGGGCGGCGGCCTGCCGGACACGACCATCGCCACATATGTGCGCACCGGGCCCCGCGAGCCCAAGCACGGAGGCATCAGTCTGCTGCTCGTGGACCCCACGACGCAGGGCGTCGAGGTGCGCCGGACGCCGACGCTGGCCCGGCACATCCTGGGCACCAACGAGGTCTTCTTCAACGACGTCCTGGTCCCGAAGGAGAACCTGGTCGGCCCGCGCGACGAGGGCTGGAAGGTCATGCTCTCCAACATCGAACTGGAGAAGGTGATCATCAGTGGCGGTTACCTCGGGGCCGCCCAGGCAACCCTGGACGAGATGCTGGAGTACGCCCGCACCCGGCACGCCTTCGGCCGTCCGATCGGCAACTTCCAGGCGCTCGCCCACGCCATGGCCGACCTCCAGACCGAGATCGACTCCGCCCGTCTGCTCGCCTACCGCGCGGCCTGGCTGCTCTCCCAGGGCAAGCCGTGCACGCGGGAGGGGTCGATGGCCAAGCTGAAGGGGTCGGAGACCTATGTGGCGGCCGCCCGGCTCGGCATGCAGGTCCTCGCGGGACACGGCTTCTCCACCGAGAGCGTGATGAGCTTCCGGTACCGGGAGTCGATCGTGGCGACCATCTCCGGAGGCACGAGCCAGATCCAGCGCAACGGCATCGCCCGCAGCATGGGGCTGCGCTCCTACTGACCTTCCGCGTCGGCGCGTTGACCGGCGAGCCACTCCTCGTGCCGAGCGAAGTGGCCCCGGTCGCGGGTCACCCAGATCCCCGACGCCCGGGCCAGCACGGCGCGTGTCGGCAGCAGCACCATCTCGCCCGCGATGTACCAGCGGGACCCCTCGCGCCGCTCTACCCGGGCCCGGACCTCCAGCGGATGTTCCACCGGCACCGGCTTGACGAAGCTGACGGTCAGTTCCGCCGTCACGCTCAACACCCGGTGCAGCAGCGGAAGATGGCCGAGGCAGTCGTCCAGCACGGCCGCCGTCCAGCCGCCGTGCGCCACCTCGGGCCCGCCCTCCTGGTCCCGCGGGCAGGCCAGTTCGAAGCACGCCGTGCCGTCGTCGTCGAGCCGCTCGTGCCGCACGCCGAGCCGGCAGGAACCGGCGGCCCGGCACGCCCCGCACAGCGCCACCCCGCCGGGTGTGCGGGGCGGCTCCTGGAAATCCGCCCCGGCCCATGGCCCGGACCCGGGCACCGTGCTCGACATGCTGGAACTCCTCGTGTCAGACATCGGCAAGCAGCGGACGCAGCTTCCCGGCGATGAGCTGGACCTGGCGGGCGACGATCTCCTCGGGCATCCCGGCCAGCGACGCCCACAGGAACACGCCCTCCACCGGCAACCCTGCCACGTACGCCGTGATGGCCTCGGCGACGTCCTGCGGTGTCCCGTACAGGAACTGGCCGACGCCGGTCGCGTTCAGCCCTGTCTCCCGCCACTTCTCGGGATCGATGGGGCGGGGCAGCGGCTGGTCGGTGCCCTCCACCATGTAACGGCGGTAGCTGTCCCACTGGTACGCCAGGTGCTTGCGCACCACCGGCCAGTCGCCCTCGGGGTCCTCCGTCACGAACGTCGTGAACGAGCCCTGCATACGGGCCGTCGACATGTCGTACCCGCTCTCGGCGAGCCCGTCACGGTACGGCGTCAGCAGTGCCGGGTTGAGCGAGAGCAGTCCCGTGCCGAGCCGGCCGGCCCGCCGGGCGCCCTGCGGGCCCTGGTAACCGAGCCAGATCGGCAGCGGGTCCTGGACCGGGCCGGGTGTGACCAGGGACTCGGCCCACAGGCCGCGGATCTCCCGTACCCGCTGATCGGTCGTGGTGTAGCGCTTGGCGAGGTCGGCGCCGAAGAGCCGGTACTCGGGGACGCGATAACCGGTGCCGAGGCCGAGGTCGAGGCGGCCGTCGCTGATGATGTCGACGATCGCGGCCTGCTCGGCGAGCTCGGGGGCCGCGTGCAGCGGGGCCGGGACGACCGCCGTGCCCAGGCGCACCCGGCGGGTCCGGGCGGCCGCCGCGGCCGCCAGGGTGAGCGGCTGGGGAAGGTACCCGTCCTCGAAGCCGTGGTGTTCGGAGAACCAGACCGAGTCCAGGCCCAGCCGGTCCGCCTCCTCGCACATCTCCAGGGTGAAGCCGTACAGGCGCGACCAACTCTGCCGCCACGGCGGCGGGTTGCGCATGTCGAAGTAGATGCCGACCTTCATGTGACCGTTCCTCCTGTTCCGGCCGCCGTGAGCCGGATCGTCGCGTGCGCGACGGCCACGCCGGCTCCGGCGGCTGACATGTCGTCCCCGGCCGGCCGCAGCCGTACCGGGCGCAGTTCCAGCGCCTCGATCTCGGGAAGGTCCTCGACCATCGCCGAGAGCCTCAGGACGGTCTCCTCCAGGGCCGCGAACTCCACGCCCCGGCTCTCCAGCAGAGGCGTCGCCCGCAGCGAGCGGACCATCTCGCGCGCGTCGCGGTCGGTGAGCGGGGTGACCCGGTACGCGACGTCCGCCATGAGGTCGGCGTAGTCCCCGGCCAGGCCGAAGGCGACCACAGGACCGAAGACCGGGTCGGCGCTGACGGAGAGGAAGGCGTCCGGGCCGGGGCCCGGCCCCGTGTCCCGTACGGCGATTCCGTACGCGGCGAGCAACTCGGCGGCGAACCGCTCGGAAACCGAGCCGGGAGAGCGTCCGGCCAGCAGCGCGCGGGCGCGCTCGGCGTCGATTCCCGGCAGGTCGGGCACCACACCGGCCGGGGTACTGCGCCAGGCCTGGTACGCCGCGGCCTGCCCGAGCGAGGCGGCCGCCGCCTCCGGGAACGTGTACGTCGGCACCACAAGGTCGCCGCGGTGCAGGAGGTCGGCGACGCCCGCACCGCCCAGGAAGCTGGCCACCACCGGTTTCTCGGGCCGGGCCGCGGCCGCGTCGAGGATCGCCGACGCCACCTCGTCGGCCTTGTCCGCCAGCGGCGGCATGAACAGCACGACGGCCGCGTCGATGCCGTCGTCGGCCAGGACCGCGTCCAGTGCCTGCCGGTAGTGGGCTGCGGTGGCCGTCGGGGTCAGGTCGATCGGGTTGGAGACCTCGGCCCTCGGCGCGAGGGCCGAGCGGAGTGCCCGGCGGGTGTGCTCGCCGAGTGCGGGCACGCGCAGTCCGCTCGCCGCGCAGGCCCCGACCGTCAGGGCGGCGGGACCGCCCGCGTTGGTGATCACGGCGACCCGGTCGCCGGGCGGGGGAGGCTGGTGGGCGAGCAGCAGGGCCACGTCGAACAGTTCCTGCAGGCTGCGGGTGCGGATCACCCCCGACTGGGCGAACAGCGAACTCACCGCCGAGTCGGCGGGGCCCGGGTGGACCGCGACGATCGGCTTGCGGGGCGCGATCCTGCGGGCCACGCGGGCGAACCGGCGCGGATTGCCGAAGGTCTCGACGTGCAGCAGGATCACCGAGGTTCCCGGGTCCTCCTCCCACCACTGCAGGAGGTCGTTGGTGGACACGTCCACGGCGTGTCCCACGGACACGAACCCGGAGAAGCCGAGCCTGAGGCGCCGGGCGTAGTCGAGCACGGCGAGACCGAGCGGCCCGGACTGACTGGACATCGCGACCCGGCCGGGCGTCGGCAGGGCGGGCGAGAAGGTCGCGGCCAGCCGCGCCTGGGGGGTGGTGTTGACGACGCCCATGCAGTTCGGGCCGACCAGCCGCATGCCGGAGGCACGCGCGAAACGGGCCAGTTCCAGCTCGGTCGCCCGTCCGTCGGCCCCGGTCTCCCCGAAGCCTGTCGAGACCACGACCACCGCCTTGACTCCCGCCTCGGCACACTCGCGTACGGCCTCGGGCACGGACTCGGCCCGCACCGCCACGAGCGCCAGGTCCGGCGGCTCGGGAAGCTCCCGGACGCTTCCGTACGCCGGGAGTCCCGCGATCCGTTCGGCCTGCGGGTTGACCGGGAACACGCTGCCGCCGAAGCCGCCCCGCAGCAGGTTGGCCACGATCTCGTGCCCGATAGTCAGCGGGCTGCGGTTGGCGCCGATCACGGCGACCGCCCGGGGTTCGAGCAGGGGCCGCAGGGAGCGCCGTACGGCGGTGTGCTCGCGGCGCTCGGCCCGGGCGACGGCCAGGGTCTGCGGGTCGATGGCGATCTCGAAGTGGATGATCTGGCCCGGTGGACCGCTCTCGACGCGGTAGCCGGAACCGAGGAACACGTTGATCATCCGGGTGTTGTCGGCGAGGACGTCGGCCTCCAGCACCCGGATGCCCCGGGCGCGTGCGGCGGCGGCGATGTGTTCGAGCAGCAGCCGGCCGAAGCCCTCGCTCTGGTGGTCGTCCCGGATGGTGAACGTGACCTCGGCGTGCTCCGGTTCGTCGGGGTCGCGGACATAGCGGACCACGCCCGCGATCTCCTCGCCGGCCAGGGCGACGAGCGCCAGCTCGTTGAGGTAGTCCACGTGCGCGCCGCGCCGGATGACGTCGTCGCGCAGCCGGGTCACCGGGCCGAGGGAGCGGTAGGCCAGGGTGGCTCGCGACAGGCTGCCCACGAAGGCGACCAGACGGTCGGCGTCCTCGGGCCGGATGGGCCTGAGGAAGGTCGACCGCCCGGTCCTGACGAGCCCGGGCCGCTCCAGGTCCTCGGGGTAGGGGGGAGTGGTCACGGTGTTCCGCCGCCGCTCAGACGGCCGCCTCCTGGGGAGTCTGTTCGGGCAGCTTGAACAGCTCGTTGAAGGTGCCGCGCGTGACGCGCTCGCGGATGTCGTCAGGCACGCCGTCGAACAGGTCGTGCAGCGTGGACTGGGTGTGGCCGTAGGTGCCTTCCAGGTGGGGGTAGTCGTCGCCCCACATCACGTTGCGGTAGCCGGTCGACTCGACGATCTCCACGGAGCTCTTGTCGTGCTGGAAGGACGCGTACACCTGCCGGCGGATGATCTCGCTGGGCAGCCGGCTCAGCTTGGGCCGGACGAACATGCCGTGCTGGCGGTACGCCTCGTCCATCCGGTCGCCGATGGCCGGCACCCAGCCCGCGCCGCCCTCCGCGATCAGGATCCTCAGGTCCGGGTGCCGGTCGAGGGCACCGCCCGCGACCAGGTGGGAGACCACACGCATGCCCGGGTAGGTGGTCTCCATGTAGTTGACGACCGCGCCGCCGGGCCCGCGGAAGACGACGTTCTCACCGCCGGTGCCGATGTGGAAGGCGAGCACGATGCCCGCTCGCTCGGCGGCGGTCCACAGGGGCTCCCAGCGGTCGAGGGCGTACTCCTCGCCCGGCCGTGTCGAGCACGGCAGGAAGACCGCCTGGAAGCCCATCTCGGCGGCCCGCTCCAGCTCGGCGACCGCGTCGTCGATGTCGGCGGTCGAGAGGCAGGCGGTGGTGATGACCCGCTTGTTCTTGCTCAGGATCTCGTCGTACGCCCAGTCGTTCCACGCCCGGACGGTCTCCCGGGCGAGCTCCCGGTCGGTGATCGACACGAGCCAGAACCCCATGGAGGGGAAGGCCAGCTGGCTCCACACACCCTCCTGGTCGAGGTCCTTGAGCCGGACCTTCAGATCCCAGGCACCCGGCGGGCGCATGGCGTCCATGAAGTCGCCGAGCTGGCGGTCGATGCGCTCGCCGTCGATGTAGAGCATCTCGTACTTCTCGCCGCGCTCGCTGCGCGGAGCCCGGGCGCCGAGCCGGGCCGGCAGCCTCTCGGTCCACACATCGGCGGGTTCCATCACATGGGAGTCCCCCGAGTTGACCCAGATCTTCGACATGACGCTCCTTCGGGCCAATGGATGTAATCAGTTAGCGATTTTAGTTGTTTCGGTGGCCAAAGGGAAGGCGGTCCGGGTGGAGGATCGACCCGGACGCGGGGGGTGCGGGGCCGGGCTTGGGTTTGAATCCGGCGAATTGGTTGACTGATTGAGCTGATAGCTGGAAGATCTGGGCACTGAGCCGCGAGGAGGCGCCATGGTCGGTGACAGGGACACCGCTGACAGGTACTTCGAGCCCGACGTGGAGACCATGCCCCGCGAGCAACTGCGGGCGGGGCAGGAGAAGCAGATCCTGGAGCTCGTCGAGTACGCCTACGCCAACTCGGCCTTCTACCGTGAACTCTGGGACGAGCACGGGGTCCATCCGCGCGACATCCGCTCGCTGGAGGACTTCCGGGAGCGCGTGCCGTTCATGACCAAGGACCTGGTGCGCGCCTACCGGGCCCGCACCGGGGACCCCTTCGGTGGTCTGCTGTGTGTCCCGGTCGAGGAGCTGACCTCGGTCTCCTCCAGTTCGGGCACCACGGGCGACCCGGAGTTCTTCGCCGAGATCTGGCAGGACGCCCCGCCGCTGGTGACCGCGCAGGTGCGTGACCTGTGGGAGCTGGGTCTCAGGCCCGGCGACCGGGTGCTGAGCCCGCCCGGCACCTTCCGCAACCTGATGGACCCTGGCTACCAGGCGCTGGGCGCCGTGGTGATCGAGGTCGACACCTGGATGGGGAAGATGCACGAGGTCGTCGAGGCGCTGCGCACCTACCGGCCCGCCTATCTGCAGATGATGTATCCGCAGATGGTGGAGCTGGAGCACCTGGCGGAGAAGACGGACCTGAAGGAGGCCTTCTCCTCCCTCAAGGGTGCCTCCTGCGCCGGGCAGCCCCTCAGCCGCAAGATGCGCGAGCGGATCCGCGACGACTGGGGCATCGACGTCTACGAGTACACCAGCGCCGCCGACACCGGCACCGCCTGGGAGTGCCGGGAGCACGACGGCTTCCACCTGTGGGAGGACACCGTCTTCGCGGAGTGCGTGGAGGTGAGCGAGGACGGCTGGCGCGACGTCCCCGAGGGCGACCTCGGCGAACTGGTCGCCACCGACCTGGACAACCGGGCCGCACCGCTGATCCGTTACCGCAGCGAGGACCTGGTCCGCCTGTCCGGCGAGACATGCGGCTGCGGCCGTACCCACGCCCGGATGTGGGTGGCGGGACGGCGCGGCGACGAGACGCTGGTCCAGGGGCGTTCCGTGGTCCTGCGCGACATCTGGCAGGCCGTGGAGGAGCAGCCCGAGACGGTGGCCGGGGTGTTCCAGATCGTCCGGGACCGCCGCGAGGTCGACGAACTGCGGCTGCGCGTCGGCTACGACCCCGCACTCACCGGCGACGTCGGCGCCCTGGCCGGACGGCTGGGCGAGGCCGTGCGCACCCGGACCGGAGTCGATCCGGTGCTCGACCTGCGCACCGAGGAGGACCTGTTGAAGACCATGACCAGCGTCGCCAAGTTCCCCCGGGTGGTGAAGAGCTGATGGCCCGCGCCGACACCCTGGCCCGGGCCAGGACACTCGACCGCCCCGAACTCGCCTACCTCGTGCGCTTCCCCACCGCCTCCGGCACCCGGGACACCGAACTGACCTGGGCCGAACTCGCCCGGGACACCGACTGGTTCACCGCACGCCTGCGCGAGCACGGCCTGACCGCCGGGCAGCGGGCGCTGCTGACCATGTCCGGTTTCGAGGGCTTCTGGGGACACGCGGCGATCGGCGCCCTGCGCGAGCTGAAGGTGACGTACGGCATCGCCGAGGCGATGGGCTGGGACCACCGCCGTACCTCGGTCTTCCACCGCGAACTGCGCCCGCACGCCGTGATCGGCCTGTCCGTCGAGACCCTGGAGGGGCTCGCAGGAGCCACCGACGTCGGCGAGATGCTCCGGCCGATGTCCGTCGTCCTGGCCCGGCCCGCCGCCGTACCGGTACTGCGTGCCGTGGGCGTGTCCGCCTGTGTGCTCTCGCCCCTGGGACCGGCTCTCGCCGTGGAGTGCCCCGAGCGGAGCGGCGCGCACGTCAACGCCGCCGAATGGCGGGTCGGGGAGCGGGACGGGCAGCTGTCCGTCGCGGCGGGGGAGGGGCGTGCCTCGCCGCTGTCCGAGACACCTCTCGGTGTCGCCGGGCGTGTCGTCACCGGGCGGTGCGCCTGCGGCAGCGACGACCCGAGGGTCCTGTTCGACGAGGCCGGCCAGCGTTCATGAGCGAGGAGTTGAGGATGTCCGAAGGAGTGGTCGACGGCCGTGTCGTGGTCGTCACCGGTGCAGGCAACGGCATCGGCAGGGCACACGCCCTGGCGTTCGCCGCGCACGGCGCCAAGGTCGTGGTCAACGACCTGGGCGGCGCCCGTGACGGCGGGGGCGGCTCGACCGGGCCCGCCCAGGCCGTGGTGGACGAGATCGTCGCGGCCGGCGGCGAGGCCGTGGCCAACACGGACGACATCTCGACCTGGGACGGGGCGGCCCGACTCGTCCAGCAGGCCGTGGACACCTACGGCGGCCTCGACGTGCTGGTCAACAACGCGGGCATCCTGCGCGACCGGATGATCGTGTCGATGACCGAGCAGGACTGGGACAGCGTGCTCGGCGTCCACCTCAAGGGCAGCTTCGCCACCCTGCACCACGCGGCCGCGTACTGGCGCGAGTGCGCCAAGGCGGGCCACGCCCGTGACGCCCGGGTGATCAACACGACCTCCCCGTCCGGCATCTTCGGCAACCCGGGACAGTCCAACTACGGTTCGGCCAAGGCCGGCATCGCGAGCCTCACCGTCATCGCGGCGGCCGAACTCGCCCGGTACGGCGTGACGGTGAACGCGATCGCACCCACCGCGCTCACCCGGCTGACCGAGGACATCGAGATGATGCGGCGGGCCGCGGAGAGCCAGGACCTCACCCCGGAGGCCGTCTCACCCCTCGTGGTGTGGCTGGGCTCGGCGGCCTCGCGCGAGGTCACCGGGCGGGTCTTCGCCGTCGTCGGCAACCGGATCACCGTGCTGGAGGGCTGGGTCAACGGCCCCGGCGTGGGCGCCGAGACCCGGTGGACACCGGAGGAACTGACCTCCGTCGTCCCCAACCTGGTGGCCAAGGCGGCCCCGAACGCCGACGCCCTCGGCAACCGGAACGGGGCCTGAGATGACGACGACAGACGTGGCACAGCCCCGACAGCCGGTCGCCGAAGGCCTGTTCACCTGGCCGCCCGCCGCGGACCGTCCCACCCGGCTCATCGGCTCCGAGTGCGCGGACTGCGGCCTGGTGAGCTTCCCGGCCGCCCCCGACTGCGTACGGTGCGCGAGCACGGAGTCCAGGCAACGGCTCCTCGCGGACCGCGGGACGCTGTGGACGTACACGACCCAGGACTTCCGCCCGCCGTCCCCGCCCTACGACGGCCCCGAGGCCTTCGAGCCCTACGCCGTCGGGTACGTCGAACTCCCCGGCGAACTGCTGGTGGAGGGCCGCCTCACCGAACCCGACCCGCGCAGGCTGCGCATCGGCCAGGCCATGCGGCTGACGCTCGTGCCCTACACCGTGCGGGACGACGGCACCGAAGTCGTCACGTTCGCGTTCACCCCGGACGAGGAATCCGCCGAGTCGCAGGAGACGACAGCATGACCGAGGCCGCCATCATCGGCGTGGGACTCCACCCCTTCGGGCGGTTCCCCGGGAAGCCGGCACTGGACATGGGTGCGGACGCGGTGCGGCTCGCACTCGCCGACGCGGGCGTGAAGTGGCCGCAGATCCAAGGCGGTTACATCGGCAGCTACGAGGTCGCCAACCCCGATGCGATCGTGGGCCGGCTCGGCCTGACCGGAGTCCCGCTGCGCGGGGTCTTCAACGGCTGCGCGACGGCCGGTACGGCCATCGCGCTCGCCGCCCGCGCCATCGAGACCGGTGAGCACGACCTCACCATCGCGATCGGCCTGGACAAACACCCGCGCGGGGCCTTCGCCGCCGACCCGTCCGTGGCGGGCATCCCCTCCTGGTACGGGCAGACCGGGCTGTTCCTCACCACCCACTTCTTCGGCATGAAGATCAACCGCTATATGCACGAGCACGGCATCTCCCACGAGACGCTCGCCCGGGTGGCCTCGAAGAACTTCGGCAACGCGGCCATGAACGAGAAGGCGTGGCGCCGAACTCCCCTCACCCCGGAGGAAGTTCTCGCTTCCCCGGTCCTCAACTACCCCCTGCGGCAGTTCATGTACTGCGGTCCGAACGAGGGCGCCGCCGCCATCGTGCTGTGCCGCGCCGACCAGGCCCACAAGTACACCCCCACACCCGTCCGCGTCCGCTCCACCGCACTGCGCAGCCGCAGGCTCGGCGCGTTCGAGGTGCAGAGCCCGTCGTTCCCCGTCGGGGAGGTCGTCGAGAGCCCGACCGTGGACGCCTCCCGGGCCGCCTACGAGCTGGCCGGCATCGGACCCGAGGACGTCGACGTCGCCCAGCTCCAGGACACCGACGCCGGATCCGAGATCATCCACATGGCCGAGAACGGCCTCTGCAAGGACGGTGAACAGGAACGCCTCATCGCCGAGGGCGCCACCGGGATCGGCGGCCGGCTCCCGGTCAACACCGACGGCGGACTGCTCGGCAACGGCGAACCCATCGGCGCCTCCGGGCTGCGGCAGATCCACGAGATCGTCCTCCAGCTGCGTGGAACGGCCGGGGCCCGGCAGATCCCCGGCACGCCCCGCGTCGGCTACACCCACCTGTACGGCGCGCCGGGCGCGTCGGCGGTGACGATCCTCTCCACCTGACAGCGGAGCGAACGCGATGCAACCCCACAACTCTCAGGACATGCAGGACTTCGCCGCCGAAGCACGCCGCTTCCTCGACGCCCACGCGACGAAGGCCCCCGACCGTGCCGCCGTCACCTGGGGCGTGGGCGACGACTCGATGGCCTACTTCAGCAGCCTCCCGCCCGAGGAGGAGGCGGAGGAGGTACGCCGTGCGCGCGCATGGCAGCGGACCCGTCACGAGAACGGCTTCGGCTGGATCACCGGCCCGCCCGAGTACGGCGGCCGGGGCCTGACCCCGGTCCACGACCTGCTCTACGACGCCGTCGAGTCCGAGTACGCCGTCCCCGACACCGGAGTGCTCGGCGTGGTGGGCCTCGGCATGATCGGGCCGACGATCCTCACCCACGCCAGGCCCCACATCAAGGAACGCTGGCTGCCCGCGATGTACCGCGGGGACGCCATCGCCTGCCAGCTGTTCAGCGAGCCCGGTGCCGGATCCGACCTGGCGAGCGTGGCGACCCGGGCCGTCCGCGAGGGCGAGGACTGGGTGCTCAACGGGCAGAAGGTGTGGACGTCGGTCGCCCAGCACAGCGAGATCGGCATCGCGCTGACCCGCACGAACCCCGACGCGCCGAAGCACCGCGGGATCACCGCCTTTCTGGTCCCCATGGACGCCCCCGGCGTCGAGGTCCGGCCACTGCGGCAGATGACCGGCGGCGCCGACTTCAACGAGGTCTTCCTCACCGACGTCCGCATCCCCGACGACCACCGCCTCGGCGAGGTCGACGGCGGCTGGACGGTCGCCCTGACCACCCTGATGAACGAGCGCAACACCGTCGGAAGCGAGGGAGCGGGACCGGTGGCCGCCGCGCTGTCCCCGGAACACCTCTCGGCGCTCATGCGCGCCACCTGGACCTGGGACGACCGGGCCCTGCGCGGCCGGCTCGCGGAACTCCTCGTGGACGCCATGGCCACCGGGTACCTCAACGACCGCGCCCGGCGCACCCTGCGGGCGGGGATCGCGCCGGGCCCCGAGAGGTCCGTGTCCAAGCTGATGTACGGCCAGAACCTCACCCGTGCCGCGCACTTCGTGTCCGACTGCCTCGGCCCGCGGATCATCGCCGACACCGGGCAGTGGGGCACCTACGCCTGGTCCGAACTCCTGCTGGCCACACCGGCGTTGCGCATCCTCGGCGGCACCGAGGAGATCATGAAGAACATCCTCGCGGAACGCGTCCTCGGCCTGCCCAGGGAACCGGTGACCGCAGCGGCCAAGGAGGTGCGGTCGTGACCGCCGAAGAGAGCGAGCTGCGGGAACTCCGCGCGTCCGTACGGGAGTTCCTGGAGGCCAAGTCTCCCGAGGAAGCCGTGCGCAAGCTCATGGAGAGCGAGCCGCGCTTCGACCTCGACGTGTGGGCGCAGGCCGCCGACCAACTGAGGCTGCCGGGTCTGGTGATCCCGGAGGAGTACGGCGGCGACGGCTTCGGTCCGGTCGAACTCGGCGTCGTCATGGAGGAGATGGGCCGCGCCCTGCTGTGCTCGCCCTTCTTCGCCACGGTCGTGCTCGCGGCCCAGGCCCTGCTGGCCTCCGGGGACAGCGAGGCCTGCGCACACCATCTGCCCGCCATCGCGTCCGGGCGCACCACGGCCACGCTCGCCGTCGCCGAGGACAGCGGCTCCTGGGACCCCGCCCTGATCTCCGCGCGCGCCGTGCCCGACGGCGACGGCGGCTGGAGGCTGAGCGGCCGCAAGTGCTTCGTCATCGACGGAACGACGGCCGACCTGATCCTCGTCGTCGCGCGAACCGTCGCCGGTCCTTCGCTCTTCGCGGTGGACCGGACGGCCCCCGGCGTGGCGGCCGTGGCGATGGAGACCCTGGACGCCACCCGGGCGATGGCCCGGCTGACGTTCGACTCGGTGGCCGCGACACCCGTGGGCGGGGAAGGAGCGGGCGGCCGCATCATGGCCAGGGTCCTCGACATGGCCTCGGTCGGGCTGGCCGCCGAACAGGCGGGCGGGGCCCGCAGGTGCCTGGACATGAGCGCCGACTACGCCCGCACCCGGTACCAGTTCGGGCGGCCCATCGGCTCCTTCCAGGCCGTCAAGCACAAGTGCGCCGACATGCTCGTCCAGGTGGAACTCGCGGAGGCGTCCGCCCGGGAGGCGGCCCGGCTGGCCGAGGAGGGGGCAACGGACTTCCCGGTCGCCGCAGCCGTGGCCCACGCGTGCTGCTCACGGGCGTACATGGTCGCGGCGATGGAGAACATCCAGGTCCACGGCGGCATCGGCTTCACCTGGGAACACCCGGCCCATCTGTACTTCCGGCGCGCCAAGTCCTCGCAACTGCTGTTCGGGGGACCGGCCGTCTACCACGAGCGACTGCTGGACCGGCTCGGGATCTGACGAACACGACGACGAGAAGGCCCCGGGTTCACCCCGGGGCCTTCCTCTGTGACGCGTGCGTGTCCGTGTCCGTCAGCCGCGCGCCGCCTCGCCGAGCAGCGCCTTCGCGATGATGACCTGCTGGACCTGGCTGGTGCCCTCGTAGATCCGGAACAGCCGGGCGTCACGGTAGAAGCGCTCGACGGCGACTCCGCGCATGTAGCCCGCCCCGCCGTGGACCTGCACCGCGCGGTCCGCGACCCGCCAGACCATCTCGCTGGCGAAGTACTTCGTGCAGGACGGCCCGATCTTGGTGTCCGTCCCGGCGTCGAAGGCGCGCGCGGCCTCCAGGACCGTGGCGCGGCCGGCGTAGTAGTCGGTCTGCGAGTCGGCGATGAGGCCCTGCACGAGCTGGAAGGAGCCGATGAGCTTCCCGGACTGCTTGCGGGTGCTCGCGTAGGCGACCGACTCGTCGACCAGGCGCTCGGCCATGCCGACCATCAGCGCGGAGATGTGGACGCGTCCGTGCGCGATGCAGCCCATCGCCGTGGGGAACCCGCGGTTGAGCCCGGCCTCGCCGCCGACCAGCGCGGAGGCCGGTACGCGTACGTCGTCGAAGTACACGTCCGCCGTCCAGGCGCCGAACTGGCCCATCTTGTGGTCCTTGGGCGCCACGGTCAGGCCCGGGGTGTCCGCCGGGACCAGGAAGGTGGAGATGCCCCGGGTGCGGGGGGCGTCGGGGTCGGTGCGGGCGAAGACCATGAAGACGTCGGCGAGCGGGGCGTTGGTGATGTACCGCTTGGCGCCGTTGATCACCCACGTGTCGCCGTCGAGCCGGGCACGCGTGGTGAGGGTCGACGGGTCGGACCCGGCGTCGGGCTCGGTGAGCGCGAACGACGCCAGGACGTCACCCGAGGCGATCCTCGGCAGCCACTGAGCCTTCTGCTCCTCGGTGCCGCCGACCATCAGGACGTGCCCGGCGATGCCGTTGTTCGTCCCGAACATGGAACGCAACGACGGGGTGGTGTACCCCAGCTCGAACATCAGCTGGGCCTCTTCGTACATCGACAGACCCAGACCGCCGTACTCCTCGGGCAGTGCGAAGCCGAACAGGCCCATCTTCTTCGCCGCCTCGCGGATGTCCGCGGGCATCTCGTCCTTCTCGTCGATCTCCGCTTCGAGCGGCACGACGCGGTCCCGGACGAAACGCCGGACCTCGGACAGCACCGCGCTGAAGTCAGCCGCGTCCATGTCGACTCCCTCTTGCCTTCACTGATCTGTCTGTGTCTGTGTGGGGGTCTCGTCCGGCTGCCGCGCCGGTCTGTAGCACGCGGCCAGCAGTGCCGCCGCGCTCACCGCGCCAAGACCGGCGGCCAGCAACGCAGGCCCCGGGCCTGCCTGTTGGCGTCGCAGCAGTCCGTCGAGCGAGTAGCGGCCGTGGCCGAGTGCCGCCAGGGCGACGGCGGCTCCGCCCACGACACCGGCGTACTCCCAGCCGCCCTTGAAGACGAAGAACCCCTTGCCCCGGTGGTCGGTCCGGGCGGCCACGGCCATGAGACCGACGGCCGCCGCTGCCGGGAGGGGGCCCGCCGCGCCCAGGGCGATGCCGGCACCGGCTGCCATTTCGGTCCCGGCGGCCATACGGGCGTGGACCTCGGCCGGTCTGAGGCCGAGCGCCTCGAACCAGCCCGTGGTGCCCTTGATTCCGCCCGGCCCGGCGACCTTGTTCCAGCCGTGGGCGAAGAGCATCGGGCCGAGCGTCGCGCGCAGGACCAGGGCGGCGACGTCATGTCCCCGACCCTCATGTCCACGCCCCGTCACTGGCCCGCTCCGGTGGCCCGGCCCGCGGGAGCGACACCGTACAACTGCGGTACGGCGTCGACGAGTTCGTCGTAGGTGAGGGCCTTACCGGACTCGCTGGGGTGGACCGCGGCGACCGTCCAGCCCTGGAGCCGGTTCAGCCGGTTGCCCTCGATGCGCAGGACCTGGCCGGTCAGCCAGGCCGCACTGTCGGAGGCCAGGTAGACGACGACACCGGAGGCGTTGGCGGGATCGCGAGGGTCGAAGTCGCCGGTGGCCTGGAGGGATTCACCGACGGACAGCCCGTCCGTCATCCGGGTGGCCGCGATCGGCGAGACGGCGTTCGCGGTGACGCCGTACTTGCGCATCTCCAGCGCGGTCAGGACGGTGAGCCCGGCGATCCCCGCTTTTGCGGCACCGTAGTTGGACTGGCCCTGGTTGCCGAACAGCCCGGTCCCGGACGTCGTGTTGATGACGCGGCCGGTGACCCGCTCACCCCGCTTCGACGCCTCCCGCCAGTACGCGCACGCGTGCCGGGTCAGCGCGAAGGTGCCTTTCAGATGCACCTCGATCACGGCGTCGAACTCGGCCTCGGTCATCGAGAACAGCATGCGGTCGCGCACGATGCCGGCGTTGTTGACGATGATGTCGAGCCGGCCGAACTCCGCGACCGTGTCGGCGACCATGGCCTCGGTCGCCGTCCAGTCCGTCACCGACGCGTGGTTGGCGACCGCCCGGCCGCCGAGCTTGGTGATCTCCGCGACCACGTCGTCGGCGGGGGAGTCCCCGGTCCGCTCGCCGTGCACGCCCGCACCGAGATCGTTCACGACCACGGTCGCGCCGGCCTCGGCCAGGGCCAGGCAGTGTGCCCGGCCGAGCCCCCTGCCGCCGCCGGTCACGATGGCGACCTTGTCGTCGAGGATGCCCACGCCGTACCTCCAAGCAGATATGTCGGGTCAGTTGAGTTCGCGCAGTACGTCGTCGGTGTGTTCGCCGAGCGTCGGCGCACCGGTGCGCGGCTTGTCGTCCACACCCCAGAAACTCACCGGCGTGGCCACCGTCCGCAGCGGCGGCCCCTCGCCCATACCGGGCTGCTCGACGAACGCGCCCACGGCCTCCGCCTGTGGATCGGCGGCCACTTCCGCCAGGGTCTGCACGGGCGCCCACCACACGCCCTCGGCGTCGAACCGCGCCGCCCACCGATCCAGCGGCAGCCGTCCGAACTCCTCGTCGAACACGGCGATCAGTTCGCGTACGTGGCCGCGCCGGGCCTTGCCGGTCGCGAACCGTTCGTCCGTCTCCAGGTCCGGGCGGCCCAGCGCCTTGATCACACCCGGCCAGTGCCGGTGGCCCTCCAGGCCCACCAGCCAGAACCAGCGGTCGTCGGCGGCCCGGTAGGAGTTGTAGAGGGGGGACTCGTGCTCGCTGCGGTGCCGGGTACGGCCGCGCTTGCCGAAGAAGTTCTGCAGCGCGAGGTCGTTGCCGTTGGCGTAGGTCCCGGACCGCAGCAGCGACACGTCCACCACGCCGCCCTCGCCGGTGCGTTCGCGGCGCAGCAGGGCGGCCAGCACTCCCGCCACCAGGTTGGAGGCGGCGGTGCGGTCGCCGAGTCCCGGGCGGATACCGGGTGGTGGCTCCCCGGCCGGGTTGAGCATGCCCGCGATGCCGGGGCGGGCCCAGAAGGCCGACACGTCGTACCCGGCGCGGTCGCGCTCCTCGCCCGTCCAGCCGTATCCCGTCAACGTGCCGACGACGAGACGGGGATGGCGGGCGCGCAGGTCGTCGGGGGCCAGCCCCAGCCGCTCCAGCGCGCCGGGGCGGAGGTTGGTGACGAAGACGTCGGCGCGTGCCAGCAGCCGTTCCAGTACGTCCTTGCCGTCCGGCGAGCGCAGGTCGAGGACGATTCCGCGCTTGCCGCGGTTGTCCGTCTCGAACGGCGGCTCGCTGTCGATGTCCTGGCCGACGTGCTTGAGCGTGTACCGGTTCGGGTCGCCGGTGGGCGCCTCCACCTTGATCACGTCCGCACCCCAGTCGGCCAGCATGGTGGCCGCGGCCGGAGCAGCCACCCACATGCCCAGTTCCACGACGGAAACGCCTTCCAAAGGCCGCACGGCCCACCTCCACATCTGTCGGGGACGGTTCGCTACACGCCGCGGAACTCGCCCGCGCGGCGTTCCCGGAAGGCCTTGAGCCCCTCGGCCCGGTCCTCGGTGGAGAACAGCACCGTGACGGTCTCCCGCTCGTAGGCGATCGCCGTCGTGAGGTCCATGCCGAGTCCGTGGTCGATCAGCCGCTTGCCCGCCGCGAGCGCGAGCGGTGCCCCCGCGGCCAGGCCCGCGGCCAGCTTCTCGGCGGCGGCGAGGGCTCCTCCGGTTTCGGCCAGTTCGTTGACGAGCCCGAGCTGCCAGGCACGTTCCGCGTCGATCGGCTCGCCGGTGAGGATCATCTGCTTGGCGACCGCCGGTGGCAGCAGGCGCGGGAGCCGCTGGGTACCGCCCGCGCCCGGCAGGACGCCCAGCTTCATCTCGGGCAGGCCGAGCCGGGTGCCGCGCTCCGCGACCCGCAGGTCGCAGGCGAGCGCCAGCTCCAGACCGCCGCCGAAGGCGAACCCGTGGAGGGCTGCGACCGAGGGCTTCGGGAAGTCCTCCAGGAGCGCGTACGCCTCCGTCAGGCGCCCCACGAATGCCCGGAACTGCCCGGGTGCCGTGCACGACTCGATCTCCCCGATGTCGGCGCCCGCCGAGAAGGCCCGGCCCGCTCCGGCCAGCACCACGGCGCGTACGTCGTCGTTGTCGCGGAGGTCGTTCAGGGCCTGCGTGAGCCGGTCCACGGTCCCGGTGCCGACGGCGTTGAGCCGTTCCGGCCGGTCGAGGGTCAACACGGCGATCTGGTCGCGGAGTTCGACACGCAACACGGAACTCACCTCACACCATCGTCAGGCCGCCGCTGACCGAGAGCGTCTGCCCGGTCACGTAGGCGGCGTCGTCGGACGCGAGGAAGGCCACCACGCCGGCGATCTCGGCGGGCTGGGCGACGCGGCGCAGCGGGATGGCCCGCACGGTCGCGTCGTACATCTTCTGGCTGTACTCGGCGACCTGCCCGAGCAGCGCGGTGTCGGTCGGCCCGGGGCAGACGCTGTTGACGGTGATGCCGTACCGGGCGACCTCGCGGGCGAGGGCCTTGCCGAAGGCGATGACGCCGCCCTTCGTCGCGGAGTACACGACCTCGCCGGACGAGCCGACCCGGCCCGCGTCGGAGGCGATGTGGACGATCCGGCCGCCGCCGCGCTCGATCATAGGGTCGAGCACCGCCCGCGTCACCGTGATCGTCCCCCGCAGGTTGACGGCGATGATCCGGTCCCAGGTCTCCTCGTCGCTGTCGACGAACCGGCCGATGACGTCGACGGCCGCGTTGTTGACCAGCACGTCCACCGGGCCGAGTTCGGCGCCCACCCGCTCGACGGCCGCGCGTACGGCCGCCCCGTCGCAGATGTCCGCGCCGACTCCGAGCGCCCGCACCCCGTGCCGCTCGGCAAGCCCGGCCGCGACCTTCCCCGCTGCCTCCGCGTCCACGTCACAGACGGCGACCGAGGCTCCGGCGGCGGCCAGCGCGTCGGCGATCGCCTCGCCGATGCCCCGTCCCGCTCCGGTGACCAGTGCCACCTTGTCCCGTACGCTCACGCGTCCTCCCTCGCCCAGGTCCAGAAACAGCGCTATCGTATAACTACTTCAGCTGAATAAGCGAGATGCAGACCATGTGGGATGCAGGAGTGGAGCCGAGGATGCGCCGTACGATCTTCACCGAGGAGCACGACCTGTTCCGTGAGACCGCCCGCACCTACTACCTGCGGGAATGTGTCCCGCACAGCGAGGAGTGGGAGCGCGAGGGGCAGGTCAGCCGCGCCGCGTGGGCGGCCGCGGGCAAGGCCGGACTCATCGGCTGGGAGTTCCCCGAGGAGTACGGCGGCCAGGGCATCCGGGACTTCCGCTACAACGCGATCATGGCCGAGGAGATGGCGGCCACGGGCGCGGTCGGCATCGGCCTCGGTCTGCAGAACGACGTCATCCCGCCGTATCTGATGAAGCTCACCACCCCGCAGCAGAAGGCCCGTTGGCTGCCGGGTGTGATCAGCGGCGAGACGATCTGCGCACTCGCGCTGTCCGAGCCGGCCGCCGGATCCGACCTCAAGGGCATCCGCACGACCGCCCGCAGGGACGGCGGCGAGTGGGTGATCGACGGCTCCAAGACCTTCATCACCAACGGCATCCTCGCCGACCTGGTCATCGTCGCCTGCAAGACCGACCCGGACGCCGGGCACAAGGGCATCAGTCTGATCGTCGTCGAACGCGGCACCGAGGGCTTCGAGCGCGGCCGCAAGCTCGACAAGGTCGGCATGAAGGCCCAGGACACCGCGGAACTCTTCTTCCGTGAGGTCCGCGTCCCCGCCGAGAACCTGCTCGGGCAGGAGGGGCGCGGTTTCTACCACATGATGGGCAACCTCCCCACCGAGCGGCTCGCCATCGCGGTCGCCGCCCTCGCCTCCGCCGAGCGGGCCTTCGGCTGCGCGCTGGAGTACGCCAAGGACCGCACCGCCTTCGGCCGGGCCATCGGCGGGTTCCAGGCCAACCGGTTCGCCCTCGCCGACATCAAGGCCAAGCTGGGCGTCGCCCGGGTCTATCTGGACGGCTGCATCATGGCCCTGGTCGAGGGCCAGCTGACGCCCGAGGAGGCCGCCGCCGCCAAGTACTGGACCACGGAGACCGGCTGGGCGGTCATCGACCGCTGCATGCAGCTCTTCGGCGGCTACGGCTATGTCAACGAGTACGAGATCGCCCGCATCTGGCGGGACAGCCGGGTGCAGCGGGTGTTCGGCGGCACCTCGGAGATCATGCAGGAGATCGTCGGACGGTCACTGGGGCTCTGAAGGACGGCGGACGTTCGCCATTGATTGGTTCGGCTAAATAGGTTATCTATTTAAGCTGTACGGATGTGAGGGCACCGGGCTCCAGGAGGCACCGTGGTCACGGTCGACGTGAAGCTGCACCAGGATCGGGCCGAGCGGGACCTGCCGCGCCCCCGGCTCGTCATCGGGGGCAAGGACCTCCACGACCCGAGCGGCGGGCTCTACGAGCACGTCAACCCCGCCACCGGCCTCGTCCAGGCCCTGATCCCGCTCGCCGGGCCCACCGAGGTGGACCAGGCCGTGGCCGCCGCCCGCCAGGCCTTCGAGGTGTGGGGCACCATGCGGCCCGCCGAGCGCCGCCGCCTGCTCACCCGCTTCGCAGGGCGGCTGCGCGACCACATCCCCGACTTCGCGGCGATCTGCCCCCTGGAGAACGGCGTCTGCATCGGCGGCTGGGCCGAGAACGTCGGACCCCACGTCGCCGAGTGGACCGAGTACTACGCCGGCTGGGCGGACAAGATCGAGGGCCTGGTCGGCGCGGCCTACAGCCCGCACGAGAACGTCGAGTACACCCTTGCCGAGCCGTACGGCGTCATCGGGCACATCATCACCTGGAACTCGCCCGCCCTGTCTTTGGCGATGAAGGTCCCGCCCTCGCTCGCCGCCGGCAACACCGTGGTCATCAAACCGGCCGAGTCCACGCCGTTCTCCGCCCTGCTCTTCGCCGACCTGGCCCGCGAGGCGGGCATCCCCGACGGTGTGATCAACGTCGTCACCGGACTCGGCGACGCGGGCGAGGCCCTGGTGACGCACCCCGGCGTCGACAAGATCTCCTTCACGGGCGGCCCCGCCACCGCGCGCCGCATCATGGCGAGTGCCGCCCAGAGCCTCAAGCCCGTCCTGTTCGAGCTGGGCGGCAAGTCCGCCAACCTGCTCTTCGCCGACACCGACCTCGACACGGTCGTGCCGTACTGCGCGGCCTTCGCCATGAGCAACACCGGCCAGGGCTGCGCACTGCCCACCCGGCTGCTCGTCGAGCGCCCGATCTACGACGAGGTCGTCGCACGCGTCGCCGGAGTCGTCGCCCACCTGCCCGTGGGCGACCCGCTCGACCCGACGACCTACATCGGACCGCTGATCGACCGGGCAGCCCGCGACCGGGTCCGGAACACCATCGACCAGGCAATCAAGGGCGGTGTCGGCCGACTCGTGCACGGCGGTGAACCCATCGACTCGGACGGCTGGTTCGTCACCCCGACCGTCTTCGCCGACGTCGACAACCGCAGCGACCTCGCCCAGCGGGAGATCTTCGGCCCGGTCCTCGCCCTCACCCCCTTCGACACGGAGGACGAGGCCGTCGCCCTCGCCAACGACACCGAGTACGGACTGTCCGCCTACATCCAGTCCCGCGACATCGGCCGCGTCAACCGCCTGGTTCCGCGACTGAAGGCCGGCACCGTGTACGTCAACCCCGGCCCCAACCCGATCACTTCGCCCGCCACGCCCTTCGGCGGCGTCGGCATCAGCGGCTTCGGACGGGAAGGCGGCCGGGCCGGACTGGAGGAGTTCATCCACGTCAAGGGCGTCGGCGTCGGCCGCGTCTGACGGTGCCGCACCCTCTTCACGCATTCTTCGAGAAGCCTCTGGAGCCCACAGCATGCACTCCGCCCGCCGCCTGACGTTCGGCGACCTCATCCGCGAGCACCGCAGGTCCTACCCCGACGGCGTCGCCCTCGTCGACGGCGACACCCGGCTGACCTGGCCGCAGCTCGACGAGCGCACCAACCGGCTCGCCCACGCCCTCACCGAGGCGGGCGTCGGCACCGGCGACCGCATCCTGTGGCTGGGCCAGAACTCCTTCCGCATCTGGGAGCTGCTCGGCGCCGCCGGGAAGATCGGCGCCATGGTCTGCCCCGGCTACTGGCGCTGGGCCGCCCCCGAAATGGCGTTCGCCGTCGAGGACTTCGACCCCCGGGTCGTGGTCTGGCAGGACGAGGAGATCGGCGACACCGTACGCAAGGCACGGGCCGAACTGGGCACCGACCACCGGGCGTTGTGGCTGCAACACGACACGCAGAGCACCGCGGAACCCGACTCGTACGAGTCCTTCCTGGCCTCCGGCTCCCCCGAGGGCCCGGCGGCCGGCATCGAGGTGGATCCCGACTCCGCGCTGCTGGTCATCTACACCGCGGCGATCTCCGGACGGCAGTCCGGCTCGATGCTCTCGCACCGCAACCTCCTCGCCATGGGCGCGAGCGCCGCCTGGATGGGGGACATCGGCACCGAGACCGCCTTCCTCGGCGCCGGACCGATGTTCCACATCGGCAACTACCAGTTCTGGGGCGTCCCGGCCTTCGTCCACGGCGGCAAGAACGTCATCGTCCGCCGCGTCGTCGCCGAGGAACTGCTCCCGCTGCTCGCGGCGGAACAGTGCACCCACGCCTATCTGATGCCGCCGACCATCGCCCAGCTCGTCGCACTGAACCGCGAGGCCGGACACGACCTGTCCCACCTGAAGGCGAGCGTCGCCGCCCCCCTGTGGCAGGGCACCGTACCCACCGACACCAGCCGCTTCACCCGCAACGGCGGCGGCGAGGGCCGCGGCTACGGGCAGACCGAGGTGACCGGCTTCGCCGTGACCGGCGCCTACGGCGGCGCGGGCACCGGCAACGCGGGACGCCCCGGCCCCTTCACCGCCGTACGCGTCCTGGACGGCACCGGCGAGGAGTGCGCGGTGGGCGTGGCCGGCGAGATCTGCGTCCGCGGCGACCTCGTGCACCTCGGCTACTGGAACCGGCCCGAGACCAACGAGGAGCGCTTCCGCTTCGGCTGGTGGCACACCACCGACCTCGGCCGGCGTGAGAGCGACGGCACGATCAGCTTCCTCGGGACCACGACCCGCATGCTCAAGTCGGCGGCCGAGAACATCTTCCCCGCCGAGGTCGAGAACTGCATCGAAGCGCACCCCGCGGTCAGGGAGGCCGCCGTGATCGGCGTGCCCAACGAGCGCTGGGCGCAGGACGTCAAGGCGGTCGTCGTACTGCGCCCCGACGCCGATCCGGTCACCGCGGCCGACGTCATCGAGCACTGCCGGGCGCGGATCGCCTCGTACAAGAAGCCGAAGACGGTGGAGTTCGTCGAGGCGCTGCCGCGCACCAAGGACTACGCGAAGGACTACGAGGCGCTCGACGAGCGCTTCGGCGGGGGCGGCTACCCCGGCGGCGACACGCTCGGCGCCGGTCGATGAACCCCGCGGACCGCCGTCTGCCGGTCGTCGTCGGCGTGCACGCCACCGAACAGGCCCTGTCCCTCCCGGACCGGGACGCCATGGACCTCGCGCTGGAAGCGGTGAGCGGCGCCATCGCGGACGCCGGGCTGACACCCGACGACGTGGACGGCGCCCAGGTCGACTGGCCCGGCCCGGGCGGCGTGCCCGGCGAGGGCAGCTCCTGGGCGCGCATGCTGGGCCGGGACCTGCGCTGGACCAGCGACTCGATGCTCGACAACGCGGGCTCGCGCGGCCTGCTGAAGGCGGCGGCTGCCGTCCGGGCCGGGTTCGCGGACACCGTCGTGGTCGGCGGCTGCAAGCTGGTCTCGCGGGGGGCGGGTCCCGTGGGGGCCGGTGTGGCGCTGGAGTTCGCGGACGTGTGGGGCAGTTATGTCGTCGCCCAGTTCGCGCTGGTGGCGGCACGGCACATGCACGAGTACGGGACGACTCCCCGTCAGCTCGCGGAGGTCGCCGCCACCATCCGCAACAACGGCACCACCAACCCGGAGGCGATGATGTACGGCCGTGGCCCGTACACCGCCGCCGACGTCCTCGCCTCCCGCATGGTCGCGACCCCCTTCCATCTGCTGGACTGCTGCATCGTCGGCGAGGGCGGCGCCGCGCTCGTCGTGACCACCGCCGAACGCGCCCGCGACCTGCCGCACCCGCCCGTGGCCGTCCTCGGCGGGGGCATGGAGTACCACCAGGCCGCGTACGCCAACCCGGCGCTGCACCGGGAGGTCGGCGGGCTCGGCCGGGACGCCGCCACCCGCGCCTATGCGATGGCCCAAGTGAGCCCGCACGACGTGGACGTCTTCTCGCTGTACGACCCCAACTCCTTCGAGATCATCAGGCAGTTGGAGATCCTCGGACTGTGTGGGGAGGGGGAGGGTGGGCCGCTCGCCGCGAGCGGGGCCATCGCCGTCGGCGGCAAGCATCCCGTCAACCCGGACGGCGGCTGTCTGTCGTACGCCTGGAACGGGACACAGCAGATGACCCTCAAAGTCGTGGAAGCCGTACGGCAGTTGCGCGGCACGGCGGTGCACCAGGTCGAGCGCGCGGAGCTGGCGGTGGTCGGGAACGCCGGCTCGGGAGCCCAGCACTACGAGATGAGCGTCCTCGGGAGGATGCGATGAGCAGGCCCGTCCCCGTCCCCACCGAGCTGTCCCGGCCGTTCTGGGAGGCCGCCCGGCGCGGCGAACTGGTCGTCCCGCAGTGCCCCTCCTGCGGGCTGCGCTTCTTCGTTCCCGAACCGGCCTGCCCCGGCTGTATGACGCGGGACTGGGCGTACGCGCCCAGCGCGGGCCGGGGGAGCGTCTACTCGGTGACCGTTGTGCACCGCGCGCCGGGACCCGGCTTCGACACCCCCTTCGCGCTGGCCGTGATCGACCTCGACGACGGGGGCACCCTCCTGTCGCACGTGGACGCCGAAGACCCCGACGGCGTGACCATCGGGATGCGCGTGCGCGTGGACTTCCGCACCCTCACCGACGAGATCGCACTGCCGTACTTCGTGCCGGAGGGGTGAACGGCCCCTCGGGCCGCTCCACAACCTCACCATAATTTAAACACCGATTACTCTAAGTGTATTGAGTTAGCGGTTTCCAGCGATAGCATCTCCCGCATCGCGCGGGCCCCGCTGGGGTGGCCCGCCTCTGTGAGCATCGCTGAGGTCCTGAAGTGGCAGTGCATGCGCGAGCGTCGAACAGACAGGGCCGACGGGAACCCCGAGCCGGACGGCAGCCCGCGCTGCGCACGGTCCTGCTCGTCCTGGCCCTGGTGCCCATCGTGACCCTGGTGGCGCTGTGGGCGGTCGACTCCGCACAGCTCTACTCCGACTGGTGGCGCCAGCAGGACCGCAACGACGTCTCCACGCAGGCCGCCCGGCCGGTACTGGGCGCCTTCTTCAGTCTGCAGGAGGAACGCCGGCTCAGCGCGGCGGCCCTGGCCGACCCCGCCGGGTACGAGAAGCAGCTGACCGCCCAGCGGACCCGTACCGACGCGGCCGTCAAGGCCGTCGAGGCGCTGCCCGGCAGCGGGTGGAACGCGCCGGCCGACATCCGCGGCGACGTCGTCGACCTGGGCAGGGCCCTGCGGAACCTGCCGGACTACCGCGCGGGCGTCGACGGGCGGACCGCCTCGCCACAACGGACGTTCGACGACTACACGGGTCTGATCTCCCGGCACCTGAAGGTGTTCAACACGCTCAGCACCGTCGGCCTGCCCGGCATCGACCACCTGGTGCGCCCGGTCATCGACGAGAACTGGGGCGCCGAGATGATCTCGCGTGAGGACGCGCTGTTCACCCGCGCCTCGGCGAGCGGCAAGCTCACCGGTGACGAGCGGGCACAGCTCGCCGCCTGGATCGGCGCCCAGCAGTTCATCTACGACGACAAGGTCGTGCCGCTGCTGTCGGACGACGAGGCGCGGCACTTCCGCACGCTCATGGCGGACAGCGCGTGGAAGAAGAAGACCGCCGTCGAACAGGCCGTGCTGGCGGGCTCCGCCACCGGCGGCGACACCGACCGGTTCTCCAAGAAGCTCGGGCGGGACTGGCGCGACAGCGTCCAGCAGGTCACCGCGCAACTCCAGGTGCGCAACGCCGCCTACGCGAAGACACTGACGGCCGCCACCGACAAGCAGTTGCGGGCGATGGAGACCCGGCTGATCGCCACCAGCGCCGGCAACGCCGTCGCCGTACTCGTGGTCGCCCTCATCACCGCCCTGTTCACCCGCATGCTGCGCCGCAGGATCTCCGCACTGCGCACCGCCGCGACCGACCTGCAGACCCGGCTGCCGGACGTGGTGGCCCGTCTGCGCCGGGGCGAGGTCGTCGACCCCGACGCCGAACTCCCGGCGATCCAGCACGGCGGCGACGAACTCGGGCAGCTGGGCCGGGCCCTCAACCTCGCCCGTCACACCGCCCTGGACACCACGGTGGCCCAGGTGGGCCAGCTCCACGGCTTCGAGAAGCTCCTGCAGCGCATCGCCCGCCGCACCCAGCTGCTCATCGGCCTGCAGATGAAGAAGCTCAGCGAACTGGAGCGCAAGCACGAGGACCCCGAGATCCTGGAGGACCTCTTCGACCTCGACCACCTCACCGCGAGGCTGCGCCGCTACGAGGAGAACCTGGTCATCCTCGGTGGCGGTCAGCCCCAACGGCGTTGGCGCAAGCCGGTGTTGGTGCTGGACGTGCTGCGCTCCGCACAGAGCGAGGTGCAGGACTACCGGCGGATCCAGATCGAGGTGCAGGGCCGCGTCTGGCTCTCCGAGCGTGCCGTCGGCCTCGTCATCCACGTCCTGGCCGAGCTGATGGAGAACGCGGTGGGCTTCTCCCGGCCGCCGACTCCCGTGGAGGTGTACGCCGCCCAGGTCGGGCGCGGTCTCGCCGTGGAGATCGAGGACCGCGGAGTGGGCATGGACGCCGGTCAGTACGAGGCGGTCAACCATCTGATGGCCGACCCGCCCCGCATGGACGTGATGTCGCGGGCCGACGACGTCAGGCTCGGACTGTACGTCGTCGCCCGGCTCGCGCAGGGCCTCGGCATCCAGGTGGAGTTGCGGCCCTCGGCGTTCGGCGGAACACGGGTGGTCGTCCTCATCCCGGACGAACTCGTCGTCATCGAGGACTCCGGGCCCGTCGAGGAGATCGTCACTTCCTGGCCGCCCGCGCCCGACCTGGTGGCGTCGGACGTCGAGGCGGCGCCGGTCGCCGCTCACGGTCCGGACCCGCGCATCCGGCAGCCGGCCACCAGTGGTGCGCCGCCCGGCGCGGCCGCCTTGCGGGAGCGGCTGCAGAACGGCCCGCAGCGTCCCCGTCCCGTACCGCACCAGCCGGGCACGGGACAGGACCCGGTCCGCGCACCGCGCCGGTCTCTCCCGTCCCAGCCCTTCGGCCCGCCACCGGTCCACCCGGCACCGGCCGCCCTCGGCGCACCGTCCCGGCCCGCCGCCCAGGAGGTGGTGCATCCGCTGCCCAAACGCGTGCGCCAGGCCAGCCTGGCCGACGAACTGCGCGACCCCGACGCGGCCGCACGGCCCGCCCCGGACGAGCGGGAGGCCCGCCCCCGGCCCACACCGGCCCGCTCCGGCGCCACCGTCGGTGCCTTCCAACGCCAGTCCCGGATGGCCCGGCGTACGACCACCACGGCAGACCACGGCCCCGCCGACGTCCTGCCGGACCGCAGAAGTTTCCCGACGGAAGACTGACCATGACGCTGCGAACGACCGCCACTCATCAGGATCTCGACTGGCTGCTGGACGGCCTCGTCGAACAGGTCCCCGGCACCCGGCACGCCATCGTGCTGTCCGACGACGGCCTGGTGGTGAGCCAGTCCAGCACCATCGCCCGGGGCGACGCCGAGCGCCTCGCCGCCGTGGCCACCGGCCAGCAGAGTCTGGCCCGCGGGGTGGGGACGCTCTTCGACGGGGGGCCGGTCCACCAGGTGATCGTCGAGCTGGCCGACCTGTGGCTGTTCATCTCGGCCGCCGGCCGTGGCACCCATCTGGCGGTCGTGGCCTCCCAGGAGGTGGACGCCGAACTGATGGCCGTGGCCATGCACACGCTCATGCAGCAGGTCGGCAGGCGCCTCGGCGCGGAGGCACGCGTCGTCATGCCCACCGTCGAGGGCGGTGTACGTGAGTGAGTCACTGGACGGACGGCATGGATGCGGACGACGCGGACGCGCAGTCCGTGCGGCCCTACACGATCACCCAGGGCCGCACCGCACCGGTCCGTGACGACCTCACCCTGATCACCCTCGTGACGACCGTCGAGCCGGAGGTTCCGGGCCGGTCCTCGCGCGGTCTGCAACCCGAGCACCGCGCCATCCTGCGGCAGTGCCGTACGCCGGCGGCGGTGGCCGAGATCGCCGCCGGACTGGATCTGCCGATCTCGGTGGCGAAGATACTCATCGACGACCTGGTAGCCCTGGGCAGGGCGACCACCCGTCCGCCGCTCGCAGTCGCGGCAGGAAGCACCGTGGACATGAACCTACTTCGGGCGGTGAGGGATGGTCTCCGCAGACTCTGACCTCACCCCACGCACCGTCGGCGCGGCTCCCGCCGCCGTCAAGATCCTCGTGGCCGGCGGCTTCGGCGTCGGCAAGACGACCCTCGTCGGCGCGGTGAGCGAGGTGGCGCCCCTGCGCACCGAGGAGTACCTCACCGTCGCCAGTGTCGGCGTCGACGACGTGGAGGGCGTCGAGCGCAAGTCCACCACCACCGTCGCCATGGACTTCGGCCGCATCATGGTCAGCCCCCGGCTTGTGGTCTACCTCTTCGGCACGCCCGGGCAGGAGCGCTTCTGGTTCATGTGGAACGACCTCGTGCACGGCGCCCTGGGCGCGGTCGTCCTCGCCGACACCCGCAGACTGGAGAGCAGCTTCGCGTCCATCGACTTCTTCGAGAGCCGGCGCATTCCCTTCGTGGTGGGCGTCAACTGCTTCCACGGGCGCCGGGACCGGGACGAGGGCGAGGTGCGCGAGGCGCTCGATCTCGACCCCGACGTCCCGCTGATGATGGGTGACATGCGCGAACGGTCGGTCGGCCGCGACCTGCTGCTGTCCCTGGCCGACCACCTCATCCGAACCAACTCGATAACCTAGTTCAAATAGTTATCTAGTTGTACAGTGGGTCATCCGGTTCGGGCCGCGCTGCGCGCCTGCCGGTCGGACGGAGGTGGTCCCGCGATGAGTGAGACCGGAAGACGGGTCGGAGGCGGGATCAACGGCGGCCAGGTGCGGGTCCCTAAAATGGCCGAGCTGGTGGCGGCACGGCTGCGCCGGATGATCGTGCGCGGCGAACTCGTCGAGGGGGACGCGCTGCCGTCCGAGACGGCCCTCATGGAGGAGTTCGCCGTCTCCCGGCCCACCCTGCGCGAGGCGTTCCGGGTCCTTGAGTCGGAGTCGCTGATCAACGTGCGCCGGGGCGCCCGCGGCGGCGCGCGGGTCCAGGTCCCGGAGGGCACGGTGGCCGCCCGTTACGCGGGCGTGGTGCTGGAGTACCGGGGGACGACCCTCAAGGACGTGTACGACGCCCGTACGGTCATCGAGGCGCCGTGCGCCGGGCTGCTTGCCGAACGGCGCACGGACGAGGACCTTCAGCGGCTGCGGGCCGCCGTCGCCGAGGCCGAGGAACTCATGGACGACCCGTCGGCGTTCATCCGCGCCCACATGGAGTTCCACGCCCTCGTCGTCGAGTTGGCGGGCAACGAGACGCTCGCCGTGCTCAACGGCATGGTCCGCCACATCATCGACCAGGCGAACTGGTCCCACGTCGACCTCGACGCCGGCAGCCCCGAGAACATCCGGGCCAACCGCCGGGGCTTCAGGGCCCACGGCGCCCTCGTGGACCTGGTCGCCGCGCGCCGGACCGAGGACGCCGAGGAACTGTGGCGGGTCCACCTGCAGGAGGCCGAGGACTACCTGCTGCAGAGCAGGTCCATGACGACGGTCCTGGACCTGCTCGGCTGACCGTTCAGCTCTCGCGCAGGTCCCGCACGATCGGCTCCCACACCTCGGCGTCGATCTCGTACGCGGTGTAGAAGGACACCCGGTCGACGAGTGCCCCGTACCGGCGCCGGATCTCGTCCGCCACCCGGTCCGGTTCCGCCACCACCGCGAAGGTGTGCAGCACCTCGTCGTCGACGAGCCGGCCCATCGCCTCCCACTTGTCCTCGCGGGCCGACTTCGAGAGCGCGTTGAGCTCGTCGCCTAGTTCGCCCCAGCCGTGCAGTTCGAGGACCCCGCGATAGGCGGGCGTGCTGCCGTAGAAGGCGATCTGCCGGCGGGTGCCGTCCACCGCGCGGGCCATCTCCTCCTCGGTGCGGCCGGTCGCCGTCAGCAGCAGATGGGACACCGAGAAGTCGCCGCGTGTACGTCCGGTGGCCGCGAGACCGGCCTCCACGGTCGGCAGCGTGACCTCCCGCAGATAGCGCTCGGTGGTGAACCCGTGCGCGAGGAGCCCGTCCGCGACCTCGCCCGCCACCCGGGTCATCGCCTCCCCGACGGCGGCCACGAAGACCTTGGGCGCGCCGCCGGTCGCGGGCGGCGGGGAGAAGAAGGGGGCCATGAGGGTGTGCGTGTAGAAGTCGCCGCGGAAGTCGAGCTTCACGCCCTCGTTCCAGGCCGCCCAGATGGCGTGCAGCGCGCTCACGTACTCCCGCATCCGGGCCGCGGGCCGGCTCCACGGCATCGAGAACCGCCGCTCGACGTGCGGCTTGATCTGGCTGCCGAGACCGAGGGAGAAACGCCCACCGGAGTAGGTCTGCAAGTCATGCGCCGTGTACGCGAGTTGCATGGGGGAGCGGGCGAAGGCGACCGCGATGGCGGTACCGACCTCCAGGCGGTCGGTGTGTTCGGCCGCGAGCAGCAGCGGCAGGAACGGGTCGTGCTTCGACTCGGACGCCCACAGGCCGTCGTAGCCGGCCTTCTCGTGGTGCCGGGCCTCCTCGACCACCTCGCCGGTGCTCCACACGTTGAGTTTGCCGTCGACCTTCATGCCGCTCCTTCGACCGCGTCCAGTCCGATGCGCCGTGCGAGCAGTTCCCGGTGGTACGCCGGGTCGCCGAACAGCAGTTGTGAGGTCTTGGCCCGCTTGAGATACAGATGGGCCGGGTGCTCCCAGGTGAAGCCGATACCGCCGTGGACCTGGATGTTCTCCGTCGTCGCCCGCAGACAGGCGTCGGAGCAGAAGGCCTTGGCCAGGCTCGCCACGGCGGACAGGTCCGGGGTCTCGTTCTCGGCGGCGAGCAGCGCGTAGTGCGCGGCGGCACGCGCCGACTCCACCTCCAGGAGCACGTCGGCCAGCAGGTGCTTGACGGCCTGGAAGGAGCCGATCGCCCGCCCGAACTGGTGCCGCACCTTGGCGTACTCCACCGCCGTGTCGAGCGTGCGGGAGGCCACGCCGACCTGCTCGGCGGCCAGCGCCACCGCGGCCCGGTCCAGGACCTCCGCGACCAGCTCCCAGCCGTCGCCGTGGGTCCGCAGCCGGGTCGCCGGTACGCCCGCGTAGTCGAGGTGTGCCTGCCGACGTGTCGGATCCATGGTGGGCAGCGGAGTGCGGGTCAGACCGGGCGCGTCGCCGTCCACGAGGAAGACGCCGATGCCGTCCTCGGTACGGCCGACGGTGAGCACGACATCGGCGGCCGCGCCGTCGAGGACGAACGTCTTGTGCCCGGTGAGCAGCCAACTCCCCGCGGATTCACGGGCGGTGAGCCGCACTCCCGTCTCGTCCCAGCGGGCCGAGTCCTCGGTCAGGGCGAGCGTCGCCACGAGCTCGCCGGAGGCCAGCCCCGGCAGCAGACGCTTGCGGGCCTCCTCGTCGGCGCACCGCAGCAGCGCGGTCGTCGCGAGCACGGCCGAGGACAGGAAGGGCGCACACAGCAGCGCACGGCCCATCTCCTCCATGACCACGCCCACTTCGACCGGCCCGCACCCGGCCCCGCCGTACTCCTCGGGTACGGCCAGCCCCTGGAGTCCCAGCTCCGAACCCATCCGGCGCCACAGCGCCCGGTCGAAGCCCTCCGGGGTCTCCATCAGGCGCCGCACCTCGGTCTCGGGCGAGGTGTCCGCGAGGAACGCCCGTACCGTGCGCCCGAGTTCCTCCTGCTCCTCGCTGAACGCGAAGTCCATCCGGGTACTCCTCTCAGGCTCAGCTCTGCGGCGCAGCGCTCGGGTTCAGCGTCGGCCGCGCGACGCGATGATCCGCTCGACCGCGGCGATGTGGTCCGGTGCGTGCATGGTGTCCCGCTCGGCGAGCAGGGCCGGTTCCATCACGGTGTCGAGGGCCTGCTCCAGGTGCCGGTTGACCGCGCGCTTGGTCTCGCGCAGGGCCTGCGCGGGCAGGGCGGCCAGGCGTCCGGCCAGGTCCATGGCCTCGTCCAGGAGCTTGTCCCCGGGCACGGCCCGGTTGGCGATGCCCAGCCGGACCGCGTCCTCGGCGCTCACCCGGTCGCCCAGGAACAGCAGTTCCTTCGCCCGGGTCAGCCCGACGAGGAGCGGCAGGACGTACGCACCGCCGTCACCGGCGACCAGTCCGACCTGGACGTGCGGGTCGGCGACGTAGGTGTCGTCGGCGATCAGTACCAGGTCGCTCAGCAGGGCCAGGCTGCAACCGAGGCCGACGGCCGGGCCGTTGACCGCCGCGATCACGGGGAGGGGGCAGCGGACCAGGCCGGTGACGATCCGCCGGGCCTCGTCGACGTTCTGCTCCCGGAAGGCGCTCTCGCGCTGGACCCGGGTCATGATGTCGAAGTTGCCGCCGGCGCTGAACGCCCGGCCGCGCCCGGTGAGCACGATCACCCGTGCCTCCGGGTCGGCGGCGATCTCCTCCCACACCGACGCGAGTGCGGTGTGCAGTTCCTCGCTCATCGCGTTCAGCTGCTCCGGCCGGTTCAACTCGACCAGCCGGACCGGCCCGACGGCCGTCACCACCAGATCCGTCATCTCCACCGCCCTCGTCCAGGATTAGTTATGAGAGTTGAATGCTATAACTAATTAAGCTTTCTGGGAACCGGCCCGCGGAGTGACGGAGGACGCGCATGACGGAGCAGGAGTACGAGACCGTGCGGGTCGAGGTGGCGGACCGGATCCTCACCGTCACCCTCAACCGGCCCGAGCGGCTCAACGCCTTCAACCCGCAGATGATGCAGGACCTGCTCGACGTCCTGGACGCGGCCGACGCGGACGACGGGGTACGGGTGACCGTCGTGACCGGCGCCGGACGCGGCTTCTGCGCGGGCGCCGACGTCAGTTCGGGCGGCTCCTCCTTCGATCACCGCAAGGCGGGCGCCTGGCACCGGGACACCGGCGGCCGGGTCGCGCTGCGGATCTTCTCCAGCACCAAACCGGTCATCGCGGCGATCAACGGCCCGGCGGCCGGTGTCGGCGCCAGCATGACCCTGCCCATGGACATCCGCCTCGCGTCGACCTCGGCGAAGTTCGGCTTCGTCTTCGCGCGCCGGGGCATCGTGCCGGAGTCGGCGGCGAGCTGGTTCCTGCCACGGGCGGTCGGCATGCAGCGGGCCATGGAGTGGGTGGCGACGGGCCGCGTCTTCGGCCCCGAGGAGGCGCTGGCCGCCGGGCTGGTCCGCTCCGTCCACGCCCCGGAGGAGTTGCTGCCGGCGGCGTACGCACTCGCCCGGGAGATCGCCGAGAACACCTCCGCGATCTCGGTGGCCCTGGCCCGCCAGATGATGTGGCGGATGCTCGGCGAGCCCCACCCCATGGCGGCGCACCGGCTCGACTCACGGATCATGAGCCAGATCGGCGGCGGCCCGGACCCCGTCGAGGGGGTCGAGTCCTTCCTCGCCAAACGGCCACCCGAGTTTCCCGGCCTGGTCAGCAAGGACATGCCGGCCGTCTACCCCTGGTGGCAGGAGGAGGACTTCCGTCCCCTGGGGGAGTAGACGGCCGGACCGTCCGCACCGGGGCTCAGACCGGTATCCGGCAGGCCGGGCCCCGCGGACCGAAGAGATCTGGCTGAAACATTGTCGTAGTTTGCTCGAAGTGTTAGCGTCCCGACGGCGGGCATTCAGTTGAATGCGCTCAACCATTTCACCGCCTGGACGGTAAACCATGAGCGATGGTTTCCTGCACGAATCCCTTCGCGGTGTCGACTGGGGGGTCGCCACCGCGGACACCATCGCGGCCCCACCGCCGCCCCCGCCCGAACGCGGGGGACACTTCCGGCAGTGGACCGACGACATCCGGCAGCTGCTCGGCGTCTCCGCGGACACCCACCGCATGGTCGCCGGATGGCCGCGGCTCCAGCCCGACGGCCCCGGCAGCTGGGACCGGGCGGCACTGGACCGCTGCGACCGCGCACTGGACGCCCTGCTCGCGCAGGGGACGCGGCCCGCGCTCACCCTGTTCGACCGCACGCTGCCGCCCTGGCTGGACTCCGCCGGCGGCTGGCTCGCCCGCGACACCGCCGAGCACTTCGCCGCGTACGCGGCCGAACTGGGCCGTCGCTTCGGCGACCGGGTGGAGCGCTGGATCACCTCCACCGACCTGGCCGGCCCCACCCTCGCCGACCACGTGGCCGGAATGTACTCACCGGGCCGGGGTGCGGGCCGGGCGGGACTGCCCGCCGTCCACCACATCCTGCTCGCCAACGGGCTCGCCACCCGGGCCCTGAAATCGGCGGGCGTCAGCGGTCGGATCGGTACGACGATCACCCTCGTCGGCGGCTATGCGGCCACCGACGACCCCTACGACCGGCTCGCGCTGGAGCGCCTGGAGAGCTGGACCAACCGGCTGTTCCTCGACCCCCTGCTGCTCGGCGAGCACATGGTGACGGAGGACGACGTGGCGCCCGTACCGGCCACCGGCTGCGTCCGCCCCGGCGACCTGGAGATCATCGCCACCGCCCAGGACCTGCTGGGCCTGTCCTGGCACACCCCGTTCCGGGTCACCGCGCCGGAGAACCTGCCCCGCGTGCTGCCCGCCACGAAGTGCCGCAGCGCCCTCAACGAGGTCAACCGCCTGCTGGTCAGTCTCGGCTTCGCCATCGTCCCCTTCGACGACGTCGAGACGACCGCCTACGGCTGGCCCATCATCCCCGAGGGCCTCGCCGACGCCGTCGCCGGCCTGTACGAGCTGTACGGCGACGACCTGCCCCCGCTGTCCGTCGTCGACAACGGCATGGGTGACCTGGACCTGGTCGACGACACCGGACACAGCGACGACACCCGGCGCCGCGCCCTGCTCCGCGCCCGCCTGTCCTGGCTCGCGGGCATCGTCGCCGCAGGCGTGGAGGTGTGCGGCTACGAGTACTGGTCGGTCCTCGACAACCTGGAAGCGAAGTTCCGCTACACCCGCCTGTACGCGATGGCGGTCCCGGACCACGAGGTCGCGCCCGGGCCCACGATGCCGTCGGACTGGGTGCACGGGGGAGCGTTCGCCGCAGAGCCCGGCACCGGTCCGAAGTGCGGACTGAGCCTCGTACCCGGGAGTCAGGGCGTCGGCGCCTCGTAGTCGCGGCCGCGGATCAGCCGTACCGGGCAGTAGACCAGGACGTCCTCGTCCTGCTGGTTGCGTACGGTGATCCGGCTGGTCACCACGCCCCGCCCGGGCTTGCTGGAGGGGCGGCAGCCCGTCGTCTCCACGATCGCGTGCAGCGTGTCCCCGACGTACACCGGCCCCCGCACGGTCAGTTCCATGTGCAGGAACGCGAGCCCCGTGCCGTGCAGGACGTTCGTCTGCAGGACGAGCCCCTCGGCGAGGCAGTACGTCAGGCCGCCCGGGACCAGGCGGCCGCTGTATCCGCCCTCCGCCGCGTGCGTGGCGTCCCAGAAGAGGGGCTCGGTGAAGCCGCCCCAGGTGACGAAGTTGACCAGGTCGGTCTCGGTGACGGTCCGGCGGGCGGTCCGGAAGACCTGCCCGACCGGCATCTCCTCGTACGTCAACCCCTTGACCAGGGGCGGGACTTCGGTGGTGGTCCGGTGCGGCGTCATGATCGGTCGGTTCCTCTCGTGGGTGGTCAGAGATCGAGCGGGTGCTTGCTGCCCACGCCCTCGAAGTCCGGGGTGCGCTTGTCGCGGTGGGCGGCCAGCCCCTCGACGACCTCGTGTCCGCCGAACCCGAAGAACTCCAGCCCGAGGGAGGCCTCGAAGATCGGCTGCGCGGTGCGGTACCAGTGGTTGAGGGACCGCTTGGTCCAGCTGATCGCACTGGTGGGACCGTCGGCCAGGACGGTCGCCACGCGCAGTGCCTCGGTGTGCACGTCCGCGTCGTCCACGCACTTGGACACCAGGCCGATCCGCTCGGCCTCCTCACCGGTGAGCGCCTCGCAGGTCAGCAGGTAGTACTTGGCCTTCGCCATGCCGCACAGCAGCGGCCAGCAGATGGCCGCGTGGTCACCGGCCGCGACCCCGAGACGCGTGTGCCCGTCGACGATCTTCGCAGTGCGGGCGGCGACGGAGATGTCCGCGAGCATCCCGATGACCAGTCCCGCGCCGACCGCCGGACCGTGGATCGCCGAGACGACCGGCTTGGAGCAGTTGATGACCCCGTAGACCATGTCCCGTGCCTCGCGCATCACCCGGGTACGGACCGCGTAGTCCCCGGTCATGGCATCGATGGAGTCGAAGGTGCCGCCCGCCGAGAACGCCCGGCCCGCCCCCTGGAACAGCACGGCCCGGGTCTGCTCGTCCCGGTCGATCACCGGCCAGATGTCGGCCAGCTCCCCGTGCATCCGGGGATCGACCGCGTTGAGGTGCGGGGCGTCGAGCACGACGCGCAGCACGCCGGGCGCGGGCCGCTCGAAGGTCAGGCTCGTGAACGGGGCGTAGATATCGGTCACGTCGCGCTCCTGGTGGAATCAGTGCGGATACTATAATTATCTAACTGTATCGAGTGGAGTGCGGCAAGCGGTCGGCAGCCGCGTCGCACCGAGGACGGGAAGGTCGGCATGGACCTCACCTTCACCCAGGAACAGGACGAACTACGCAAAGTCGTACGGTCGTTCCTGGCCAAGTACTCCGACGAGGCGGCCGTACGCCGTCTCGCCGCCGATCCGGAGGGCCACGACGACCTCGTCTGGCGCCGGATGGCCGGCGAACTGGGCCTCCAGGGCCTCGCCGTACCGGAGGAGTACGGCGGCTCCGGCTTCGGCTACGCCGACCTCGGCATCGTCTTCGAGGAGGCCGGCCGCGCGCTGCTGTGCGGGCCGTACTTCGCCACCGTGGCCCTGGCCGCCGAAGCCCTGCTGCGCTGCGACGACGAGCAGGCCCGGCGCGACCTCCTGCCGGGCATCGCGTCCGGCGAGACGGTCGCCACGCTGGCGCTCACCGAGGACAGCGGCCGCTGGGACGAACCCGGCATCCGCCTCACCGCACACGACACGGCGTCCGGCTGGCAGCTGACCGGCACGAAGACCTACGTCCCCGACGGCCACCTCGCCGACCTGCTCCTCGTCGCCGCCCGCACCCCCTCCGGCGTCAGCCTCTTCGCGGTCGACGCCGCCGACGCACCGGGTCTCGTCCGCACCCCTCTCCCCACCCTCGACCAGACCCGCAAACAGGCCCGGCTCGAGTTCGCGGACACCCCCGCCCGGCTGCTCGGCACGGAGGGCACGGCGTGGCCCGCGCTGCGACGGACCCTCGCCACCGCCTCCGTCCTGCTCGCCGCCGAACAGGTCGGCGGAGCGGCCGCGGCCCTGGACGCCGCCGTGGACTACGCCCGGATCCGGGTGCAGTACGGGCGGCCCATCGGCTCCTTCCAGGGGATCAAGCACAAGTGCGCCGACATGCTCACGGACATCGAGTCGGCCCGCTCGGCCGCGTACGGCGGACTGTGGGCGCTGGACGCCGGGGACGAGACGGAGATCGCCGTAGCGGCCGCACTGGCGCACGTCTTCTGCTCGGAGGCGTTCACCAGGGTCGCCGGCGACAACATCCAGGTCCACGGCGGCATCGGCTTCACCTGGGAGCACCCCGCGCACCTGTACTTCAAGCGGGCCAAGAGCTCCGAGGCGCTGCTCGGCCCGCCGTCGCACCACCGGGAACTGCTGGCCGCCCGGCTCGGCATCTGAACCACAGGAGGACGTTGGCATGGAGCTGGACTTCGGACCCGCCGTACGCGACTTCCGCGACGAACTGCGGGACTGGCTCGCGGACCACCTCGTGGGCGAGTTCGCCGCACACCGGGGCGTGGGCGGCCCCACCGACGGCGCCGCCTGGGAGGTCCGCCTAGCCTGGGACCGCGAGCTGTCCGCGGGGAACTGGCTGGGCGTCGGCTGGCCGAGGGAGTACGGCGGACGGGGTCTCGGTCTGCTGGAGGAGATCGTCTTCGAGTACGAGTACGCCCGCGTGAACGCCCCCTACCGGGCCACCGGCAACTCCCTCGACCTGCTCGGCCCCATGCTCCTCAAGGTGGGCGCCGAGGAACAGAAGAAGCGCTTCCTGCCGCCCATCCTCGCCGTCCGGGAACTGTGGGGCCAGGGCTTCAGCGAGCCCGGCGCGGGCTCCGACCTGGCATCGGTCCGCACCCGGGCCGAGCGCGACGGCGACAGCTGGGTGGTGAGCGGACAGAAGGTGTGGACGTCCTTCGGCATCCACGCCGACTGGCTCTACGTCCTCGCCCGCACCGATCCGGACTCCGTCCGGCACAAGGGCCTGACCATGCTGCTCCTGCCCACGGACCAGCCCGGCGTCGAGATCCGCCCCATCCGCAACCTCGCCGGCCAGGACGAGTTCGCCGAGGTGTTCCTCTCCGACGCCCGGACCGGCGCGGACATGGCCGTCGGCGAGGTCGGCCAGGGCTGGCGCACCGCGATGGCCACCCTCGGCATCGAACGCGGCACGACCCTCCTGCCCCAGCAGCTCACCTTCGAGCGGGAGGCGGAAGCCCTGATCGACCGGGCCCGGGAACGCGGCGCGCTCGACGATCCGATGCTGCGCCGTCAGATCATCGACGCCTGGATCTCCGTACGCATCATGCGCACCACCAACCTCCGCACCATCGCCGAACTCACCGCAGGCCGCACCCCGGGCGCCCAGGCCACCACGGCCAAGCTTTACGCCTCGACCCGGCACCAGCGACTCGGCCATCTCGCCCAGGAGTTGGCCGGTCCCGCCGGGCAGATCGTCGGCGAGGACTACGAGCTCGACACCCGGCAGCGCTCCTTCCTGCTCTCCCTCGCGGAGACGATCTACGGCGGATCGAGCGAGATCCAGCGCAACATCATCGGCGAGCAGGTGCTCGGACTGCCGAAGGAGCCCAGGCCGTGACGTCGATCGAGGAGCGCGTCGACCGCATCGAGTCGCACCTCGCCGTCCAGCAGCTGCCCGTCCGCTACGCGCTGGCCGTGGACGCCCGTGACCTCGACGCCTGGGTGCACTGCTTCCCGCCCGACGTGGACATGGGGCGCCACGGCCGCGGCCGGGACGCGCTTCGGGCGTACATCGAGCCGCTCGTCCGGGGCTTCCACCGCTCGGTCCACCAGATCTGCGGCCACCGCATCGAGTTCACCGGCCGTGACACCGCCACCGGTTCCGTCTACTGCCGTGCCGAACACGAGGTGGGGGAGCGGTGGATCGTGATGGCGATCCGCTACCTCGACGACTACGCGCGCGTGGACGGCGAGTGGTACTTCACCCGGCGCCGCGAGCAGCACTGGTACGCGGCGGACGTGACCGAGCGCCCCCAACAGATGGGATTCGAGGGCTGGGAGGGCGCCGGACCACCGGCACTGCCCGCCGCCTTCCCCTCCTGGGGCGCCTTCTGGAAGGAGACGTGATGCTGCGCTTGTCGGGGAAAACAGCCCTGGTCACCGGCGGCGGCCAGGGCGTGGGCCGCGGGATCGCCCTCGCGTTGGCGGCCGAGGGGGCGGCGGTGGTGATCACGGGCCGCACGGAAGGCACGCTCAAGGACACCGCCGAGGAGATCACCGGGCGCGGCGGCCGGGCCTGTGCCGTGGTCGGGGACGTCGGCGAGCGGGCCGACGTCGACCGCATGGTGGCCGAGACGGTACGCGAGTTCGGCGGTCTCGACGTGCTCGTCAACAACGCGCAGACCTCCGTCCAGCGCAGGCTGGAGCAGACGTCCTACGACGATGTCGAACTCGCCTACCGCAGCGGCCCGTTGGCGACCTTCCACGCCATGCAGTCGGCCCTTCCCCATCTGCGGGCCAGTCGCGGCAGCGTCGTCAACCTCGGGTCGTCGGCCGCGGTGCAGGGCGAGGTGGGCTTCGCCGCGTACGCGATGGCCAAGGAGGCGATACGGGGACTGACCCGGGTCGCCGCACGGGAGTGGGGCGGGTACGGGATCCGCGTGAACGTCGTCTGCCCGGCCGCGCTGAGCCCGGCGGCGCAGGCGTACTTCACCGGCCATCCGGAGAAGGCCGAGCAGGTGCTGGCCGGCATCCCGCTCGGACGGATGGGCGACCCGGAGACGGACATCGGCCGGGCGGTGGCCGCGCTGGTCAGCGACGACATGGCGTATCTGACGGGGGCGACGCTGATGCTGGAGGGCGGCCGAACACTGCTCGGCTGAAACAGGAGTTCTTCTCGCCCCCGCCGCCCCTACCCGTCCCGTCCTTCGGGGGCTCCGCCCCCGCGCCCCCGCTCCTCAAACGCCGGAGGGGCTATTTTCAGCCCGTCCGGCGTTTGAGGACGAGGCCCCTTCAGGGCCGACGGGGGTCTGGGGGCAGAGCCCCCAGGGACGGGAAGGGGCGGTGGGAACCCCTCACACCACCCCCCGCCCCCGCAGCTCCGCCAGCCGTTCCTCCGTCACCCCCACCACCCCGCCCAGGACGTCGGCCGTGTGCTGACCCAGTCGCGGCGGCGGCACATACCCCTCGACCGGCGTCGCCGAGAACCGGATCGGATTGGCGAGCAGCGGCAGCCGTCCCGACACCGGGTCCTCGACCTCGACCAGCATCTCCCGGTGCCGGATCTGCGGATCGGCGAAGACCTCCGGCAGCTCGTTGAACGGCCCCGCAGGGACGTCGTGTTCGTCGAGCACGGCCAGCCACGCGTCCCGGGGACGGGTCCTCATGATCGCCGCCAGCACCGGCAGGATCTCCTCACGGTGACTGATCCGGGCGGAGGTCGTGGCGAACCGCGGGTCCTGGAGCAGGTCGGTGCGGTCGGCCGCAGCGCAGAACGCCGCGAACTGCTTGTCGTTGCCCGCCACGAGGAACAGTGGCTTGTCCGCGCACTGGAACGCCTGGGAGGGGATCCCGCCGTAGCCTCCGTTGCCGCGCCGCCGCGGAACCTCCCCGGAGACCAGGTAGTTCATCGCGAAGTGCGACAGCGAGGCCAGTCCGCAGTCCAGCAGCGACAGGTCGATGAACTGGCCCTCGCCGGTGAGGTCACGGTGCCGCAGCGCCGCCAGCACGGCTGTCGAGGCGTACAGGCCGGTGAGGATGTCGACCATGCTGATGCCGACCTTCATCGGCTCCTCGGGGTGCCCGGAGACGCTCATCATCCCGGACATGGCCTGGAAGATGCCGTCGTAGCCGGGACGTTCGGCGTAGGGCCCGGTCTGTCCGAAGCCCGTCACCGAGAGGTAGACCAGCCGTGGGTTGAGCTCGCGCAGGCTCTCGTGGTCGAGGCCGTACTTCGCCAGCGTTCCCGTGCGGAAGTTCTCGACCAGCACGTCCGAGCGGGCGGCGAGGGCGCGGATCAACTCCTGTCCCTCGGCGGTGGCGTGGTTCACCGTGACCGACCGCTTGTTGCGGTTGCAGGAGAGGTAGAAGGCGGCGGTGTCCGTGCCGGAGGCGAACGGCGGGCCGTAGGACCGTGAGTCGTCACCCGTGCCGGGCCGTTCGACCTTGATCACCTCGGCCCCCAGATCGGCCAGCATCTGGGTGGCGAGCGGCGCCGCGAGGATGCGGGACAGGTCGAGGACGCGGATCCCGGCCAGGGCGGTCGACGGCATCAGGTCTCCCTCTGTTCACGGACGGCGAATGAGTTATATAAATAATACATCTGGCGCCAGGATCATGCCTCGCCTGATTGCTCAACTATCATATTCATGTAACTATATGGATCGGCCGACAGGCCGAGACCGGAGGCCGTGCTGATGACCGTCGCGGCGAGGACCCTCACCGACCAGGAACAGCGCGAACGCCGCGAATGGTTCCGGGCCCGCTGGGAGCGCGGGGTCGCCTTCAACCGTTACTGCCGCCTCCGCGTGACGCGCTGGGACCCGGACGGCGTCGAGATCGTGCTCCCCTATACCGAGACGCTCTCCGCGCACGAAGGGCTCTTCCACGGCGGAGTCGTCTCGGCACTCATCGACACCGCGGGCGCCGGTGCCGTGATCGCCGGACACGACTTCGCCAAGGGCAGCCGGCTCAGCACCGTGTCGATGTCGGTGCAGTACCTCGCCCCCGCCCGGGGCCGGGAGGCCGTCGCCTACGCGCGCTGCGTCCGGCGCGGCCGCAGAGTGCACTTCGCCGACGTCGACGTGATGGCGGACGGGCGCATCTGCGCACGCGGGCAGGTGGTGGTGACCATCTCCGGGGAGCGGCAGGGCGTCGGCGATCCGATAGCCCCCGCCGACCCCATCGAATCGCTGACGGAGGACGACCACGATGACTGACGAGCCCGCCCAGGACGACGACCTGGTGCTGTACGAGGTCGACGAGGACGGCGTCGCCACCGTCACCCTCAACCGCCCCGAACGCAAGAACGCCTGGAGCCTTCCCATGGAGGGCCGCTTCTTCGCGCTCCTGGACGAGGCCGCGAACGACCCCGCCGTCCGCGTCGTGATCATCACGGGTGCGGGCCGGGCCTTCTGCCCCGGCATGGACGTCCAGCGCCTGGAACAGAACTCCCAGCCGGGCCAGTCCCTCAACCTCCAGGCCCGTGTCCCCATGTACAGCAGGCGCCTGCTGCCGAAGCCGATGATCGCCGCGGTCAACGGCGCCTGCGCGGGCATCGGCCTGATCCAGGCGCTCATCTGCGACGTCCGCTTCGCCGCCCGCGGCGCCCGCTTCACCACCGCCTTCACCCGGCGCGGCCTGGCCGGCGAGTACAACCTGCCGTACGTGCTGCCACGTGTCATCGGCCTGGAGAACGCCCTGGACCTGCTGCTGTCCGGGCGGGTCTTCGACGCCGACGAGGCCAAGGACCTCGGCGTCGTCAGCCGCGTCGTCGAACCGGAGGGCCTGCTCGACGCCGCCCGTGCCTACGCCCGGGACATCGCCCGCAACTGCTCCCCGCGCGCCATGGCCGTCGTACGCCACCAGGTCTACGGCGACCTCGACCGCACCTTCACCGACGCCCTCGCCCGCTCCTACTCGGCCATGGAGTTCTTCGCGGGCTCGCCCGACTTCCGGGAGGGCGTGACGAGCTTCACCGAGAAGCGGGAGCCGAAGTTCGAGGGACTGCCGCCGGACTTCGACCCGGACGAGGCCACCCGCGACGCGTTCCTGCCGTACTGACCGCGCACCGACCGAGGAGCTCACGACGATGACAGCGCAACCGTTCCCCGTCGAGGCCGGGCACATCATGATGTTCGCCCGCGCCATCGGCGACGAGAACCCGGACCACCGGGGCGAGAGCGCGCTCGCCCCGCCCACCTTCACCATGGCGAGCGCCCACTACGACCCCGACTACCACCTGCGGCCGGGGCCGGACGAGGAGTGGTTCGGGTCCGGCCGCGGCCCCGGGGTGATGGGCGAGGGCGGCGGCGGACTGCACGCCGAGCAGCACTTCGAGTACCACCGCCCGGTACGTGCGGGCGAGACGCTCCACGCGCACACCGTCCCCGGCCGCAGCTGGGAGAAGCAGGGCCGCACCGGCCGCCTCCTGTTCAGCGAGCGCATCACCGAGTACCGGGACGCCGACGGCAGCCCGGTCGTCAGTGCCGTCACCGTGGCCGTCGTGCCCGAGGGCCCCGCAACCCCGAAGGACGCCCGATGAGCCTGAGCGCGGACGACATCAAGGTCGGCGAGACCCGGGAGAGCGTCCTGGTCGACGACCTGAAGCGGACCCGGATCGTGCAGTACGCCGGTGCCTCCGGAGACTTCAACCCGCTGCACACGGACGAGAGGTTCGCCGTCGAGGCCGCGGGATACCCCGGAGTGTTCGCCCACGGGATGCTCACGATGGGCATGACGGGACGGGTCCTGACGGACTGGGTCGGCACCGAGTCGCTGCTGCGTTACGGCGTGCGCTTCAAGGCGCAGGTGTGGCCCGGCGACACGCTCACCGCGACGGCCACCGTCGACTCGGTCGAGGACACGCCGGGCGGCCCGGTCGCCCACTTCTCCGTGCGCACGGTCAACCAGGACGGCGTCGAGGTGGTCACCGGTACCGCGGCGGCCCGCCTGGAGCAGTGAAGCCGGTGGGCGGCGTACCGGAGTCCGGAGAGCCGGTCACCTGGACCGCCATGGTGAGCCGCGCCCACGACCATGCCCGGCCCGCCGCCCGGTTCGGCGACCTGACCTGGACCGGCCGTGAACTGCTCGACCGGGCCGGCGGTGCCGCCCACTGGCTGGACTCGCTCGGTCTCGAACCCGGCGCGCCGGTCCCGGCGTTGGTCGCCACCTCCGCCGACGCCCTCGCGCTGGTGATCGGCGGCGCGGGGTCGGGCCATCCGCTCGCGCCGCTCGGTGTCCGGATGACCGCGCACGAGATCGCGACCGTGGTGAAGGCGACGGACAGTCAGATTCTGCTGGCGCAGAGCGAGTTCGCCGAACTCGGCAGGCAGGTCGCCGCCCTCACGGGCCGGCGACTGTGCGTCGTGCCGGAACTGCGCCCGATTCCACGGGAGTTGACGGCCGCACCGGACGACCTCGCCGCCGTCCTGCACACCTCCGGGACGACCGGACTGCCCAAGCCCGTCCCCATGACCCAGCGGCGTCTGGCCGCCCGCGCCCGGGTCAACGGAAGTCTGTGCGCGCTCGACCCCGACAGTTTCTACGGCGGCAGCGCGCCCTTCCACCACATCGCGGGCCTCGGCAACATCGCCGTCGCCCTCGCCGCGGGCGCCCTGGTCACCGGGCTGCCCCGCTTCACCGTCGAGGGCTGGACCCTGCTGCGCGAGCTCGGTACCACCCACACCAGCATGGTCCCGGCGATGCTGGAGACCCTGCTGGCCGCGGGCGAGGCCCGCCACGAGACCCTGCGGACCCTCCAGTACGGGGGAGCGCCCGTCCGACCCGGCACGCTGCGGCGGACGTACGAGGCGATGCCCGGCGTCCGCATGCTCAACATGTTCGGGCAGACCGAGGGCTCGCCGATCAGCGTGCTCACCCCCGAGGACCACCGGGAAGCAGTCGCGGGACGCACCGAACTGCTGCGCTCGGTGGGGCGCCCCGCCCCCGGTGTCGAGGTCAGGGTGGCCGGTGCCGGGCCGGACGGCGTCGGTGAGATCCACGCCCGCGGCGACCATTTCTTCCGGATCGACGCCGAGGGCTGGCTGCACAGCGGCGACCTCGGCCGGATCGCTCAGGACGGCTACCTCTACCTCCTCGGCCGGCGCACCGACATGATCATCCGCGGCGGCGAGAACGTCCATCCGCTGGAGGTCGAGACCGTCCTGACCGCGCATCCCGGCGTGGCCGACGCCGGGGTGACGGGCGTGCCCGACGAACGGCTCGGGCAGACCGTCGTCGCCTTCGTCGTCCCGGCCGATCCCGGCACCCCGCCGGACCCGGCGGCGCTCAGCAGCCATACCCGCGCCCGGCTGTCCGGGTTCAAGGTCCCCGTCCGCTGGTGGTTCGTGGACGACCTGCCGCGCAACGCCAACGGCAAGGTCGTCCGGCGCCTGCTGCGGGAGCCGCACGAAGGAGGAACCAGTGCCTGACCACGTCGACCCGCTCCGCCTCGACACCCTCCTGAGCCGGATCCGTCGGGAGGTCGACCACGGCCCCCTGCCGTCCGCGCAGGTCGCCGTCGCCCACGAGGGGCGGCTGGTGGCCTTCGAGACCTACGGCGACGCCCGCCCCGACACCCGGTACGTCCTGCAGTCCGTCGGGCGGTCGATCGTCGCGGGCGTGGTGTGGAAGCTGATCGGCGACGGACTCCTGGACGTGGGCGAGCAAGTCGCCGCGATCATCCCGGAGTTCGCCCCGAACGGGAAGGAGACGGTGACGGTCGAGCAGGTGCTCACACACACCGCGGGCTTCCCCTTCGCACCTCTCGGGTACCCGAAGATGCTCGACCGCGAGCAGCGGCTCGCCGCCTTCGGGCGCTGGCGTCTCGACCACCCGCCGGGCAGCCGCTTCCAGTTCCACCTCACCTCGGCGGCCTGGCTGATCGCCGAGATCGTCGAGCGGCGCACGGGCCTCGCCTTCGCCGACCACCTGCGTGAGCACATCGTGGAGCCACTGGGTCTGTCGTCGATCGAGCTGGGGGTCCCGGTGGACCGGCAGCCGGGCAGTGTCGCCCCGATGCTCGCCACCGACCGCACCGGAGACGACCAGGAACCCGACCCCTGGGGGCCCTGGTACCTGTCCGACCCGAAGGTCCTGGCGGCCGGAGAACCCAGCCACGCCCTGGTCGCCACCGCCGCCGACGTCGCCCTCTACTTCCAGGCCCTCGTCCACTCCGGTCTGTGGAAGCCGGAGGCGGTGGCCGACGGCACCCGGATCAGGCTGACCGATCACCCGTACGGGGAGCAGATCTACGGGGGCGGCGGCAGTCGCCGTACCAGCATGGGCCTGTTCGTCACGGTGGCCGGACCCGACGCGGGGAGCAACCTTCCGTCGACCGGCTCACCGGCCCTCTTCGGCAGCGCGGGCGCGGCCTACCAACTGGGCTTCATGGACCCGGAGTCCGGCCTGTCCTTCGCCTGTCTGAGCAACGGCTACCCGCTCGCCGGCTACGACAACTCGCCCCGCGGCACGGCACTGCTCTCCGACATCGCGAACCTGGGGGGGGGGGGGGGGGGGTGGGAGGGGGGTGGGGGGAGGGGGGGGGGGGGGGGGGGGGGGGGGGGGGTATTGGACTGTTGGGATTTTTGGCGTTGGGGGTTTCCTTCGCGGGAC
>NZ_JBVIHJ010000004.1:454217-454454 GCF_055570355.1 Streptomyces sp. NPDC031225 | reverse complement strand
CCCCCCCCCCCCCCCCCCCCCCCCCCCCCCCCCCCCCCCCCCCCCCCCCCCCCCCCCCCCCCCCCCCCCCCCCCCCCCCGCCCCCTTCACGCCGTACGCGCCCAAAGGTGCGTTCGCTGTTCCCGCTCAGGGGCGCGGGGGCCGTACACATCCAAAGACGCGTTCACCGTCCCCACCCAGGGGGCGGGGGGCGCGTCCAAAGGTGCGTTCACCGTCCCCACCCAGGGGCGCGGGGAA
>NZ_JBVIHJ010000004.1:386795-454119 GCF_055570355.1 Streptomyces sp. NPDC031225 | reverse complement strand
AACTGCGCGACCAGCCACGACGGACCCGCAGCCGCCGACCGGCATCACGTGGCACGGCCGCTGTGCCGTACGCGGGTGACTGCGACTCCCCAGGGGCGCGGGGAACTGCGCGACCAGCCACGACGGACCCGCAGCCGCCGACCGGCATCACGTGGCACGGCCGCTGTGCCGTACGCGGGTGACTGCGACTCCCCAGGGGTGCGGGGAACTGCGCGACCGGCCACGACGGACCCGCGGCCGCCGGGCGGCATCATGTGGCAGGGCCGCTGTGCCGTAGGCGGGTGACTGCGACTCCCCAGGGCGCGGGGAACCGGCCCCCACCGGGTCGCGGTCGGCCGGTGACCGGAACCTGCTCTCCGCGAAGCGTTACCCCTTCGACGGGTGGGGAGTCGAGCCGTACGCCGTCAGGAAGCGGTCTCGGAAGGAGCTCATCTTCCAGACCGGGGCGTTGTGGGCCGGCTTGAGGCCGTCGGTCCAGTTCCAGGAGGCGATCTTGTCGAGGACCTTCGGGTCCTTGGCGACGATGGAGATCGGCACGTCACGGCTGGCGTTCTCACCGCTGACCCGCGCGATCGGCTGGTGGTCGCCGAGGAAGACGAGCACGGTGTCGGCGCTGCCGTAGCGCTCCAGCCACTGGGTGAGGCTGGTGACGGAGTACGAGATGGACTTGCCGTACTCCTCCTTGGAGCGGGTGGAGTCGGCGATGATGTCGGACGGTTTGTTGCCGGCCTTCTGGATGGCCTTGAAGATCGAGCCGTCGCCGAGGTCGTCCCAGTTCACCATCTTCGGGATGGGTGCCCACGGCTGGTGGCTGGAGGTCAGGATGATCTCGGACATCAGCGGCTTGTCGCGCTTCTTGCTGTGCACCTGGCGCTGGTAGGCCTCCAGGGCGTACTGGTCGGGCATCGTCGACCAGCTGAACTTCGGTCCCTGGTAGCCGAGTTGGAAGGCGTTGTAGACCTTGTCGAGGTCGTAGTACTTCTGCTCGGGCCAGCCCTTCTGCACGCCCGGCATCACACCGACCGTGTCCCAGTCGCCGGTCTTCTTGAAGGCCTTGGTGAGGCTGAGGTGGTTGCTGGCCATGACCGTGCGGTAACGCTGCTGGTTGTCGATCCAGAGGCCGGAGAGGGTGGTCGAGTGGCCGAGCCAGCTGCTGCCGCCGTACGTCGCCGAGGTCAGCCAGCCGCTCTTCGCGTGGAAGCCCGCCTTCGCGAGGGCCGCGGTGCTCGTGGCGAGGGTCTTGTCGACGCCGGGCGCGATGCCCTTGTCCTCCACGGCGCTCCTGCCGTAGCTCTCGATGAACGTGAAGATCATGTCCTTGCCGCGCAGATCCGGCACCAGCTGGTCGCCCGGGGTGTTCCCGAAGGCGTCGACCTTGGCCACCTTCTCGAAGGCCGCCTCGTCCCGCACGGTCTGCACCACCTGCTTGGCCTGGAGCGCGGTGAGCGCAGCGGTGTGCTGGGAGGCCAGCGGGGTGCCGAAGACCTGGAGACCGAGGGCGGAGCAGGTGACCCAGACGGTCGCGGCGAGGAGGGTCCCCCGGGTCGCGGTCCGCCGGTCCAGGATCAGCAGACCGCTCAGTCTGACCATCGCCAGCGTCATCAGCGACAGCAGGAGAAGCACGAGGACGACCGCGCCGACCGCGGCCCCGACCGCCACGGCCTGGCCCATCGAGTCCGAGATGTACGACTGCGCGTCGTTGAGCAGCTCCCAGTCGAGGACGGGGTTGAAGGGCCGCCCGAGGTAGTCGTTGAACCCCATGTCGAGCAGGTTCAGGATCGTCATCACCCCGAGCGCCACGCCGGACACCACGGCCACCGCCAGCCGCGGCCGACGCGGCAGCACCAGTGCCACGGCCGCTCCGAGGATCGCCTCCGCCGGAAGCCGCACGAACTCCCGCAGGTGCAGATGGGTGACCTTGTTCGGCAGGAGCAGGGCCCCGAGGACCAGAAGGGCGGCGAGGACGTTCACCGTCCACCGGATGTTGCGTGCGGCGACGGGGTGCGCCTCCCGCCAGGACGGCTTCCCGGCCGGCGGACTGTCCGCACCCGTCGCCTCGGCCTCGGGTGACGTGCTCTCTGCAAGGGTCTCGGACACCCGAGGGTCCTTCCGTACGGGTCCTGGTAGGAGGCGGACCCGATATGGGGTCTCGGATCCGCCACCGTCCCGTACGTCCGGCTTCGGGCAACGGTTCACGGCCCAGGGCAAACACCGGACCAATGCTTGGTCAACGGTGAGGTTCCCGATGGTGAGCCCTCGGCCTCAAGCGCCTCCCACCGCCGTCAGCAACGCGAGCGGCGCCGCGGCGGACCGGGCCTCCCGCACACACGCGTGCGGGTACGGCACCGGCTCCCCGTGGGACTCCCGCCCGTACCCCGCGAGTACCTCCGGCAGCCGGTGCCCGGCCGCCGTCGCCGCGTCCACCAGGCCGTGCGCCACGGTCCGCGCCTCGTCGTGCAGCCCGTACCGGGCTAGACCCAGCGTGATCAGCGCGTTGTCGTGTGGCCACACCGAGCCCCGGTGGTACGACAGCGGGTGGTACGCCGGCTGCCCGGCCGCCAGGGTCCTGACTCCCCAGCCCGAGAAGAAGTCCGGCTCCAGCAGCCGCCGCCCCACCTGCTCGCCGTACTCCTTGTCGAGCAGCCCCGACCACAGCAGATGCCCGGCGTCGGAGGCCAGCGCGTCGACCTGGCGCCCCTCGCCGTCCAGCGCGAGCGCGGGGAACGTACGGTCCGGCATCCAGAAGTCCCGCTGGAAACGGTCCCGCAGATCGGCCGCGGCCTGTTCGAGGAGGGCCGCGTAGGTCTCGTCCGCCCACACCGTGCGCGCGAGCCACGCGGTCCTGCGCAGCGCGTCGTACGCGTAGCCCTGGGCGCCCGCCGCCGTCACCGGGCCGCTCGCCCGCGTCCCGTCGGCGCCGCAGATCGCGCCGGGGGAGTCCTTCCAGTTCTGGTTGGCGAGGCCGCCCTGGTCGGAGCGGTAGACGAGGTAGCCGCGCGAGGTCAGCCCGCCGTGGTCGAGCATCCAGCCGATCGCCGCGCGGGCGTGGGACTCCAGGCGCCGGGCGAGCGCGACGTCCCCGGTGTGCTCCACATAGGCGCCGAGCAGGACGAGGAACAGCGGTGTGGCGTCCACCGAGCCGTAGTAACGGCCGTACGGCACCTGCCCGAAGTGGGCCAGCTCACCGTGCCGCACCTCGTGCACGATCTTGCCGGGCTGGGCCACGGAGGCCGCGCCGATCTCGGTCGCCTGGGTCGCGGCGAGCGCGGGGAGCGTCGCGGCGGCCAGCTGGGGCCGGTAGGGGAGGGCGAAGAGCGAGGTGAGGAGGGCGTCCCGGCCGAGAAGGGTGAGGAACCAGGGGGCTCCGGCGGCCGGCACGAGCAGGTCCTCGCCGTCCGGACCGGTTGCCGGGACCTGGAGCGAGGCGAGGTCGGCGAGACCGCGCGCGCAGGCCGCGGCGAGTTCCGGCCAGCCGGTGGGGAAGGCGACGCCCTCTACGAACTCGCCCTCCATGGCGAGGAGTTGCCGGTTGAGGGCGGCGGGAGAGCTCGGTACCCGCAGGGTCCGCCGGTCGCCGTGCGGCCGGGCCATCACCCGCAGGGTCAGTTCGGCCGTGCCGTGCGGCTCCAGATCCAGCGTCCACACCAGGCGCCGCGCTCCGGTGCCCGTCTCCTCGACGCCGTCCGGGGCGGGGTCGGCCGTCACCGTCGTACAGGAACGCCATTCGCCGCGCTGGTAGGTGAACTCCACGCCGTCGTCGAGGACTTCACGGGAGCGGTGCATGCCGGTCTTCGGGTAGGTGCGGTAGTCGGAGCGGAGTTCGAACTGGTCGGTGAAGTCGGCGTCCGCGGTGACCGCGAGCCGGACCGTCGTCGGCACCGGGCGGTTGCTGGTGACGCGGAGGGATTCGACGAACGAGCCGTCCCCGACGGCCTGTTCGCGGAAGAGGGTGCAGGCGGGCGGCTCCTGGCGGCCGCCGCGCGGGACCAGGACACAGCGCGCGGTGTCCCCGTCGGCGACCGGCGACAGCGCCTCGGGGACCGCGCCGTCGACCGTGAGCTGCCAGCGGCTCAGATGCCGGGCGTCCCGTACGAACATGCCGTCCGGGGAGCTGCCGCTGCCCCGGACGCCGCTGATGTCGCCGCCGTCACCCACGGCAGCGAACGTCCCGCCGTGCACGAGCAGATGATGCCGGTCCGTCATCGCAGGTTCCCTCCCTTGAGTCCCAAGTCCGCCGTGAGCGTGGTGCTGTCCGTGGCCGCGGTGTCGTACGCGACGGTGGTGTCGCTGTGCAGCAGGTCGAGCGAGAGCGCGGCGGTCCAGCTGAAGCCGGTCGTCCCGCAGGCCTCGCCGGTGTACGGGTCGACGTACTCCGCGAAGTCGCCGGCCGCGGCGAGTTCCAGGACCGACTGCCGCAGGGCGTCGGCCCGTCGCTGCTCGCCGTGGGTGCGCAGCCCCCGCTCCAGCAGCCAGGCGGTGTTGAACCAGGCCGGGCCGCGCCAGTAGCGGTGCGGGTCGAAGGCCTCGCCGAGGAGGTCGTAGCTGGGCACGAGGCGGGTGGTGGTGCCGAGTCCGAAGTGCGGGCCGGAGACGGTGCGCAGCAGCGCCGCGACGATGCCGGGCGGCAGGTCGGGCAGCAGCAGGGGGACCAGGCCGGACACACCGCGCTCGGGGATCAGGGTGCCGCGCCCGTCCGGGGCGGGCCACCGCAGGTCCCGGCACAGGAACATGCCGCTCGCCGGGTCCCACAGCCGCTCGATCAGTGCCGCCGTCAGCCGTTCCGCGCGTGCGCGGCGGGCCGTGCCGGGCGCGCCCAGTTCCTCGGCGATCCGGGCGAGGGCGTGCTCGGAGGCGATGAGCAGGGCGTTGAAGGAGGGGTCCTCGACCGCGAAACCGCCGCCGCCGTCGGCGTATCCGGCGTCCCGGTAGTCCATCGCCAGCCGGACGTACCGCCCGTAGTCCAGATCCGTCGGCCGGTCCTCGGCCGCCCCGTGGTCGAGGTCGGCGCGGCGGAAGGAGCGGGCCGGGGCGGGGGTGACCCTGCCGAGGGGGAGGTCCCACGAGGGGCTGTTGTCCATACCCTGTTCCCAGGGGTGCACGACGGACGCGAGCCCGCCGCCGCCCAGGTCCCGCCGGTGCAGGAGGTAGCGGTGCCAGGCGGCCAGGCGTGGGTACACCCGGGCGAGGAAGCCGCGCGCGCGGGAGAGTCCCGGGTCGGCGCGGTGGACCAGCCACGCGGCCAGCGCGTGGACCGGTGGCTGCACGATGCCGGACGTCTGTACGGTGCGCGGGGCGCCCGCGGTGTGCCCCGCGGTGGAGGAGCGCCAGAAGTCGGGGCTCGGGAAGTACTGGTCGAGGGGTACGGAGGGGTTGAAGACGATGTGCGGGATCCGCCCGTCGCCCCACTGGGCCGCCATCAGCGTCTCCAGCTCGGTCTGCGCCCGCAGCGGCGAGAGGTGGCGCAGGCCGATCGCGATGAACGCGGAGTCCCAGGACCACTGGTGCGGGTACAGGCTGGGCGAGGGCACCGTGGAGGTGCCGGTCCAGTTGCCCTCCAGCACCCGCGCGGCCCTGACATGCAGGGAATGTGACGAGCTCGGCGGATCGTATGCGATCGAACGCTCCGTGGAAGGGGTCATGAGCTGGGCAGTGCGATCCACTCGGGGCTCCCCGAAGACATGTGGCTGACCGGTTCGGTCAGGGCTACCGTAGAGTTACGTCTATTTAACACGCAAAACTCAATATGTAATGCAGAGTTGAGAAACACAAGGGGGTGCGCATGGCTGGACGGAGTCAGACCGGAGCCGGAGACCTGCTCGAACTGGTCCGCAGCGGGCGAGCCGTCACGCGCGGGGCGCTCCAGCAGGCCACCGGACTGTCCCGGGCGACCGTCGGCCAGCGCCTGGACCGGCTCTTCCGCGCGGGCTGGCTGCGCGAGGGCGCCGGGGGGCCCGTCGACTCCCCGCTCGGCGGCCGTCCCTCCATCACCCTGGAGTTCGACGACGCCCACGCCGTCGTCCTCGCCGCAGACCTGGAGACCCGGCACGCGCGTGCCTGTGTGCTGTCCCTGACCGGCGAGATCCTCGCCGAGCACAGCGGAGCCCTCGCGATCGAGGACGGCCCCGATGTCGTGCTCGGCGAGCTGGGCCGCTGGTTCGCCGAGCTGCTGGAGAAGGCGGGCCACCGCGCGGACGAGGTCTGCGGGATCGGGCTCGCCGTACCGGGCCCGGTCGACATGGAAAGTGGCCGGGTGGTCCAGCCGCCGATCATGCCGGGCTGGGACGGCTACGACATAAGGACCCGCCTGGCCGGAGCCTTCACCGAGCACACCGGGGCCGGCCCGGTCCCGGTGCTCGTCGACAACGACGCCAACCTCATGGCATACGGCGAACAGCGCACGGCCCACCCCGACTGCTCGGCGTTCGTCCTGGTCAAGGTCTCGACGGGCATCGGCGCCGGAGTCGTGGTCGACGGCTCGGTCTACCGGGGCATCGACGGCGGCGCGGGCGACCTGGGCCACATCCGGGTGCCGGCGGGCGCGGAGTCGCTGTGCCGGTGCGGTTCCTACGGCTGTCTCGCGGCCGTCGCGAGCGGCGGTGCCGTGGCCCGGCGGCTGGCGGCGGCCGGGGTGCCGGCGGCCTCGGGCTCGGATGTGCGGGACCTGCTCGCGTCCGGGCATCCCGAGGCGGCGGCGCTCGCACGTGACGCGGGGCGGCAGGTCGGGGACGTGCTGGCGACGGTCGTCACCCTGCTGAACCCCGGGGTCCTGATGATCGCCGGGGATCTGGCCGGGACCCCCTTCCTCACCGGTGTCCGGGAGCTGCTGTACCAGCGGGCGCTGCCCCGCTCCACCGCCCGCCTGGAGGTCGTGACCTCACGGCTCGGTGAGCGGGCCGGGCTGGTCGGGGCGGGGGCCCTGGTCGTGGAGCATCTGTACGCCGCGGAGCGGGTGGAGGAACGGCTGCTGGCCATGGGCGTGTGACGTCCGCGTTTCCGTTCCGGGACCCGTCCGCATGGTGAAATCCGAGCGCCTGTGGCAGCGTGATTCTCGCCACCCTTGAGAAGGGTTGCGCTCGGATGAGCGGATCATGGGCGACTGCACTTCTCCAAGGGGTGGCACTCAGTGCCACCCCTTGATCGTTCATCGATCGAACTCAAGCGTGCGAATGGCGGCTCATATGAGCGGGTGGGAGGGGTCTGCAGGGGTTGCCGCGTTCAAGAAGTGAAAACATCAGGCGCATGTCGCTTGCCAAGCTTTGACTTTCGATCCGCTGGCAGACGACTGGTTACGGGCGTATGACGCCCAAGCAGACGTACCCAGAAGCCTTTGATCTGGGTATGTTCCTGGCCGTCAGGGCAGCCACCGCGTCCTCGAGGGAGTCGAGACCCGTGTCGGAAAACAAAGAACCCCACGTAGCCAAGTTCGTCTATGACTTCACCGAGGGAAACAAGGACCTCAAGGACCTCCTGGGTGGCAAGGGCGCGAACCTCGCCGAGATGACCAACCTGGGACTCCCCGTTCCCCCCGGCTTCACCATCACGACGGACGCCTGCAAGGTCTACCTGGACAGCGGCGAGGAACCCGCGGCACTGCGTGACGAGGTGAGTGCGCACCTCGACGCGCTGGAGCAGCGCATGGGCAAGAAGCTCGGCCAGGCCGACGACCCGCTGCTCGTCTCGGTCCGCTCCGGCGCCAAGTTCTCCATGCCCGGCATGATGGACACGGTCCTGAACATCGGTCTCTCCGACAAGTCGGTCCAGGGTCTCGCCAAGCAGGCCGGCGACGACCGCTTCGCCTGGGACTCCTACCGGCGGCTCATCCAGATGTTCGGCAAGACCGTCCTCGGCGTCGACGGCGATCTCTTCGAGGAGGCCCTCGAGAAGGCCAAGGAGGCCAAGAAGGTCACCGTCGACACCGACCTGGAGGCCGCCGACCTCAAGAAGCTGGTCACCGCCTTCAAGAAGATCGTCAAGAAGGAGGCCGGCCGGGACTTCCCGCAGGACGCGCGTGAGCAGATGGACCTCGCCATCCACGCGGTCTTCGACTCCTGGAACACCGACCGCGCCAAGCTCTACCGCCGCCAGGAACGCATCCCCGGCGACCTCGGCACCGCCGTCAACGTCTGCTCGATGGTCTTCGGCAACCTCGGCCCGGACTCGGGCACCGGCGTCGCCTTCACCCGCGACCCCGCCTCCGGCCACCAGGGCGTCTACGGCGACTACCTTCAGAACGCCCAGGGCGAGGACGTCGTCGCGGGCATCCGCAACACCGTCCCGCTCGCGGAGCTGGAGCAGATCGACAAGAAGTCGTACGACCAGCTGATGCAGATCATGAAGACGCTGGAGAACCACTACAAGGACCTCTGCGACATCGAGTTCACCATCGAGCGCGGTCAGCTGTGGATGCTCCAGACCCGGGTCGGCAAGCGCACGGCGGGAGCGGCCTTCCGGATCGCCACGCAGCTCGTGGACCAGGGCCTGATCGACGAGGCCGAGGCGCTGCAGCGCGTCACCGGCGCCCAGCTCGCCCAGCTGATGTTCCCGCGCTTCGACGAGAACACGAAGGTCGCGCAGGTCGGCCGGGGCATCGCGGCCTCGCCGGGCGCGGCCGTCGGCAAGGCCGTCTTCGACTCGTACACCGCCGTCAAGTGGTCGCGTTCCGGCGAGAAGGTCATCCTGGTCCGCCGGGAGACCAACCCCGACGACCTCGACGGCATGATCGCGGCCGAGGGCATCCTGACCTCCCGCGGCGGCAAGACCTCCCACGCGGCCGTGGTCGCACGCGGCATGGGCAAGACCTGTGTCTGCGGCGCGGAGGAACTGGAGGTCGACACCAAGCGGCGCCGGATGACGGTCCCGGGCGGACACGTCGTCGAGGAGGGCGACCTGATCTCCATCGACGGCTCCAGCGGCAAGGTCTACCTGGGCGAGGTCCCGGTCGTGCCGTCGCCGGTCGTCGAGTACTTCGAGGGCCGGATGCACGCCGGCGCCAACGACGCCGACGAGCTGGTCGAGGCCGTGCACCGGATCATGGCGTTCGCGGACCGCAAGCGCCGGCTGCGGGTGCGTGCCAACGCCGACAACGCCGAGGACGCGCTGCGCGCCCGCCGCTTCGGCGCCCAGGGCATCGGCCTGTGCCGTACCGAGCACATGTTCCTCGGCGACCGCCGTGAGCTGGTCGAGCGCCTCATCCTGGCCGACACGGAGACCGAGCGCGAGGAGTCGCTGAAGGCGCTGCTCCCGCTTCAGAAGAAGGACTTCGTGGAGCTGTTCTCGGCGATGGACGGGCTGCCGGTGACGGTCCGGCTCCTCGACCCGCCGCTGCACGAGTTCCTCCCCGACATCACCGAGCTGTCGGTCCGCGTGGCGCTCGCGGAGTCCCGCCAGGAGCCGCACGAGAACGAACTGCGCCTCCTCCAGGCCGTGCACCGCCTGCACGAGCAGAACCCGATGCTGGGCCTGCGCGGCGTACGCCTCGGGCTGGTCATCCCCGGCCTGTTCACCATGCAGGTACGGGCGATCGCCGAGGCCGCGGCCGAACGCAAGGCAGCCAAGGGCGACCCGCGCGCGGAGATCATGATCCCGCTGGTGGGCACGGTCCAGGAGCTGGAGATCGTCCGCGAGGAGGCCGACCAGGTGGTGGCCGAGGTCGAGGCCGCCACGGACACCGAACTCAAGCTGGCCATCGGCACGATGATCGAGCTCCCGCGCGCCGCGCTGACCGCCGGTCAGATCGCGGAGGCGGCGGAGTTCTTCTCCTTCGGCACCAACGACCTCACCCAGACGGTGTGGGGCTTCAGCCGCGACGACGTGGAGGCCTCCTTCTTCACGGCCTACCTGGAGAAGGGCATCTTCGGGGTCTCGCCGTTCGAGACGATCGACAGGGACGGCGTGGGCTCCCTGGTGAAGCTCGCCGCGGAGGCGGGCCGCAGGACCCGCCCCGACCTCAAGCTCGGCGTCTGCGGCGAGCACGGCGGCGACCCGGAGTCGGTCCACTTCTTCCACGAGGTGGGTCTGGACTACGTCTCCTGCTCCCCGTTCCGCATCCCGGTCGCCCGTCTGGAGGCCGGCCGCGCGGCGATCACGGCGAACGGCAGCGACCACCGGTAGGCCGCTGACGGCCCCTGCGACCCCGGAGCCGCCGCCCGTCCCCGACCCTCATCCGATGGGTGGTGGTTCCGGATCACATGGAGAGGGCGGCACCCTGTGCGGGGGTGCCGCCCTCCCGTGCGTCATCCCCCGGGACACGAGGTGCTGCTCCAGCCGCCCCTGGCCGTGGTCGTGCCCTGGACCCATCGGCTGTGACCGAACGCGGCTGTGACCGAACGCCGTTGTGCGGGTGGCCGGTCACGACGGTCCGTCACATGTCCGGCAGAAGGAGCCAGACCTCGGAGAAGGCGAGGCCGTGTTCGCGGGTCACCGCCCCGCACGGGCAGCCCAGTGAGATCAGACGCCAGTCGCAGGTCACCGTCCACGGGCCGGTCTCGCTCCCGCACGCCGGGCAGCCGACGGTCTCGGCCGTCCACACCCCGGGCGCGGGTCTGCCGTGACGACGGAAGCGGCCCGCGTACCGGGCCTGCCAGGGCTCGACCGGGGGCGTGAGCGGGACGGTCCCGGGCAGGCTCGGCGAGGCCAACACGGAGAACAGCGCGATCAGATCGGGGAGCAGCGACTCGCCGGCCTCCGTCGGTGGCACGGCCGAGCCGTCTGCCGTCCTCGCCGATGTCCCGTATCTCGGGGCCGCCGCCGCGCTCGGGGGGTTCGGGGCGGCGTGCCAAGGCAGGAAAGCGCGGGCCACGGCGGCCAGGAGAGCGGCCGTGGGCGGGCTGACGGCGCCTGCGTCGAGGTGGTGGAGGACGGTGCGCAGGAGGCGTTGGAGTCGCCGGTCCCGGTCCGTGGCCGACATCCGTGCGGCCGCTGCCCGCCGGGCCGGCAGCGGGGCGGCGAGGCGGTCCAGGACGGCTGCCGCTGCTTCGGAGTCCGCCCGGGCAGGGCGCCACTTCCCGGTGGCCAGAAGCACCCGGGCCTGGCCGGTCTCACGGGTCAGGGCACGTGTCCGCAGCGGCCGCGGGCCCAAGGCCGCCCCGTGAGTCTCGTGCCCGCTCGTCATGGCTGCCTCTCGGTGGATTCCGTTTACGCCCTTTTGTGGGGAAGTGCCATTACCGCGCTCCGTGGGTGCACACATGCGGAATTCCCGGTTCCTTGTTTGCTGTCATCTTTGCAATTCCCGTATGGATCAAGGATTGTTACGATCATGCGGCTCGCGCACATCCGTGTCTGACCAGCACAGGAGATCTCGTATGTCCATGCGCCGCAGGCTCACCGCTCTGGGACTCACCGCCACCGCCACCGCGGGATTCGTCCTCGGAATGGCGCCGCAGTCCCAGGCCTACGCCTCACTGACGTGCCCCGACTCGCAGACCTACTGCATGGTCTTCTATTACAACAGCGGTCTCGAAGGTTCGAGAACCGTGTTCGTGGGCTTCGACCACTACAGCCTGAACGACTACAAGTTCCTCGGCAGCGGCACCGGAAAGGGACAATACGTCAAGAACAACGCCGCCTCCGCGGTGAACATGTCCGAGTACGACCTGAACATCTATTACAACAGCAATCTCGCGGGCGCCTGTGACTCGATACCGCCCTTCAAGAGCACCGGCGAGGACCCGGGCGACCGGCTCGTGAGGACGTACAACAACAACGCGTCCTTCGGGTACGGCCGTTACAACGGCAACTGCTACAAGTTCTGATCAGCGTGCGACGCCTGGCACCGGTCCTCCTGGCCCTGGCCGCCACCGTGCTCGGCTGCTCCTCCGGGAGCGGTGCGGGCGGGGGCGGCGGCCAGGCCGGGGCCCCGAAGTCCCCCGCCGCGTCGCCGACCGCGGCGGCAGCGGCGCAGGTCAGCTACGCGAACCGGCTGCCCATGGCCCGGTTCAGCTACACGAAGACCGAGAACAGCATGATCGAGGCGGCTCAGCAGGTCCTGACCCAGCGCTGTCTGCGCACCTACGGCATCGCCTACGAGCCGACCCGGCCGGACCCCCACGCGCCCGAGCCGGCCGACCGCCGCTACGGCCTGTCGAGCGCGAGTGAGGCGGCGCGCTTCGGCTACCACCCGAACAGCGACGCGGTACCGGACGAGAGGCCCGACCTTCCCGAGGACGCCCTCGTGGTGTTCTACGGCAAGCGGAGCGCGGAACCCGGGGGTGGGGCGAAAGTCTCGTACAAGGGGAAATCCGTACCGCGCGACGGCTGTTTCGGTCAGTCGGTCGGAAAGCTCTCGCAGGAGTACGACGACCCGGCGGGGGCGGCGGTCGCGAGCCGTATCGCCACGGGCAGTTATGAGGAGTCCTTCGGCGTCCCGGCGGTGCGGGAGGGTTTCCGGAAATGGTCCGCCTGTATGCGGAAGTCCGGATTCGCGTATTCCTCGCCGATGGATCCGCTGACGAGTTCCGCATTCCAGGGGAGCTCGGTCTCCGAGGCGGAGAAGGACACCGCCACCGCGGACGTGCGGTGCAAGGAGAGTACCGGGCTCCTCGACATCTGGTTCGACGTCGAATTCCGAATCCAGAAGGCGGATATCGGGAAGAACACCGCCGCCCTGGAGAAGCTGCGCACGGCTCATCGGGAGAAGGTGGAGGCGGCTCGGCGGATCGTGGCGGAGGGGTGACGTACGGTCCGGCGGCGGCACCCGGCGCCGGGTGCCGCCGCCTCCGGCGGACCCCGCGCCTCAGCGAATCGCGCGGCGCCTGCGCGCCGATGCCACCAGCGTGCCACCGGTGAGCAGGACGGTCGAACCCGCGGCGGCGACGTACACGGTGGTGTCTCCGCCGCCGGTCTCGGCGAGGTCCCGGTCCTTCTTGCCGGTGTCGGCCGCCGCTGCTACCGCCGCGTCGTCGTGAGGTTCGAAGTCCGCGGGCGGCCGGTCGCAGCCGATGCCGTCGCCGTCCCGGTCGAGATGGCTGCCGTAGTGCTCGTCGCCCTCGGGGATGTTCGCGTACCCGGCGGCGTACGCCTCGGTGCAGTTCTCGAACGGCCGGCCGCCGTCCTGGGCCGAGGCGGCACCCGGCAGCACGGCCAGGGCCAGCGCGGCGACGGCGATGGCGCCGGGCGTGCGGAGCTGTTTCACAGCAGGTCCTTCCGGGTTCATGGTGATATCCATGCGCGTGATCAAGAAGTGGCGATCAGCCGGATATGAGGTGACGAACCTAATGAGGTGCGGATGCCGTGTCGGAGATATGGGGGACCTGTGATGAGAACGTGACGTGACCGGAAGGTAGCTCTCCGCGAGCGTGACGCCGCGACCGGATACACCGGGCGCACCCCGCTCGTAGGCTGAGCCCCACCCGTCGGAGGGAGTCCGGTCATGTCCGGCTGGAACGAGAAGGCCATCCCCGATCAGAGCGGGCGCGTGGCCGTCGTCACCGGGGCCAACAGCGGCATCGGCTACGTCACCGCGCGGGAACTCGCCCGCAGGGGCGCCCGCGTGGTGCTCGCCTGCCGCAGCGAGGCGCGGGGCGTCGACGCCGGGGACCGGCTGGTCGGCGAAGTCCCGGGAGCGGAGGTCGAGTTCGCCCGACTGGACCTCGGTGACCTGTCCTCCGTACGGGAGTTCGCGACGGCGTATCCCTACGGCCGCCTCGACCTGCTGGTCAACAACGCGGGCGTGATGGCGCTGCCGTACGGCACCACGGCGGACGGCTTCGAGACGCAGTTCGGCGTTAACCACCTGGGCCACTTCGCGCTGACCGGCCTCCTGCTCCCCACGCTCCTCGCGACACCCGCCGCCCGCGTCGTCACCGTGTCCAGCACGGCGCACGTGCTGGCCAACATCGACATCGACGACCTCAACAGCGAGCGCCGTTACCGCCGTTGGATCGCCTACGGCCGCTCCAAGACCGCCAACCTGCTCTTCGTGCACGAACTGGCACGCAGGCTCGCCGCCCACGGATCGGACGTGACCGCGGCGGCCGCACACCCCGGGTACGCGGCCACCAACCTGCAGACCGCGGGCCCGAGGATGGCGGGCCGCAGGGCGGCGGAACGCTTCATGCGGATCGGCAACCGCTTCTTCGCCCAGTCCGCCGACAGCGGCGCGCTGCCCACCCTCTACGCCGCCACCGCGCCCGGCGTCCTTCCGGACTCCTTCACCGGCCCTTCCCTCGCGGGCTGGCGCGGCTCCCCGGTGCCCTCCTGGCGTGCCCCCTGGACCCGCGACGACCAGGCGTCCCTACGCCTTTGGGTCGCCTCGGAGCAGCTCACCGGGGTGACGTACGACGCCCTGAAGGGCTGACCGGCGTCAGGCCGTCGCCCCGCCGTCCACCACCAGGTCCGTGCCGACCACCGAGGACGCGTCGTCCGAGGCCAGGTACAGCACGGCCGCGGCGATCTCGGACCTGGACGAGACGCGGCCCAGCGGAAGCGCGTTCCGCAGGCGGTCGGCGCGGTCCGCATCCGTCTCCCCGGGGCGCAGGGACATCGGGGTGTCCACGGGGCCGGGGCTGACCGCGTTGATGCGGACGCCGTCGCGGATGTGGTCCAGGGCGGCGCCCCGGGTGAGGGCGGAGACGGCCGCCTTGGTGGCCGCGTAGGCGGCGGCGCCGGGGCGGCGGGTGTGGGCGCCGATGCTGGAGGCGATGTTCACGATGGCGCCGCCGGAGGGCTGTGAGTGCATCCGGCGGACCTCGGCCCGCAGGGCCAGGAACACCCCGGTGAGGTTGATGTCGAGCTGCTCCTGCCAGTCGGCCGGCGACAGGTCGGCCAGGGGCTGCCCGCCCCGGAACACCCCCGCGTTGTTGACGGCCACGTCCAGCGCGCCGAATCGGTCCGCCGCGGCCTCCACCGCGGCCTCGATCTCGGTGGCCCGCGAGACGTCGGCGGTCACCGCGAGCGCCTTGCCGCCCGCCCCCTCGATCAGCCGGACCGTGTCGGACAGCGGCTCCTGTCCGCGTCCCGCGACGACCACCTGCGCGCCCTCCGCGGCGAACGCCAGGGCGATGTCCCGGCCGATCCCGGCCCCCGCTCCGGTGACGAGGACGGTCCTGCCGGCGAAGCGCGTGGTGGTGGTCATGATCTCCCCTGATTGTCGACCGATCCGATTCCCGACCGACTCGTCCGGTTCTTGACCGATCGGTTCATTATGGCGGCAGAAGTAAGGGCGCCGCCCGCCCGGTGGATTCAGTCGAGCAACGCCAGTGCCTGTTCTGCCGCGTCCCGCACCCTGGCCGGGTCCTGTGACGCCTTGCCGACGACCCGCAGGCCCTGCAGCAGCACCAGCAGCATGCGGGCGAGGGTGAGCGGGTCGCGGTCCGCGGACAGCTCGCCCTGCGCCTGGGCGCGGACCAGCGCCGAGTGCAGCACGGTCTCCAACTGGTCCCAGTTGCGTTCGACCCGGCGTGCCGCGGCCGGGTCGTGCGGGGCCAGTTCGACCGCCGCGTTGGTGACCATGCAGCCGCTCAGGCGCAGTTGCCCGTCGGCGGCCTCCGTCGCGTACCGCCGCACGACCGCCCGCACGGCGGGCAGCGCCGGCCCCGGCTGGGACAACTCGCGCAGCATCGGCGGGAGCCCCGCCCGGTCGTAGCGCTCCAGTGCCTTCAGGTACAGCTCGTGCTTGTTGCCGAAGGTCGCGTAGATGCTGGCCCGGCCGACGCCGAGATGCCCGACCAGGTCGGACATCGACGTCGCCTCGAAGCCGCGCCGCCAGAACAGCTCCAGAGCCGCCTGCAGCGCGGCCTCGGGATCGAACTCCTTGGTCCTGGCCACGTGCCGCAGCCTAGGTCCATCGAGAACGAACGGTCAAGAAACCTTCCTATGCGGCCCGCACCTCGTACGTGGCCACCCGCACCGACTCGTCGTCCAGGCACTGCCCGGTCTCCAGGTCGAAGCGCTGCTTCAGCAGGGGAGAGGCGACGAACGGGCGGCCCTGGTGGGTGCCGGTCAGGCCGCGGGAGAGAACCGCCGCACCGCCGAACGGGTCGCGGTTGTCGATGGCGTACAGGGCGCCGGCGCGGTCGCGGAAGAGGGCGGCCTGACGGCCGTCGGGCAGCAGCGCCGCCACTCCACGGCCGGGGAGCAGCCGGGTCAGCTCGCAGACCGCGAACCAGTCGCCGTCCAGGTGGAGTTCGATCTTCAGGTCGGTCGTCTCGGGTGCCAGAGTCATCGCTGGGCGCTTCCTTCCAGGGGGCGGTGGCCGATGGTCAGCAGCGGCAGGTCGGGCTTGATCTGGTCGCGCTCGGGCACGAAGCCGACGACCGGGTCGGGGGTGTCCGGCGCGTTCACGAAGGACACGAACCGGGCCAGCTTCTCGGGGTCGTTGATGGTGGTCGCCCACTCGTCGGCGTAGTGCGCGACGTGGTCCGTCATCAGGGACTCCAGCTCCTCGCAGATGCCGAGGGAGTCCTCCACGACCACGTCACGGATGTGGTCCAGGCCGCCCGGGATGCGCTCCAGCCAGGTCGAGGTGCGCTCCAGGCGGTCGGCGGTGCGGATGTAGAACATCAGGAACCGGTCGATGAGCCTGATCAGTTCGGCGTCGGAAAGGTCCTGCGCGAGCAGGTCCGCGTGGCGCGGGGTGGCGCCGCCGTTGCCGCCCACGTACAGGTTCCAGCCGCTCGCGGTGGCGATGACGCCGAAGTCCTTCGACTGGGCCTCGGCGCACTCGCGGGCGCAGCCGGAGACCGCCGACTTGAGCTTGTGCGGCGACCTGAGCCCCCGGTAGCGCAGCTCCAGGTCGATCGCCATGCGGACCGAGTCCTGGACGCCGTAGCGGCACCAGGTCTGGCCGACGCAGGACTTCACCGTGCGCAGGGACTTGCCGTAGGCGTGGCCGGACTCGAAGCCCGCGTCGACCAACCGGGTCCAGATCAGCGGGAGTTGTTCGACGCGGGCGCCGAACATGTCGATCCGCTGGCCACCGGTGATCTTCGTGTAGAGGCCGAAGTCACGGGCGATCTCACCGATCACGATGAGGCCCTCGGGGGTGATCTCACCGCCGGGGATGCGCGGGACGACCGAGTACGAGCCGTTCTTCTGGAGGTTGGCGAGGAAGTGGTCGTTGGTCTCCTGGAGCGCCGCCTGCTCGCCGTCCAGGACGTAGCCGCTGGCGCCGATGGTCGGGGCCAGGGAGGCGATGATCGAGGCGACCGCCGGCTTGCAGATGTCGCAGCCGTCACCGCCCTTGGCGTCGTCGCGGCCGTAGCGGTCCAGGAGGTCCTGGTAGGTGTTGATGCGCAGGGCGAGGACGATCTCGTAGAGCTCCTCGCGGGTCTGCGCGAAGCAGCCGCACAGGCCCTTGTCGACCTCGACGCCGGACGCCTCCAGCTCGGCGGTGACCAGCTGGCCGAGGACCTTGACGCAACTGCCGCACGTCGTACCGGCCTTGGTGCACTTCTTCACCTCGGGCACGGTGGTGCAGTTGTGCTCGGTGACCGCGCCGCGGATCGTGCCCTTGCGGACGTTGTTGCAGGAGCAGATGATCGCGTCGTCCGGCAGCGCGGTCGGACCCAGCTGGACGGACTCGCCGGCTCCGGCGGGCAGCACCAGCGACTCGGGCGAGACCGGCGGGACGGACCCGGTGAACGCCTTCAGCGTGCCGTACGCCTCCGCGTCACCAACCAGGATGCCGCCGAGCAGCGTGCCGTCCCGGCCGATGACCAGCTTCTTGTACAGGCCCGAGCGGGAGTCGGAGTAGACGACGTCCAGGCAGTCCGCGGTCGCGCCGTGCGCGTCACCGAAGGAGGCGACGTCCACGCCGAGCAGCTTCAGCTTGGTCGACAGGTCGGCGCCCAGGAAGGCCGCCTCGTCGGAGGCGATGGTCGCCGCGGCCGTCTCGGCCTGCTCGTAACCGGGCGCGACCAGGCCGTACACCCGGCCGTCGGAGGCCAGCGCGCACTCGCCGATCGCGAACACGTGCGGGTCCGAGACCGTACGGCACTGCTCGTCGACCGCGATGCCGCCGCGCTCACCGACCGTGAGGCCGGACTCGCGGGCCAGCTGGTCGCGGGGGCGGACACCGGCGCTGAACACCACCAGGTCGGTGGCGAGTTCGGAACCGTCGGAGAGCTTCATCCCGGTGACGGCACCGGCCTCGTCGACCACGATCTCCTGCGTGCCCACACCCGTGTGGACGCTCAGGCCCATCTCCTCGATGGTGCGCAGCAGCGCCGCACCACCGCCGTCGTCGACCTGCACCGGCATCAGCCGCGGCGCGAACTCCACGATGTGCGAGGTGAGTCCGAGCCCCTTCAGTGCACCGGCCGCCTCAAGTCCGAGCAGACCGCCGCCGACCACGGCACCGGTGGTCCGGGTCTTCGCGTACTCCTCGATGGCGAGGAGGTCCTCGATGGTCCGGTAGACGAAGCAGCCCTCGGCGTCCTTGTTGGGGACCGGCGGCACGAACGGGTACGACCCGGTGGCGAGGACGAGGGTCTCGTACGCGAAGACCTGCCCGGACTTGGCGGTGACGGTCCTCGCCTCGCGGTCGATCGTCACGGCGGGGTCGCCGACGTACAGCTCGATGCCGTGCGTCTCGATGAACTCCAGGTCCGTCAGCGAGAGTTCCTCGGGTGTCCGGCCCGAGAAGTACGAGGTGAGCGCGACGCGGTCGTAGGCGGGACGCGGCTCCTCACAGAGCACGACCACGCGGTGCGTGGCGGTCAGGCCGCGCTCGGCGAGCGCCTCCAGGAAGCGCTGGCCGACCATGCCGTGGCCGACGAGCACGATCGTGGGGGTGGCCTCCGTGGCCTCCGGGGCGGTGGTCATCAGGAGCCTCCATCGTTGGTGAGCAGGTGGAGCAGCGGTCCGCCGTCGGAGGGGAGCGGCTCTGCTCCCTCCCAGGCGCGGGCGAGCGCGCCGACGGTGCCGAGTTCGCCGACGAGGACCCCGCCGACCAGGCGGTCGTCGCGGACGACGACCTTGCGGTAGGTGCCGCGGGTGGCGTCCGCGAGCTGGACGACGTCGTCGCCCGGGAGCGCTTCGGTCTCGCCGAACGCCGCCAGGTCGAAGGCGCTCTGTCCGGGAAGCGTGAGCCGGGTCAGTGAACGGGTGCCGGTGTAGCGGGCGCCCTGGTTTCCGGAGCCGACCGCCAGCAACTCGGCGAGCACGTCGGCCTGTTCGATGGCCGGGGTGGCGAGGCCGTAGACGGTGCCGTCGTGCTGGGCGCAGTCGCCGATGGCGTGGATGTACGGGTCGGACGTGCGCAGTTCGTCGTCCACGACGATGCCCTTGCGCACCTCCAGGCCCGCGGTCTGCGCGAGACCGACACGGGGGTGGACCCCGCAGGCCAGGACCACGATCTGGGCGTCGAGGGCGTATCCGTCGGCCATCTCGACCGAGCGGACCGCGCCGCCGACGCAGCGCACGTCACGCACCCGCAGGTCGGTGTGGACCTCGACGCCGAGGTCGCCGAGGTGGCGCCGGACGAGCTTGGAGGCGCTCGGGTCGAGCTGGCGCTCCATCAGCCGCTCGGACTGCTGGGCGAGGATCACCTGGGCGCCGCGCTGGGCGAGCGCGCGGGCCGCGGAGACCCCGAGGAGGCCGCCGCCGATCACGACCGCCTTCACTCCCGGCCGGACCGCCTCGGACAGGCCCAGGCAGTCGTCCATGGTGCGGAAGGCGTGGACCCCCTTCGGCAGCTCGTGATCGGCGGTGAACAGACCGCGCAGCGGCGGCAGCACCGGGTTCGAGCCGGTGGCGAGAACCAGCCGGTCGTATGCGATCTTCGAACCGTCCGCGCACTCGACGGTCCGTGCCCCCCGGTCGATGCCGGCGACCCGCGCACGGGTCAGCGCGGCCGGCGCCGGGAGGGCGATCACGTCCGGGGTGTACCGTCCCGCCAGCACCTCGGCGAGGAGGACCCGGTTGTACGGGCGGTGCTCCTCCTCACCGATGAGCGTCACGGGCGTGCCGAGCTCTCCGAGCCGCCGGGCGAGACGGACGCCCGCGAGCCCGGCGCCGATCACCACCACACGCGTATTCGAGGTCATGTCCAGGAGCGTGCGTTGCGGGTGTTACCCGACCGCATCACCTCTGTTTCCCGCGAGGAACGCTGCCCTCAGCAAGGGGCGGGAGCGGATGTGAGGGTTCGGAGCGGGCGGCCGGTGCCTGCTGTGAGGACGCGCCGGATGCGGGCGTCGGCGCCGGTGAGGGCGCACTGCATGGTCTACGACCCGTCCCGCGCCGGCTCTCGGCGGCATCTCCGTCACAGCCGCCGTGTGACGGGGCGCACGTCCCCCTGGTCCGGGGGCGGAACCCTCGGCACACCGCGATGAAAACCGGTTGGGCCCCTGACCCGGCTCCCCTACTGTGCCGTGGTGACGACTCAGGTGATCGTGCTCAACGGCGGCTCCAGCTCCGGCAAGTCGGCCCTCGCCCGCTCCCTCCAGGCCGTGCTGCCGGAGCCCTGGCTGACCTTCGGCATCGACGACTTCGTCGACTCCATGCCCCCGGCGCTCCAGGAGTCGGACACGGGCATCGAGGTCACGGCGGACGGCGGGGTGAGCGTCGGAGCGGACTTCATGCGGCTGGAGGCGGCCTGGACGGCCGGGATCGCCGCGACGGCCCGCGCGGGCGCCCGTGTCATCGTCGACGACGTCTTCCTCGGCGGTCCGCGCTCGCAGGAGCGCTGGCGCGGGGCCCTGGCCGGACTGGACGTCCTGTGGGTCGGCGTGCGCTGCGAGCCCGCGGTCGCCGCGGGCCGTGAGATCGCGCGGGGCGACCGGGCACGGGGGATGGCCGAGAAGCAGGCGGAGACCGTCCACCGGGACGTGCTCTACGACATCGAGGTCGACACCACCCGGACCGCGTCCAGGGACTGCGCACGGACCATCGCCGACACGGTCGTCAGCGGCTCCCCGTGAGGTGCGCGAACACCACCACGTTCCCCCGGTAACCGGTCGAGCGTGAATAGCCCCCGCCGCAGGTGATCACCCGCAGCTCGGGCCTCTTCGCGGCTCCGTACACCTTCTCGTCGGGGAAGTCCTTCGCGTCGTACACCTCGACCGCGTCCACCGTGAACACCGCGACGCCGCCGTCGCGCCGGTCCACCTCGATCGCGCTGCCCTTGCGCAGGGCGCCGAGGTCGTAGAAGACGGCGGGACCGTCGGCGTTGTCGACGTGCCCGGCGACGATCGCGGTGCCCGTCTCACCGGGAGTGGTGCCGGCCTCGTACCAGCCGGCGAGGTTCTCCCGCGCGGCCGGCGGCACATCCAGGCTGCCGCTGCGGGTGAGGGCCAGGCCCATCAGGGGCGCGTCCACGCGGATCGCGGGGATGCGGACCCGGTCGGGCGGGGAGGGCGGCAGGGCGGGCGCGGCGGCTCCCGAGCCATCGCGGCCGGGGGTGTCCGCTCCGGGGGAGTGGGCCTGGGCGGCGGACGGCTGCGGCGGGGCGTGCGTCTCGGCGCCGTTGTGGAGCAGCCACGCACCGCTGCACAGGGCCAGTACGGTGACGCCCGCTATGGCGGTGTTGCCGAATTTGCGGTTGCCGAAGCCGCGGTCACGGAGCCTGAGCTTGCCGAAGCCGCGGTCGCGGAACCTGAGCTTGCCGAACCCGCGCACAGAGCCTCTTCTCGCAGAAGTCGGGCGGCCCGGGGTCGGGCCGGTCTCCCACCCCCTCCGGGCCGCGAGGGGCGTCGGGCCCGGAGGGGAGGGGACATGCGGTACCGGCGGACGGACAGCGGAGGGTGTCCGTCAGATCCCGTCGCCTCTCGCCCGGCGATGCAGGAGCCAGGTACCGCCCGCGGCGGCGACGGCGAGAGCCGCCACGCCGGCCGCGGTCTGCACGGGATCGGGGCCAAGAGCGCCGCCGACCCCCGTCTTCACACTTCCCCTTGGGGGCACCGGCTGACGCTGCGAGGTCAGCGTCACCACCAGGTCACCGGCCACCTGCCGGCCGCCCTCCGCGCAGGTCGCGACGATCTCGTACGTCCCCGGCTGCGCGCTCGGCGGCACCCGGAACCGCCCGATCGCGTCACCCTCGTGCGTACTGGGCGCCAGCGTGAAGGCACCGGCGCCCACCGCGCCGGCGTCCCCCGTCGCCGTACCGCCGTCTCCGCACGCCGTCGTGTTCACGGTGACCTGCCCGCCCGGCACGACGGAGGACGGGAACACCTCCAGGCCGTTCGCGTCACCGGCGTGGGCGGGCACGCAGGCGAGACCCGCGGCGGCGACGGCGAGCGCGCTGCCGGTCAGCAGGCGGGCGGTGGTGCGCATGGTGCTCCTTCGACCTCTCGGGCGGTTTCCCTCTCCTGTCGAGGTAAGTGGCAGTGGGCCGAACCCGCTTCCTGAGGGCACGTCAGAAATGTGGTGAACGGGTGTCAGATCGATGCGCGGCCGAGTGTCGCGGCCGGAGTTTCAGCAGGTCATCGCCGTATGGCGGGGGTACCGCCGAGGAGAACCCGAAGAGCGCGGGGCGCGCGTGTGAACGGGTGACCCACGGACGGCGATCGGCACTTGACCTCAACTCAGGTCGAGGTAAGAGGCTGAGCCGCATGCAGACCGAGACAGCTCAGAAGACCGAAACAGCTCAGCAGACCGAGACAGCTGCGAGGACCGACACGGCCACGGCCCTGGCGACCGACACGGCCTCACCGACCGACACCGCAGCCCTCACCACGGGCGCCGCACCGAAGGCCGACGCCGACCCGCTCAACGTCACTCTCGTCATCGGCAGCAACCGCCACGGCCGCTTCGGTCCCGTCGTCGCCGACTGGCTCCTGGAGCACCTGCGCGAGCGCGACGACCTGGTCCCCACGGTCGTCGACGTGGCCGAGACCGACCTGCCCATGACCTTCGCCCCGACCCCGGAGGCGACCGCCGCGCTCTCCTCGGTGACCCCCGGCCTCGCGTCGGCGGACGCCTTCGTGATCCTCACCCCCGAGTACAACCACTCCTTCCCGGCCGGCCTGAAAAACCTCGTCGACTGGCACTTCACGGAGTGGCAGGCCAAGCCGGTGGCGCTCGTCTCGTACGGCGGTGTCTCGGGGGGCCTGCGTGCGGTGGAGCACCTCCGCCAGGTCTTCGCGGAACTCCACGCGGTGACGGTCAGGGACACGGTGAGCTTCCACAACGCGGGAGGCTCCTTCGCCGACGGCCGTCTGAAGGACCCGTCGGGCCCGGACGCGGCGGCGAAGACGATGCTGGACCAACTGGTGTGGTGGGGAAGGACCCTGAGGGAGGGACGCGCGGTCAGGCCGTACGGCGGGTGAGGTGCCCGTGCCTCGGGGGCGCCGCCGGACAGAGGCTGCCCCCGACCCGGTGTGTCAGCCGCCCGAGCCGGAGAACCGATCCGCGAGCGCCCGATGCCGTGCGGCGGCCCGGCGGGCCTCGGTGGCGCCGACGGACGAGCCCGGCAGTCGGCTGAGACGCTCGATCTCGTCGGCGAAGCGCAGATGCTCGGAGCAGGCGTGCTCGCGGCAGGCCAGGCAGGTCACGTTGCCGGGCTGCGGCGAGGTCATGGCGTACGGCACCCGCACCCCGCACCCGGTGGCGACGACGCTCGGCAGGTCTCCGGCCAGGCCGAACGTGGACGCGAGCATGGTGCGGACGGCGGCCTCGCCGCGCACCACCTTCACCTCGACATGGATGTGCGGATCGCCCCCATCCATGGGCCCTCCTCGCTCCGGCCGGACGCGGCCGCCCCGGCATCCGAGGCGGCCGCACCACAACATCCCTGCCCGGCAGGTCAGTTCACGTTCACCGCGCTCCAGGCCGCCGCCACCGCGTTGTACTCCGTGCTGCCTGCACCGTAGAGGTCCTTCGCGGCGTTGAGGGTCGCCGTTCGCGCCCCCGCGTAGTTCGTCGAGGACGTCATGTAGACCGTCAGCGCCCGGTACCAGATGGCGCCCAGCTTGTCCCGGCCGATACCGGTGAGCGTGGAGCCGTTGGACGTGGGGGAGTTGTAGCTGACGCCGTTGACCGTCCTGGCACCGCTGCCCTCGGCCAGCAGGAACGCGAAGTGGTTCGCGACGCCCGAGGAGTAGTGGACGTCGAGGTTGCCCACCGAACTGCTCCAGGAGTCGGCGGAGTTGCCGTCCTTGGAGGGCTTGTCCATGTAGCGCAGGGCGTCGCGTCCGAAGCCGGAGCGGACGATCTTCTCGCCGATCAGGTAGTCGCCGGTGTCCGAGGAGTTGCCCGCGTAGAACTCCACCAGCGTGCCGAAGATGTCGGAGGTCGCCTCGTTGAGGCCACCGGACTCGCCCGAGTACGTCAGCGCCGCCGTCTTGGACGTCACGCCGTGCGACATCTCGTGGCCCGCCACGTCCAGCGACACCAGCGGACCGAGCTGCGTCCCGTCACCGTCGCCGTACGTCATGCAGAAGCAACTGTCGTCCCAGAAGGCGTTGTTGTAGGCGTTGCCGTAGTGGACGCGGTTGTAGGAGCCCTTGCCGTCACCGCCGATGCCGTTGCGGCCGTGGACGTTCTTGTAGTAGTCCCAGGTGACGTCGGTGCCGTACTGGGCGTCCACCGCGGCGGTGGAACGGTCCGAACTCGCCCCCGTTCCCCAGTGGTTGTCGGCGTCGGTGAAGAGGGTCGCGGGCGCCCGGCTGAAGCAGATGTTCAGGAAGCACAGGTCGGTCTTGTTGGCCGCGTCACCGGTGTACGTGTTTCCGCGCGTCGCGTCCTTCAGCTGGTACGTCGACCCCGACAGCGTCGTCTGCAGCGGAACCGTCCCGCCGTACAGCGACTTGCCGTCGCCCGCCGCCTGTTCGATGCTGTCCCACGCGTCGATCTGCGCGCCCGTCCGCGCGTCCGTGAGGACCGTGCGCGCCACCGGGTTGCCGAGCGAGTCCTGGGCCGCAGCGTTGGTCTGCCAGGCCAGTTTCGGCGCGCCGTGCAGGGCGTCGACGACCAGCTGCGGCTTGGCCGTCAGCTTCTTCAGCGTCTCGCCGAGGTTGGCCGCCCTGAGGGCGTTCGCGGCGAGGTCGGCCGCCTTCGGGGCGGAGAGGGCCGGGGTGACGCTCGGCAGGGATATCGCGCTTCTCGTCGCACGGGAGGAGCTGCGGTACGCCCCGTCCGGTGCCAGGTGGACCACGAAGTCCCCGCCGAGAACAGGGAGTTGACGGTAGGTACGGTCGTAGCGGACGTGCTGTGTGCCGTCGGCGTCGACGATCACGTCACGGACCTTCGTGCTCTGGGCGGAGGTGAGCCCCAGTGCCGCGGCCCGGTCGGTGAGGACCGACGCCGCGTTGTCGAGCGCGGTCGACCTGGTCGGTCTGTCGGCGGCGCCTGCGGTGGTGGGGGAGAGGGCGGCGGCAAGCAGGGTGGCGGCGGTGGCGGCCACTCCGGCGGTGGCGAGACGACGGGAACGGGCACCTCGGACGTACGGCCGTATCCGACTCATCGGTCTCCTCTGAAAGGCGCCAACGGGGCGCGTGGGGGTGGCGCGGACGTTGACGAAGATTTAAGAGGTCATGACAAGCCATGTCCATACCGCGTCACGTGCAGGTATGTGTGAGGAGAGAATCGTTTCTGTGACCCCCGCGAGACTCCCGTTCTTCGTCTACGGCACCCTCCGCCCCGGCGAGGCCAACCACGACCTGCTCCTGCGCGGCCGCATCCGCTCCGAACAGCCGGGCCGACTGACCGGCGCGCTGCTGTACGACGGCCCCGGCTACCCGTACGCCGTCGAGGAACCGGGCGGCGGACCGGTCCTCGGCGACCTCGTCACCGCCCGCCCCGAGGAGTACGACGAACTGCTCGCCGCCCTCGACGAGTTGGAGGAGTACGCGCCCGGCAACCCGCGCAACCTCTACGAACGGGTCACGCGTGAGGTGACCAGGACGGCCGACGGCACGGCTGTCCGCGCGTGGGTGTACGTGGCCGCGCCCACCGTCGCCGTCCGCCTGCGAGCGCGCGGCACGCTGATCGAGAGCGGCGACTGGCTGGCCCGCCGCTGAGCCGTACGGCGCCTACGGCGTGACCGTTTCCAGCCGTACCGCACACGCCTTGAACTCCGGCATCCGCGACGTCGGGTCCAGCGCCGGGTTGGTGAGGGTGTTGGCGCGGCCCTCGCCGTACCAGTGGAAGGGCATGAAGACGGTGTCCGGGCGGATGCCGAGCGTGATGCGGGCCGGTGCCACGGCCCGCCCGCGCCGCGACACGACGGCCACCGGGTCGCCCTCGGCCGCCCCGAGCCGTTCCGCGAGCCGCGGGTGCAGCTCGACGAACGGCCCCGGCGCGGCGGCGTTCAGCTCGTCCACGCGACGGGTCTGCGCACCCGACTGGTACTGCGCCACGACCCGGCCGGTCGTCAGCAGCACCGGGTACTCCTCGTCGGGCTCCTCCGCGATCGCCCGGTGCGACACGGGCACGAAGCGGGCCCGCCCGTCCGGGGTGGCGAAACGGTCGAGGAAGAGCCGGGGAGTTCCGGGATGGACGCCGCGCGGCCCGCGGCCGACGGCCTCGGTCCGGGCCTCGCTTTCGGTCTCGCCCCGGCCGCTGCTCCCGTCCCGGCTCTCGCCCGCGCCCCGGCCGTCGACGTCCCCCCGACCCTCGTCCCCGCTCCCCGCCCCGGCCCGCTCGTCCGGCGTCGGGCACGGCCAGAACACCCCGTTCTCCTCAGCCAGGCGGTGGTAGGTGATTCCGGAGTAGTCGGCCGGGCCGCCCGCGCTCGCCCGGCGCAGTTCCTCGAAGACCTCCTCGGGGTCGGTCGGGAAGCCCTTCTCCACACCGAGGCGGGCGGCGAGCTCGTGCATGACCTCCAGGTCGCTGCGGATGCCGTCCGGGGGAGTGATCGCCTGTCGGCGCAGCAGCACCCGCCCCTCCAGGTTGGTCGTCGTGCCGGTCTCCTCGGCCCACTGCGTCACCGGCAGGACCACGTCCGCGAGGGCCGCCGTCTCGGACAGCACGACGTCGCAGACGGCGAGGAAGTCGAGGGACGTGATCCGCTCCTCGATGTGCGCGGCGTGCGGTGCCGACACCACCGGGTTGGAGCCCATCAGCAGCAGCGACTTGATGTCGGTACCGAGCGCGTCGAGGAGCTCGTACGCACTGCGTCCGGGCCCCGGCAGCGAGTCGGGGTCCACGCCCCACACCTCGGCGACATGCGCCCGCGCCGCCGGATCGTCCAGCTTGCGGTAGCCGGGCAACTGGTCGGCCTTCTGGCCGTGTTCGCGCCCGCCCTGCCCGTTGCCCTGCCCGGTCAGACACCCGTACCCGGACAGCGGGCGCCCCGCCCGCCCGGTCGCCAGGCACAGGTTGATCCACGCGCTCACCGTGTCGGTGCCCTTGGACTGCTGCTCGGGCCCGCGCGCGGTGAGAACCATCGCGGCCTCGGGCTCGCAGAACAGCCGTACGGTCTCGCGGAGTTGGGGCACCGGAACGCCCGTGATCCGCTCGACGTACTCCGGCCAGTGGGCCATCGCGGCGGCTCGCGCGTCCTCCCAGCCGACCGTGCGCTCACGGACGTACTCCTCGTCGACGAGTCCGTCGGCGACGATCAGGTGCAGGAGCCCGAGCGCCAGCGCGAGGTCGGTTCCGGGGCGCGGCATCAGGTGCAGGTCGGCCTGCTCGGCGGTCTTGGTGCGGCGCGGGTCGACGACGATCAACGTGCCGCCGTTCTCCCGGAGTTCGGTGAAGAACCGCAGGGCAGGCGGCATGGTCTCGGCGAGGTTGGAACCGACGAGGATCACACAGCCCGACTTCGGGATGTCCTCCAGGGGGAACGGCAGCCCCCGGTCCAGGCCGAACGCCTTCATCCCGCCGGCCGCCGCGGACGACATGCAGAAGCGTCCGTTGTAGTCGATCTGGGAGGTGCCGAGCACCACGCGCGCGAACTTGCCGAGCGTGTACGCCTTCTCGTTCGTGAGGCCGCCCCCGCCGAAGACCCCGCACGCGTCCGGGCCATGCTCCGTGCGCGTGCGGGACAGCTCCCCGGCGATCCGGTCCAGTGCCTCGTCCCAGGTGGCGGGCACGAGTGTGCCCCCGGAGCGCACCAACGGGGAGGTCAGGCGCACCCGGGACGAGAGCACCGCGGGCGCGGTACGGCCCTTGGCGCACAGCGCGCCCCGGTTCACCGGGAAGTCCGCGCGCTCACTCACCTCGACGGTCCCGTCCGGAGCGGGGGTGAGGTTCATGCCGCACTGCAGGGCGCAGTACGGGCAGTGCGTGGGCGTCACGGAGTTCGGCATGCCTTTCAGCGTGCTTCGGCCGTGTTACGCCGGGGGCGGCTCCGTGTTACGCGGCCAACACGGCGACCTCCCCACCGGCGCCCGGTAACGGTGAGGCACGGGCCCGCCCAGCTGCTCAGCCCTGCTCAGCCCTGCTCGGTGCTGCTCGGTGCTGCTCGGTGCTGCTCAGCGCTGTTCAGCCCTGCTCAGCGCTGTTCAGCCCTGCTCGGCGCTGTTCAGCGCGCCGAGGCCAGGGCGGCGGCCACCCCCGCCTCCTTCGGCCCCAGGAACCGCGGAGCCGGCTGGAAGGCCGCGTCCAGGGCCGCCTTGCCCGCCGCGAAGATCTCCCGGGTCCCGCCGTAGTACCAGGTGGCGTCGTGCCTGGCGTCGACACCGATGCCGTACGACGTCACGCCCGCCGCCTCGCACAGCGCCACGGCCCGCCGGATGTGGAACCCCTGGCTGATGAGCACCGCTTTGTGCACACCGAAGATCTTCCTGGCGCGGACGCAGGAGTCCCAGGTGTCGAAGCCGGCGTAGTCGCTGACGATCCGCCCGTCCGGGACGCCGTGCCGCGTCAGGTAGGCGCGCATGGCGTCCGGCTCGTCGTAGTCCTTGCGGCTGTTGTCGCCGGTGACGAGTACGACCTCGATCCGGCCCGCCCGGTACAGCCTCGCCGCCGCGTCGAGCCGGTTGGCGAGATACGGCGAGGGCTCGCCGTCCCACAGTCCGGCGCCGAAGACGACCGCCACCTCGGTGCGCGGGGCGTCGGCCGCCGTACGCAGCCGGTCGCCCGTCGTGACGTACATCCAGGTGCTCGGCAGCAGGGCGAGCACGCAGCCCGCGACCACGGCCTGCACGAGCCGTCGCTGCCCGGTACGCGTGCGTGGCAGACGTGGCCTTCGCGCCTTCGGCAGTCGCATCGGACGGTCCCTCCCCGGTCGGCCCTCGACCCCGGAAGACGTACCGCAGGGCCGCGCGGTTCGCCTGTGACGACGTGACCGGGCTCACTTCGTGCAGTGAAGTCGCAGGTCACGCGACCTCACACACCACCTGCACCCCACGGTGAACCGCCGGAAAACACCCGTCATTCCCGCGCAACGGGAAGGCAACCTCCGCCCGTCACCATCGGTTCATGACGGCGACGAGTAAGGCGACGAGTCAATCGAAAGCTGCTCGCGATCACCTCGACAGTACGGCGCACATCATGAACCGGATCAGCAGCCAGCTCTCCAGTCAGCTGAGCCTCGTCCAGCTCGACGGCAGGCGCCGCCCCGAGCCGCCCGCGCTCGTGGTCGTGGCCCACGGCAGCCGCGACCCGCGCACCCTCGACACGGTCATGGAACTCCTGGACCAGGTCCGCGAGCAGCGCCCCGACGTGCCGGTGCACCTGGGCCACATCGAGCTGAACGAACCGTTGCTGCCGGACACGCTGGCGTCCCTGGGGACGGCGGAAGCGGTCCTGGTCCCGCTCCTCCTGTCCCGCGGCTACCACGTGAAGCGCGACATCCCGCAGATGGCGGCCGCCGCCGGCGCACGCACGCGTGTGGCGGCACCGCTGGGCCCGCACCCCCTCCTCGTGAAGACCCTGCACGCCCGCCTGGTGGAGGCCGGCTGGCCCACGGAGGCGGACGAGGAAACCCGCCGCACCAGCGCCGTGGTCCTGGCGGCGGCGGGCTCCCGCGACCCCGACTCGGCGGCGGACACCCGCCGCACGGCCCAACTCCTCTCGGACCGCCTGGGAGTCCCGGTCGTCCCGGCCTACGCCTCCGCGGCGACCCCCACGGTGGACACGGCGGTCCGCGCCCTGACCGCACGGGGCCGTCACCGGGTGGCGGTGGCCTCGTACTTCACGGCCCCGGGCCTGTTCGCGACCCAGTGCGCGGAGAAGGCACCCTGGATCGCCGCGGCCCCGCTGGGCACCCACCCCGCGATGGCCGACCTGATCCTCCACCGGTACAGCCAGTCCCTGGCGACCCGGGTGACCACAGCCGCGTAAGCCCTGCCCGGGCCCCCGGCGTCGCGGACCCCGGTGGTCCGGAACCCGGTGGTCCGGAACCCGGCGGACGTATACGCGGATTGTCAGTACCTGCCCGTACTGTCGAGACATGTTGTACGACCCGCAGTCAACCGAACGCTGGGCCCCGGAGCCCGACAAGCGCCCAGGCCGCACCGCCTTCCAACGAGATCGTGCCCGCGTCCTGCACTCCTCAGCGCTCAGACGGCTCGCGGGCAAGACCCAGGTGGTCACACCGGGCGAGCGCAACAGCCAGTGGGACGCCAGCCCCCGCACCCGCCTCACCCACTCCCTGGAGTGCGCCCAGGTCGGCCGGGAGCTCGGCGCGGCCCTCGGCTGCGACCCCGACCTCGTGGAGGCCGCCTGTCTCTCCCACGACCTCGGCCACCCGCCCTTCGGCCACAACGGCGAACAGGCGCTGAACGAGTTCGCGGAGGACTGCGGCGGCTTCGAGGGCAACGCCCAGTCCCTGCGGCTCCTCACCCGCATCGAGCCCAAGAGGTTCACCGAGGAAGGCTCCGTGGGCCTCAACCTCACCCGCGCCACCCTCGACGCGGCCACCAAGTACCCCTGGTCCAGAGGGGCCCACCCGAGCGACCCGGCGTCCCAGAAGTTCGGTGCCTACGAGGACGACCGCCCCGTCTTCGACTGGATCCGCAAGGACGCCCCCGGCACCCGCACCACCTTCGAGGCCCAGGTCATGGACTGGGCCGACGACGTGGCGTACTCGGTGCACGACGTCGAGGACGGACTGCACGCGGGCCACATCGACCCCAACTGCCTGCACGCCGAGCCGGAACGGCGCGAGGTCTTCGAGGTGGCCCGCGGCAGGTACGTCCCCGCGGACACCGACCCGGCGGAGCTCGCGGACGCCCTCGACCGCCTCCAGGACCAGGAGTGGTGGCCGCACGGCTACGACGGCTCGGCCGTCGCCCAGGCCCGCCTCAAGGACGCCACCAGCCAGCTCATCGGCCGCTTCTGCCTCGCCGCGGAGACCGCCACACGCGCGCGGTACGGCACCGGGCGGCTCACGCGGTACGGCGCCGAACTCGTCGTACCGCACGAGGCCCGCCTGGAGTGCGCGGTCCTCAAGGCCGTCGCCGACCGGTACGTCATGCAGCGCGCCGAGCAGGAGCTGCTGCGGGCCGACCAGCGGATCGTCGTCGCCGAACTCGCCGAAGCGCTCACCGTCCGCGCCCCGGACGGCCTCGACCCCCAGTTCCGCGCGCTGTTCGACCGGGCGCCCGACGACCGCGCGCGCAAACGAGTGATCGTCGACCAGATCGCGTCCCTCACCGACGCATCCGCCCGCTCGCTTCACGCCCGACTCACGGGGCATGTGTAGAACACATGTGCAGGAGTGACGGGAAACGTGCCTGAATGTGACCCTCCGTGGCCTGATCGGGCCACTCCCTCTTCCCCCATCACACTCCGTGCGGGACGCTCCCATGTGGCGGCACCTTTACGAGGAGGCATCAAGTGGTCGACGCGGATCAGACGTTTGTCATCGTGGGAGGAGGTCTCGCCGGCGCGAAGGCGGCCGAGACGCTCCGGACGGAGGGCTTCACCGGCCGCGTGATACTGATCTGCGACGAACGCGACCACCCCTACGAGCGTCCGCCGCTCTCCAAGGGCTACCTCCTCGGCAAGGAGGAGCGCGACAGCGTCTTCGTGCACGAACCCGCCTGGTACGCGCGCAACGACATCGAGCTGCACCTCGGCGAGACCGTCGACGCCGTCGACCGTACGGCGAAGACGGTCCGCTTCGGCGCGGACGGCACCGTCGTCCGCTACGACAAGCTGCTCCTCGCCACCGGCGCCGAACCCCGCCGCCTGGACGTCCCGGGCACCGACCTGGCCGGCGTCCACCACCTGCGGCGCCTCGCCCACGCCGAGCGCCTCAAGGGCGTCCTGGCCACCCTGGGCCGGGACAACGGCCACCTCGTGATCGCCGGCGCCGGCTGGATCGGCCTGGAGGTCGCGGCGGCGGCCCGGGAGTACGGCGCCGAGGTCACCGTCGTCGAACCCCTGTCGACCCCGCTGCACTCCGTGCTCGGCCCCGAACTCGGCAACCTCTTCGCCGAGCTGCACCGCGAGCACGGCGTCCGCTTCCACTTCGGCGCCCGGCTCACCGAGATCGTCGGCCAGGACGGCATGGTGCTGGCCGCCCGTACCGACGACGGTGAGGAGCACCCGGCGCACGACGTCCTCGCGGCGGTCGGCGCGGCCCCGCGCGTCGCTCTCGCGGAGGCGGCGGGACTGGAGCTGGCCGACCGCGCCCACGGCGGCGGGATCGCGGTGGACGGACAACTGCGCACGTCCGACCCCGACATCTACGCGGCGGGCGACGTGGCCTCCTTCCACCACGCCCTCTTCGGCAACCGGCTGCGCGTCGAACACTGGGCGAACGCCCTCAACGGCGGCCCGGCGGCGGCGCGCGCGATGCTGGGCCGCCAGGTGACGTACGACAGGGTGCCCTACTTCTTCTCCGACCAGTACGACCTGGGCATGGAGTACAGCGGCTGGGCGCCCCCGGGCTCGTACGACGAAGTGGTGATCCGGGGAGACGCGGGCAAGCGCGAGTTCATCGCGTTCTGGGTCAAGGAGGGCCGCGTGCTGGCCGGGATGAACGTCAATGTGTGGGACGTCACGGAGCCCATTCAGGGACTGATCCGATCGGGGACCCGGGTGGACACGGAGTCGCTGGCGGACCCGCACGTACCCCTCGAAAGCCTCGTCCCCTAGGCGTCGGTCCGTCCCCGTGCCGTGATTCCCGGGGGGCGACCCCCGGACCCCCGGCCGGAAAGCCGTCTCGCCCCAGGAGTGTCAGTTCGGCCCCGTAGAATCACCACGTGGCAGGACGGATCAACGACGAGGACGTGAAGGCGGTTCGGGACGCGGTCCCGATCGACGCCGTGGTGTCCGAGTACCTCCAGCTGCGCAACGCGGGCGGTGGCAACCTCAAGGGCCTGTGTCCGTTCCACGACGAGAAGTCGCCGTCCTTCCAGGTCAGTCCGAGCAAGGGTTTCTTCCACTGCTTCGGATGCCAGGAGGGCGGCGACACCATCACGTTCGTGATGAAGATCGACCACCTCACCTTCTCCGAGGCGGTCGAGCGCCTGGCCGCCCAGGCCGGCATCACCCTGCGGTACGAGGAGGGCGGCTACAACCCCTCCCACCAGCGCGGCGAGCGGATCCGCCTGGTCGAGGCCCACAAGATCGCCGCCGACTGGTACATGGAGCAGCTGGCCGGCAACGCGGAGGCCGACGCCGGACGCCAGTTCCTCGCCGAGCGCGGCTTCGACCAGGCCGCCGCCGCGCACTTCTCCGTCGGCTACAGCCCCCAGGGCTGGGACCACCTCACCCGCTACCTGCGCGGCAAGGGCTTCACCGACAAGGAGCTCCTGCTCTCCGGCCTCTCCCAGGAGGGCCGCCGCGGCCCCATCGACCGCTTCCGCGGCCGCCTGATGTGGCCCATCCGCGACATCGGCGGCGAGGTCGTCGGCTTCGGCGCCCGCAAGCTCTACGAGGCGGACAACGGCCCGAAGTACCTCAACACGCCCGACACCGCGATCTACAAGAAGTCCCAGGTCCTCTACGGCATCGACCTCGCGAAGAAGGACATCGCCAAGGTGTCCCGCGCGGTCGTCGTCGAGGGCTACACCGACGTCATGGCCTGCCATCTCGCCGGCGTGACGACCGCGATCGCGACCTGCGGCACGGCCTTCGGCGGCGACCACATCAAGATCCTGCGCCGCCTGCTGATGGACAACGGCTCGGCTCGCGTGATCTTCACCTTCGACGGCGACTCGGCCGGCCAGAAGGCGGCCCTGCGAGCCTTCGAGGACGACCAGAAGTTCGCCGCCGAGACCTACATCGCCATCGCCCCCGACGGCATGGACCCCTGCGACCTGCGCCTGGCCAAGGGCGACGACGCGGTCGCCGACCTCGTCGAACCCCGCACCCCGCTCTTCGAGTTCGCGCTCCGCCAGATCGTCGTCCGCTACGACCTCGACACCCCCGCAGGCCGCGCCGCCGCCCTCGACGAGGCCGCCCCCATCGTCGCCCGCATCAAGAACAGCGGCGCCCAGCACGAGGTCGCCGTCCAGCTCGCCGGCATGCTCGGCATCCTCGACACCCAGTTCGTGGTCAAGAGGGTGGCCCAGCTGGCCCGTTGGGCCCGCGACCGCGGCGGCAAGGGCCCGGCGCCTTCGGGGCGCGGCCAGCAGCAGTCGTACGACGGAGCCCACCGCCCCGCGGTCTCCGGCCCCGCCCTCACCCTGCGCAACCCCGTCTACGCCACCGAGCGCGAACTGCTCAAGCTCGCCCTCCAGCGCCCCGACCTGGTCTCCCCGGCCTTCGACGCGTACGGCATCGACGAGTTCACCGCCGCCCCCTACGCCGCCGTACGCCAGGCCATCATGGACGCGGGCGGCGCCGAGTACGGCGTACAGGACTCCCAGGACTACCTGGTCCGGGTCCGCGAGGCAGCCCCCGACGACGTGGTCCGCGCGATGGTCACGGAGCTGGCCGTCGAGGCGATCATGCGGCGCACCGTCGACGACGTGTACGCGAGCAACGTCCTCGTCCAGGTCCGCCGCCGCGCCGTCGACCGCCGCATCCAGGAGATCCAGGGCACCCTTATCCGCCTCGGCAACGGCGGCGACCCGGCCCACCTGGCCGCCGTGCAGAACGAGGTGTGGGTCCTCCAGCAGTACAGCCAGGCCCTGCGGGAGCACGGCGCCGCCGCTCTCTGAGGGGTTCTCGGAGGCCGCTCCCCTCGGTGCCGTCGTACCGAACCGTCACGTGGGTTTCGTACAAACAAGCGGACGCGCGCGGATCGTTCCAGATCAGGACGGGCGCGGGCTTCCGGGCGCCCGAGACGGTAACCACGCGGTCACGGACCGGACTCAAAAAGTCACCGCACGCCCCTCGTGGCGGCGATGTGTCGTACTCCACACTGGGTTCCGGTGCCTGAGTCCTCGGAGCGCGGCCGATCCGTCCCCAGCGGGTCCCAGACCCCCGCGGTTCCGCTCATCGCGTACGGGACGGACAGCGGCGAGGCCGCCGACTCCGCCCCCGAAGTACCGCTGCCGTCCTCCTTGGCAGCGATCATCCTGGAGGTCGCCCCCGTGCAGACCCAGACCCTCACACAGACCGAGAACAGTGCGGACGACACGGCAGAACCGGACGCCGAGATCGAGGTTCTCGTCGCGGTGCCCCCGCAGAACCGTGCCGTGCACCACCCCGAGGCGGAGCCGGACACCCCGCCCGCCGACGCGCTCGAAACCGTCGAGACCGAGCCGGCCGAGCCCCCCGAACCACCCCGCGGCCGTGCCGAGACCGGCGGCCCGTCCTCGGACCTGTTCCGCCAGTACCTGCGGGAGATCGGCCGTATCCCGCTGCTCACCGCGGCCGAGGAGGTCGACCTCGCCCGCCGCGTCGAGGCCGGTCTGTTCGCCGAGGAGAAACTGGGCAACGCCCCTGATCTGGACAGCCAGTTGGCGCTCGACCTGGACCGTCTTGTCGTCCTGGGCCGGATGGCCAAGCGCCGCCTCATCGAGGCGAACCTGCGCCTGGTCGTCTCCGTGGCCAAACGGTACGTCGGCCGCGGCCTGACCATGCTCGACCTGGTGCAGGAGGGCAACCTGGGCCTGATCCGGGCGGTCGAGAAGTTCGACTACGCCCGCGGCTACAAGTTCTCGACCTACGCCACCTGGTGGATCCGCCAGGCCATGTCCCGGGCCCTCGCCGACCAGGCCCGCACGATCCGGGTCCCGGTCCACGTCGTCGAACTGATCAACCGGGTCATCCGCGTCCAGCGCCGCATGCTCCAGGAACGCGGCTACGAACCCACCCCGGAAGAGGTCGCCGCCCACCTGGACCTCGCCCCGGAACGCGTCAGCGAGGTCCTGCGCCTTGCCCAGGAACCGGTGTCGCTGCACGCCCCGGTGGGCGAGGAGGACGACGTCGCCCTCGGCGACCTCATCGAGGACGGCGACGCGGCATCACCGGTCGAGTCGGCGGCGTTCCTGCTGCTCAGGGAGCACCTGGAGGCGGTCCTGTCGACCCTGGGCGAACGGGAACGCAAGGTCGTGCAGCTGCGGTACGGGTTGGCCGACGGCCGGCCCCGCACCCTGGAGGAGATCGGCCGCATCTTCGGGGTCACCCGGGAGCGGATACGGCAGATCGAGTCCAAGACGCTGAACAAGCTGCGGGACCACGCCTTTGCGGACCAGCTGAGGGGTTATCTGGATTAGGGGGCGGGCGGGTGTCGGGTGCCTGCGGGTTCGTTGTGGCTGGTCGCGCAGTTCCCCGCGCCCCCAGGCGGGTACAGGGGCCGTCGCTCGCATGATGACGCGGCTTCGTGCAGCGCGCCCCTCAGGGGCGCGGGGAACTGCGCGACCAGCCCCCACCGGCCCGCAGACACCCGACGACCCACCCGGCCCCCTCAGTCCACCTCCGCCACCGCCTGCGCGAACTGGGCCTTGTACAGGCGCGCGTACGCCCCGCCGGCCTCCAACAGGTCGGTGTGCGTGCCCTGTTCGACGATCGAGCCGTTCTCCATGACGAGGATCGTGTCCGCGTCCCGGATCGTCGAGAGCCGGTGCGCGATCACGAACGACGTCCGCCCGTGGGCCAGTTTCGCCATCGCCTTCTGGATCAGCACCTCGGTACGCGTGTCGACCGACGACGTCGCCTCGTCCAGCACCAGGATCACCGGGTCCGACAGGAACGCCCGGGCGATCGTGATGAGCTGCTTCTCACCCGCGCTCACCCCGCTGCCCTCGTCGTCGATCACGGTGTCGTAGCCGTCGGGAAGCGTCCGCACGAACCGGTCCGCGTGGGCTGCCCGCGCCGCCTCCTCGATCTCGCCCCGGGTGACCTCGCGGGAGGCGCCGTACGCGATGTTCTCCGCGATCGTGCCCCCGAACAGCCAGGTGTCCTGCAGCACCATCCCGATCCCGGTCCGCAGCTCGTCCCGGGACATCCGGGCGATGTCCACGCCGTCCAGGGTGATCCGGCCGCCCGAGACGTCGTAGAACCGCATGAGGAGGTTGACCAGGGTGGTCTTGCCGGCTCCCGTGGGGCCGACGATCGCGACGGTGTGCCCGGGTTCGACCTTCAGCGAGAGGTCGTCGATGAGCGGCTTCTCGGGGTCGTAGCGGAAGGAGACGTGCTCCAGGGCCACCCGCCCGCGCAGCTCCTCGGGCTTCACGCCCGGTACCGGATCGGCCTCCTGCTCCTCCGCGTCCAGGAGTTCGAAGATCCGCTCGGCCGAGGCGACACCCGACTGTACGAGGTTCGCCATCGACGCGACCTGCGTGAGCGGCATGGAGAACTGCCGGGAGTACTGGATGAAGGCCTGCACGTCACCGATCGACAGCGAGCCGGTCGCGACCCGCAGGCCGCCCACGACCGCCACCAGCACGTAGTTGATGTTCGAGACGAACATCATCAGCGGCTGCATGACCCCGCTGTTGAACTGCGCCCTGAACCCGGCCTCGTACAGCGCGTCGTTCTGCTCGGCGAACTGCGCGGCCGACTCGTCCTGACGCCCGAACACCTTCACCAGGGTGTGCCCGGTGTACATCTCCTCGATGTGGGCGTTGAGCTTGCCGGTGGTGCGCCACTGCTGCACGAAGTGCGGCTGCGAGCGCTTGCCGACCCGCGTGGCGACGACGAACGACAGCGGCACCGTGACCAGCGCGACCAGGGCGAGCAGCCAGGACACCCAGAACATCATCGCGAGGACGCCGATGATGGTGAGCAGCGAGTTGATGAGCTGGCCCATCGACTGCTGGAGGGTCTGCCCGATGTTGTCGATGTCGTTCGTCGCCCGGGACAGGACCTCGCCGCGCTGACGCTTGTCGAAGTACGACAGCGGCAGCCGGGACAGCTTGGTCTGGACGTCCTCGCGCATCCGGAACATCGTGCGGTTGACGGTCCTGTTGACCAGCCGTGTCGCCACCGCCATCAGCAGACCGGCGATCAGGAACACCCCGACCGCGACCAGCAGGACCTGCCCCACAGCGGTGAAGTCGATGCCCTTGCCCGGCGTGAAGTCGGTGCTGCGGAGCATGTCGGCGACCTGACCCTCGCCGCGGTCCCGCATCCCCGCGAGGACTTCCTCCTTGCTGGCGCCGGAGGGCATCTGTCGTCCGATGATCCCGGCGAAGACCAGGTCGGTGGCCTTGCCGAGGATCTTCGGCCCGACCACGTTGAGGCCCACGCTCACCGTGACGCAGGCCAGCATCGCGTAGAGGGTGAGCCGTTCCGGCTTGAAGTGGGTGAGCAGTCGCCTGCCGGACACCTTGAAGTCCAGCGAGCGGTTCTCAGGGCCGCCACCGGCCATCATGCGCCCCATGGGCCCGGCCATCAGGCGGCCTCCGCTTCCGTCAGCTGGGAGAGCACGATCTCCCGGTAGGTCTCGTTGTCCGCCATCAGCTCGCGGTGGGTGCCGGTGCCGACGACCCGGCCCTCGTCCAGGACGACGATCCGGTCGGCGTCGCGGATGGTGGCCACCCGCTGGGCGACGATCACGACGGTCGCCTCCGAGGTCTCCTCGGCGAGTGCCGCCCGGAGGGCCGCGTCGGTCGCGTAGTCGAGGGCGGAGAAGGAGTCGTCGAAGAGGTAGATCTCCGGCCGCTGCACCAGTGTGCGCGCGATGGCGAGCCGCTGCCGCTGACCACCGGAGACATTCGTGCCGCCCTGCGCGATGGGGGAGTCCAGCCCGTTCTCCAGCCGCTCGACGAAGCCCTTGGCCTGCGCCACCTCCAGCGCCTGCCACAGTTCCTCGTCGGTGGCGTCCGGATTGCCGTAGCGCAGGTTGGTGGCGACCGTGCCCGCGAAGAGGTACGGCTTCTGCGGCACCAGCCCGACGGTCCTGGCCAGCAGTCTCGGCTCGATCGTCGACACCTCGGTGCCGTCGACGAGCACCTCGCCCTCCGTCGCGTCGAACAGCCGGGGCACCAGGCCGAGCAGCGTGGACTTGCCGCTGCCGGTCGAGCCGATCACCGCGGTCACCTCGCCGGGCCGGGCCACCAGGTCGATCGCCCTGAGCACCGGCTCCTCGGCGCCCGGATAGCGGAAGCCCGCCCCGCGGATCTCCAGATGCCCGTGCCGCCGCAGCTCGGTGACGGGCGCCACCGGCGGAACCACGCTCGACGACGTCTCCAGCACCTCCTGGATCCGCTCGGCGCACACCTCCGCGCGCGGCACCATCATGAACATGAAGGTGGCCATCATCACGGACATGACGATCTGCATCAGATAGGCGAGGAACGCGGTCAGATCACCGATCTGCATCTGGCCGCTGTCGATGCGGTGGGCGCCGAACCACACCACGGCGATCGACGACAGGTTCACCGTCGTCATGACCACGGGGAACATCAGCGCGAGCAGGTTGCCGGTCTTCAGCGAGATGTCCGTCAGGTCGGTGTTCGCCTTGCGGAACCGGTCCTGCTCGTACTCGTCCCGCACGAACGCCCGGATGACCCGGTTGCCGGTGATCTGCTCGCGCAGCACCCGGTTCACGGTGTCGAGACGCACCTGCATGGACCGGAACAGCGGCCGCAGCCGCCGTACGATCAGCGTCACGCAGATGCCCAGCGTCGGCACCACGGCCACCAGGACTCCGGACAGCGGTACGTCGAGGCCGAGCGCCAGCACGATGCCGCCCACGCACATGATGGGCGCCGACACCAGCAGTGTGAACGTCATCAGGGCCAGCATCTGGACCTGCTGCACGTCGTTGGTCGTACGGGTGATCAGTGTGGGGGCGCCGAACTGGCCCACCTCGCGCGCCGAGAACGACTGCACCCGGTCGAAGACCGAGGCCCGCAGGTCCCGGCCGAGCGCGGCGGCGGTCCGGGCGCCGTAGAACACGGCCCCGATGTTGCACACGACCTGCACCAGCGAGATGCCGATCATGACGGCGCCGTAGCCGAGGATGTAGCCGGTGTCGCCGTTCACGACGCCGTTGTCGATGATGTCCGCGTTGAGCGTGGGCAGGTAGAGGGTGGCGCAGGTCTGGAGGAACTGCAGCAGCACCAGAAGGGCGATGGGTTTCTTGTAGGGCCTGAGATAGGTCCGCAGAAGTCGTATGAGCACGCTACGTCTCTCGGAGTCGGCGACGGGGCGGTTGGTTGCCCCTGGCCCCTATCGTCGGTCACTCCACCCGTGTTACCTCAACCGATTAAGCCGAGAGCAGTGCTTCGTACGACCTTACGGGTCGCCGCCGGGCGCGACTCGTACCGGTGCCTTACCTTCCGGATCCTTCTCTAGCGGAAGGCACCGGGATACGTCTGCTCGCGCACCGCCACGTACTGCTGCCGCACCGCCTGCCCCACCGCCAGCTCCTCGCCCGGCTCCAGGACCTGCGCGGCCGGACCCTGCCACATCGGCGGGTTCCGCGGATCGAGCGTGCCCTGCGACACCCCGAGCGCCCAGGCGGCCTGCCGGGCGGCACCGATCGCCGCGTAGTCCGCCGGCTGCGGCACGACGACCTGCGCGCCGAACAGCGCGGGCGCGGCGGCCTGTACGGCGGACAGCTCGGCGGCGGCCCCCAGCAGGAAGACCCGCCGCACCTCGACACCCCGGCCGCGCAGCACGTCCAGCGCGTCCGCGAGCCCGCACAGCATGCCCTCGAACGCGGCCCGCGCCAGGTGCTCCGGCTTCATCGACTCCCGCCGCAGCCCGCTCAGCGTCCCCGCCGTGTGCGGCAGGTTCGGCGTCCGCTCACCCTCCAGATAGGGCAGCAGTACGAGTCCGTGGGAGCCCGGCGTCGACTTCATCGCCAGATCGGACAGACTCTCCAGATCACTCAGGCCGAGCATCTCGGAGGCCCCGCGCAGGGTCCGTACGGCGTTCAGGGTGGTGACGACGGGCAGGTGCATGCCGGTCGCGTCGGCCAGGGAGGTGATCATCCCCGAGTTGTCGACGAGCGCCTCGGGGTGCACGGCCATCACGGACCCGGACGCGCCCAGGGACACGACGGCGTCCCCGAGCCCGATGCCGAGACCGAAGGCGGCGGCCATGGTCTCCCCGGTCCCGGCGGAGATCAGCAGCCCCTCCGGGGTCGTACCGGCCGCGTCCGAGGGACCGATCACCTCGGGGAGCATCGCCTGGTGGCCGAGAGCCAGCTCGACCAGGTCGGCACGGTAGGCGCCGGTGGCGGCGGACCAGTACCCGGTGCCGGAGGCGCCACCGCGGTCGGTGGTCCGCCGGACCGGCCGTCCGAGCAGCTGCCACACCAGCCAGTCGTGCGCCTGCATCAGGACGGCGGTACGCAGCGCCGCGTCGGGTTCGGTCTTGTTCAGCCAGCGCAGCTTGGTGACGGGCTGCGCGGCCTGCGGCACGCACCCCACCGCCTGGGCCCACGCCTCACGCCCGCCGAGTGCGTCGACGAGGTCGGCCGCGGAGACCTGTGCGCGCTTGTCGCCGCCGACCATCGCGGGGCGGACGGTGTTGCCCTGCGAGTCCAGGGGGACGACGGCGTTCTGCTGGGACGACACGCCGATGGCCTGCACACCTTCGAGGAGCCCGCCGCCGGCGGCTTCACCGAGGGACAGCAGCCAGGCCTGCGGGTCCACGTCGGAGGCGCGGCCGCCGCCTTCCATCGGGTGCGGGGCGTACCCCTGCTTGAGCACGGCACCTGTGTCCGCGTCGCAGACGACGATGCGAGTGAAATCGGGTGAGCTGTCCAACCCGGCGACTATCCCCATGGCGCAAATTCTATGGGCGTAGCGTCGCGGCGGCGCGCGTGGATCGGCCCGTGCGGGCCCTTCGGGGCTGGTCGCACGGGCCGACGTGCCTTCGGGTGCGTTACGTCACCGTCGACTTCAGGTGGTACTGGTGCCCCAGTCGTCCTCTGGTGCGCCGTTCGTGTTGCGATCCCTGAGCGAGCGCACCCGCTGGGTGAGCGACTCCGGCACGCGGTCGCCGACCTTGTCACTGACCGCGTGGTAGGCCTTGCCAGCGTACTGGCGGCCCTGCTGTGCAGCCGACTCCGCGGTGTTGCGGACGGCGGGGTTCTGGGCGACCCGACGAGCGGACTTCTTCAACTGCTCGTAGCGCTCGCGCCCGGCACGGGTGCCCAGCACGTAACCCAGAGTCAGCCCGACCGCGAACGTGAGCTTGTAGCGCATGATGGCCACCCTTCTCTTGCGTAGGTCTCCGGTGCGACGTCGGTGTCGGGGAACCGATTGGCGGAGCACCCCCCTGCTTGCGCTAATGTATGTGTCGCAGCGAGCGTCCGCCCCCTGGCGAATACCCAAGGAGCTTCGTTCGATGCAACGAGGCATTCCTCCGTAGCTCAATTGGCAGAGCAGCCGGCTGTTAACCGGCAGGTTACTGGTTCGAGTCCAGTCGGGGGAGCTTCGATCTTCCGTAGCTCAATTGGCAGAGCAGCCGGCTGTTAACCGGCAGGTTACTGGTTCGAGTCCAGTCGGGAGAGCCCAGATGATCGAGGACCCCGTAGGGGTCCTTTTTCATGTGCGGGGGAACCGTGCAGGTCACGGCGTAGTCCTGAAGGGCATGCGAAGTCGCCCCTGCGGAGCAGGAGATCGTATGAGCGGCTATGCTGCGGCAGACGGCGCGCACACATGTACGCGACACGCCGCGATGGGGCGGTAGCTCAGCCGGTTAGAGCAGCGGACTCATAATCCGTCGGCCGTGGGTTCGAGTCCCACCCGCCCCACCTGTGCAGGCTTCTGACCTGCGGAAACGTTCATTTTTGGGTGTCGGATCGTCAACTTTGCCTGAACGGACTGAATCCGCTGCTCGCGAGTTCGGCCTCGTTCTCGGTGTCGATAGTGCGAATGCCCCCTGACCTGCGCGGATGTTCCAGTTCGTAGCGGTTGAACCTTGCGGTATATGGCTCCTGCGGCTGGTTGGGCGCTGGATTCTGGACGCTGGCTGGACGCGAGGAAACCGGAAGGGGGCGCTCCGGCGCTGATCCATCCGCTCTGCTCAGGGGTGTAGCAGGGTAGGCGCGGTGTGGTGGCGACTGGGCTCGCCTGGATCGTGCCGTTGCCGACGTGGCCGGGCGGCGTGAGGGAGAAACGGCCCGTACTGAAACGGCTCCAGATCGCGCCAGGGAGTCGCCCCCCAGTGCCTCACGGCTTCCTCGGGGCATGTAAGCCGAGAGTTGCCGACGTACCCCGTTCGGCTGCTCGGACTACGGACTGCCTGTAGCTGGGTGGCCGAGTGACGGACGGTGAGCAAGGTGCTGGGCGCCCCACGGTTGGCGTAGCCGCCAACCGTGGGGCGGCGAAAAACGGCCCATACAGGAAACGGTACGAAGGTCAGTCAGGGTGCGGGGAGGGCTGTGGAACCTCACCGCGTTCCGTGGGCGGTGTTTGTTCTGCGGCGCGTGGGACGGGCAAGCCCTGCCTGCACGGGGCTGGCATGAACCCGTTCCAGTCTCAACTGGGTTGCCGGAGCTATCCCCGCCTGCGAGGGGCCGACGTCTGGATCCGGGACCCACACCCCACGGACCCGGAGCTGTCCCCGCGCACGCGGGGACAGCTCCCAGGAAATCGACACCCCTGACATTTCGAGTACGTCGGCCTGAGGACTGCCTCTGCCACTGCCCGACAGGAGGCCGGCTGCCGACACGGAGACGCCGGCCGAGGGGACATGGTCCCTGGTCATGGAGGTCCTTCCTCGTTCCCCGAGGGTGTGGAGGGAGTCGGTCGCGGGACACGCCGTCGCAGATCCGCGGCGGCGAACGACGCCGCTTGCCGTACGGCTCCACCTGGCCCAGCCGGGCATGAGCTGCGGGTCAGTCGGCGGCAACGCGCCCGCCCGCTTCCTCGGCGCTTATCCCTGCTGGTTGATGAGGGCTGCGTAGTGGCCGAGATTCCGCTCGATCTCGTCGAGACCGATCTCGGCGATGGCCTGCCCGAGCTGCGGCACGCGTGCCTGGAATCCCGGCCAGTTGACGGACTCCGCGAACTCCGCCCAGGACGCGCGCAGGTCGGCCACTGGCGGAAGGGTCGACCGGTTGATCTGCGCCTTCGCGCCCAGGACGGATGCCTTGTCGAAGGACGCGATGCGCGCCGCGACACCGTTGACGAGGTCGTCGAGTTCGGCGTCGGGGACGGCCCGGGTCACCCATCCGTACTTCTCGGCGCGCTCGGCGTCGTAGTCCTCGCTGGTGAGGACCGCTTCGAGGGCGCGGTCCCGTCCCAGCAGCCGGGCCAGACGGTCGCTGCCGCCGCCGCCCGGGACGATGCCGATCGCGACCTCGGGCTGGCAGAAGACTGCCTCTTCGAGGCTGGCGTAGCGAAGGTCGAAGGCCAGGGTGATCTCGTCGCCGCCGCCCCGCGTACGCCCGCGGATGGAGGCGATGCTGATGAAGGGGGCGCTGGTCAGGCGGGTGACGAGTTCGACCCACGTCGGGGTTCCGTCCGCGGCGTTCAGTGCCAGGAGCTCGGGCACCTGGCCGAGATCGGCGTGGTTGAAGAAGTATCCGGGTGTGCCGCTGTCGAAGACGACGACCTGAACCTTCTCGTCTTTGCTCAACTCATCGACGACGTCTATCAGTTGGACGACGGTGTCCGCGCCGACGACGTTCACCGGCGGATTCGTGAAGGTGACCCTGCGGATCTTCGGCGCCACGGTCTCGATCTTGAACTGGCTGTGCTGGGTCATGCTGTGCTCCAGTGCTGAGGGGGATGCGTGCGGCGTCTGGTCGCGGTGGACGTTCGTCGGGCCGGTGACGGCGCTGGCCTCTTGGATGGGGGCAGTCGTTGGCGTTCGGGAAGAGGAAGCTGAGTCGTCACGAGCGTTGCTGTGGGTCATGCCGCCGGTGTAGAAAACGGGCTCCTCGACTGCCGTCGTGCGCCGCCTTCCGCGGGCCGGCTCCGCTGACTTGCTGTGCACCGGCGAGAGTGCGCGGTGCGCGTAACCGGGCGGCTGCGCCGAGGATCCAGCGCAGCCTCCCGTACGGCATGGCGATCCGCGGTAGTCCGGGGACGATGGCGTCGTGGGTACGGCCGCCGGGCCAGGCGGTCACCCTGCTCTCGATGCCGGCGGTTGTCTGGTCGCGGAGGTGCTGTCAGCGGTCGAGGAAGGTGTTGACCTCGGTGCCGAACTGGACGGCGTACTGGTAGAGGAAGCCGTGGCCGGCGTCCGGGTAGATGTGCAGCTGGGCGTCGGGGAGGTACTTGGCCAGCAGGCGGGAGTTCTTGGCGGGCATGAGGATGTCGCTCTCGCCGTCGGCGACCAGGACGGGCTGGAAGAGGGCGTTCAGGCGGACGAACTTGGACTTGTCGGGGATGCCCCACTCGGACCACGCGGTGAGCTGGCGGTCGCGGGTGGCGAGGCTGGAGGGGGCGTCGTGGTCGGTGGTGCGCTGCCCGAGGCGCTGCAGGAACTCGCCTCCCGCGGCCTGGCTGGAGGCGGTGTTCTTGAAGAACAGGAAGAGGTAGTCCTCGGGGCCGGGATTGTCCTTCAGGGTCCGCTGCAGGATGTTGGGGTCGGATGCGCGCTGGTCCACTCCGCCCTGGGGGCCGGTGGCGGCCAGGACGACGCGGCGGACCTGCCAGGGGCGGCGCAGGGCGACCTCCTGGGCGACCTCGCCGCCCAGGGAGAAGCCGAGCACGTCGTAGCGGGGGAGCTTGAGGGCGTCGATGAAGTCGATGGCGTCCAGGGCCATCTGCTGGACTGTGCTGGCGGTGGTGCCGGTGGATCCGCCGACACCGACGTTGTCCACGAGGATGACCTCGCGCTTGGCGGCGATGGTGTCGATGAGCTTGGGGTCCCAGCTGTCGAGTGTGCCGCGGAAGTGCTGCAGGAAGACCAGGGGGACACTGCCGGCGCTGGGGTGGCCGAAGCGGCGGTACTGGTAGGTGACGCCGTTGGCGGCCTTGACACGCAGGTTGGGGGCGGTGCTCGCGCTCTCCGCGTTCTGCGTCTGGGCGACCGAGTGCCGCGTGCCACTGGGGCTGCCGCTCACGGCATTGGCCATGCTCGGTGCGGTGGCGGTGAGGGCCGCGACGACGGACACGCCGGCCAGCGCCATCGCGGTCCGCCGGGAGATGCGGGTACGTCGATTGATTGAAGACATGCCAATTCCTTGAGTCGGGCCGGAGGTTTCCCCGGCGCGTTGAACCTGCCGTGCGCTCCGCGTACGGATGTTCTGCGGGGTGCGCGGGAGTGGGGTCATTGCCGACCCGGCGACTTCGTCGAGCCGGGCCGGCCGCCGTGTGGATCTGGAGGCCCCGATGGGTCCGGTGACCTCCCGATCGGATCCGGACCGGAGGTCATGCCCTGCGGGGGAGCTGGGAGCGACGACGCCGGTGAGCCGGGGGCGGCGAAGGAACTCCCGCATGATCGACATGTCCAGAACCTAGGTACCGGTTGTGTCGTCGGAAACCATCCCGAGCGCCCGACGGGGTCATCCGCCAGGACGAACCAGTCCGCTCTCGTAGGCCACGACGACGGCCTCTATCCGGTCGCGGACGCGGAGTTTGGCGAGGATGCGGGCCACGTGGGTCTTGACCGTGGTCTCGCCGAGGAACAGCTTCCCGGCGATCTCCGCGTTGTTCAGCCCGCGGGCGACCAGGCCCAGCACCTCACGCTCCCGGTCGGAGAGCACGTCGAGGCGTTGGTCGGCGAGGGGAGCGACGGCGCCCGTGACGTACCGGTCGATCAGCCGCCGCGTCACCGAGGGTGCGATCACCACGTCGCCGCGCAGCACGCCGCGGACGGCGAAGAGCAGCTCGGCGGTTGGTGTGTCCTTGACGAGGAAGCCGCTCGCCCCCGCACGCAGCGCCGCGTATGCGTACTCGTCCCGGTCACAGGCGGTGAGGACAAGCACTCGCGTGTCGGGCAGGGCGGCGCGCAATTGCGCGGTGGCCGAGATGCCGTCCAGGCGCGGCAACCGCACATCCATGAGGACGAGGTCCGGGCGCAGCGTGAGTGCCTGCGCCACGGCCGTCTCGCCATCCCCGGCTTCGCCGACGACCGCGAGATCCGACTGGCCGTCCACCACCATGCGCAATCCGGCCCGCATCAACTCCTGGGCGTCACAGACCAATACGCCGGCTTCCGTCATGGCGCCCCGCCTCCAGGCCGGTCCCCCCACTCCCGCACGCCACGGCTTGGCGGCTCAGCGGTGAGCGCCCGGCGAACTCCCCGGTCGGCTCCGGTGACGATGACGGTACTGGCGTGCATGCCCATGAAATCCTCCCGGTCAATGGGGTGAACAGGGTTAACGAGAAAGGCGCGTTGGTCTCACCGAACGGCCTGCCGATGTTCCCTGCCGACGGGCAGGCCCGCCGCGGGCGCCGTAGGTCAGGTGTTCCCGTCAGCGACCTGGGGACCTGATGGGCTCGGCCTCGCACGCGCGTCACCCGCCGGACGGCGTTCTTCGAACACGGCCAGGGCGACGACGATCGCGGCGGCGATGACGGCCGACAGGTACGCCGGGGCGGTCATCGTGACGGCGAAGGCGATGACCAGAGCGGACAGCGCGAGCAGCCGTGACCAGAGCAGGTCGTCGAACAGGGTTGCCCCGTGCCAGGTCTGCGCGCCGATGTAGAGGACCGGCCCGCCGAACAGCAGCAGGTTCGAGGTGATGCCGGCGTGCTCCGTCGGATGTGCGATGACGCGTTCATCGGCCACGGCAACGGCGATCAACCCGGCGACAGAGGCCATGAGGCTGATGACGCCGCTGCGTCCGGCCCGCATCGGGTCCTCGGTCCTCTGGTAGTGGCTCACGACGCGCTCGGAGTGGCTGAAGAACAGCCAGAACAGCGCGACCGTGCCGGTGAGCGCGACACTGCTGGTCAGCAGGGTCATCGGCTGGTACGGCGCGGTGGTGAGTGCGGTGCCGGTGGTCATGACCGTCTCGCCGAACGCGATGATCACGAACAGGCGTCCGCGCTCCAGCAGGTGGCCTCCGGCGAAGGTGACCTCACGGGAGTCCAGTCTGCGGCCGGGCAGGGGATGCGCCGCCCACGTGCCCACCAGCTCGACCAGGATCGCCGCCGCCCACCATGCCAGCCGCGCGCCGCCGTCGACCGCGGCCCCGGCCACCCACAAGGGGGCGGGGGCGACGAACCAGACCAGGACGCGGCGGAAATGCTCCTGGTTGACAGGATCGAGGCCGACGGTGAGCAGCCATACCGTCCGGCCGATGTGAATCAGCAGGAAGGTGGTGACGAAGACCCACCCGGCGTCGCCGAAGGCGCGCGGGATCGCGGCGTTCATGAACAGCCCGACGAACATGACCGCCAGCAGCATCCGCCGGGTCCGTGGGTCCTCGGCCGGGACGAGGGTGACCGCCCAGGTGGTGTAGGCCCACGCCGCGTAGACGGCGAGGTAGAGCACGAGTGTCTGGGCGGCGCCGGTCCACGTCGGGTGGGCCAGCAGCTGATGCGACAGCTGACCGATGGCGAAGACGTAGACCAGGTCGAAGAACAACTCCAGAGGGGTGACCTCCCGGCGAGCCGGAACGCTGGTCAACTCCACGACGAATCTCCTGGTTGGACGGTTTCACGGCGTTGGTCAGTCGGCGAGGAAGGCCGTCACCTGGACGGCGAAGTCCTTGGCGTGCTGGAAGAGGAAGGCGTGGCCGGCGTCGCCGTAGGCGACGAGGGTGGCGTCGATGGCGTGCTGGACGGCGGTGTACGAGGCCAGGGCGGGGATCATCGCGTCCCGCATGCCGGTCGCGTACAGGACGGGCTGCTTGATGCTCGCCAGGTCCGCTCGCACCTGCTCGAAGGGGATCGACGCGTCCTTCGCGATCGCGGCGATCTGGCCCATGGCCGCCGCCTCGGACACGTCGGGGAGCCCGGTGGCCAGCCGTGTGGCCACCCTGGCGAGATGCTCGTACCCGGCGGCGCGCCCGGTGTCCGTCTCGGGGAAGAACAGGAACACCAGGTCGTCCCCGGTGATCTCGGGCTTGGTCATCGTGGCCCGCACCTTCGGATCCGGGTGGGGAGCGCCGGGCACCGTGCCGCCGGGGTTGGCGGCCGCCACGACCAGCCTGCGGACCAGGCCGGGGCGGGTGCGGGTGATGTGCTGGGCGACGGTGCCGCCCAGCGTCCAGCCGAGCAGGTCGACCTGCGTGAGGCCGAGGGCCTGGACGAACTCGACGGTGCCGTCGGCCAGTCCCTCGACCGAGTCGCGCGGGGTACCGGTGGTGTAGCCGGTGCCGACGTTGTCGAACACGATCACGTCGTGGGCCGCGGCGAGGTGGTCCAGGAACCGGGGGTCCCACCAGTCGAGGGTTCCCCGGACCCGGTTCAGCAGGACCAGCGGGATACCGCCCCGCGGGCCGAGGCGCCGGTAGGTGAACTTCGCGGACGGACCTTCCACGGTGAGGTCCTCGGCCGCGTCTGCCAGATAGGTGCTCATGGCGGGCTTCGCTTTCCTGTCGCTGTGTCTCTTGCGCGTCTTCCGGGAGTGGTCAGGCGGGCAGCTGGTTGAGCTTGCGCAGCTGCTGGTCGAACACGCGGGTGGGGACGATGCGGCGCATGGTGCGGACGCGCCCGGTCATGGCACCGGCGGTGTAGCGCACCTTGGGCTTGGCGTCGGTCGCCGCCGCGACGATCTCCTTGGCGACGACGGCCGGGTCGTCGCCGTCCTTGACCGCGCCGGCCATGTACTCCTCGAAGACGTGCCGCTGCCTGGCGTAGACGTCCAGGGGCCGGTCGGGCCGCACGCTGGCCGCGTCGAACGCGGTGTTCGTCCAGGCGGGTTCGACGAGCAGGGACCGTACGCCGTACTCGCGGACCTCGTGGTCGACGGACTCCGAGTAGCCCTCGACGGCGTGCTTGGAGGCGGCGTAGACCGCCATGTAGGGCTGCGGCATGAAGCCGACGATGGAGGAGATGTTGATGATCCGTCCGCTGCGCTGAGCGCGCATGTGCGGCAGGACGGCGTTCGTCATACGGATGACGCCGAAGACGTTGATGTCGAAGAGGCACTGGGCCTGCGCGGCGGAACTCTCTTCGGCGGCGCCCGCCGAGCCGATCCCCGCGTTGTTGACCAGGACGTCGATCCGCCCGAACCGGTCGATCACCTTTCCGACCGCGTCGGTCACGGACGCGTCACTGGTCACGTCGAGGTCGAGGAAGGTCACGCCCTTCACGGGGGTGACATGCGCGGTGTTGCGGCTGGTGCCGACCACGTCGTAGCCCGCTGCGACCAGCGCGAGCGCGGCCGCCTTTCCGATGCCGGAGGACGCACCCGTCACGAGGGCTACCGGCCGTGTTGTCGTCGCCATTTCGAACTCCTGACTAATGGGATCGCGTGTGCGATGCCGTGGAGGGGTCGCTTCCGGCGATCCCCAATCGGTTTCAGCAATGTATCAGTTTCTGCGGCAGTGGCAACACTAGAGAATCAGTTATCTATCTATCGGTAGCTCCGACGTATCTCCTATGGAGGGTCAAGAGATGGACCGACGCCGCGGGGCAGGGTCTCGCCGACGCGTTGACGACTCGAATGAAGCAGACCGCCGGAGAGTGGGGTCGACGACACGGCTGAGCTGCGATGACTGTGGGGCCGGGCGGACATCCAGGCCATCGACGTGGCGGCCGGGACGACGCGACGAACCTGCCGGGTGCCTGTCTACGCCGCCGAGCAGCGGGTCGCTTCCGTGGCCTCCTGGGCCCCGAACGCTCGGCAGGGTCCAGTCGCAGTGGTCGCAGTCGGCCAGCCGGTTGACGGCTTGGAGGAGGTACCGGAAAACCAGGGTTTGGCGGGATCGGGCGGGATGCGGCGCGCTACGCGAGCCGCCGACCAGGGCCGCCCGGGTCGCAGGCGAAGATGTGGAGGGAGAACTCCGCTGGTTTCGGAAGGGGGCTCGGAAGACCGGCGGAGCGGCGGTCATGTGTGCGGCGCCCGATCCCGGCCGGCACCTGGGTACCGGCCGCTTGGAGTGCTGGGGAGGCGGGCATGTCGTTTCCCGTGGATCCCGAGGAGCGGATGACTCCTTGGCGACGGTCTGGCGTACGCAGTCGTCACAGGGGAGACCTCGGATCCGGCGGGGCAAGCCTGCTGATCGGGCGAAACCGCGCTTGGCGTCGACGAGCGTCACGCGGCAGAGAGGCCGTCAGCGGTCGAGGAAGCCGTTGACCTGCTTGCCGAACTTGCTGGGACCTGTCGAAGATGCCCCACTCGGGCATCGCGGTGAGCGGTGCGTCGCGGGTCGTGAGGATCGCGGGGGCGTCGGGGCCGGTGGTGTGCCGGCCGAGGCGCTACGGGAACTCCGTTCACGCGGCCCGGCTGGACGCGGTGTCCTTGAAGAACGTCTATCGGTGTCATTGCAGTATCAATTACATTCAGAACAGTAACTCCAAAGTTTCAATTAATGAGGTACCCGTAGCGTTCACGTATCCTCTACAAGGGAGCAGGTAGCGAACGACCAGACAGGAGACAGACATGGGCCGAGCACTGCGGGCAGATGCCGAGCGCAGTGTGCGCGCGATTCTGGAGGCGGCCGAGCGGGTCCTCGCCCAGGATGCCGGCGCTTCCATGGAACAGATCGCCGAGGCGGCGGGGCTGACAAGGATCACCGTGCACCGCCGGTTCGCGAACCGGCAGGCGCTGTTGGAGGCGCTCGCAGTCTCCGCGAAGCAGCAACTCATCGACGCCATCGAGGAAGCCCGGCCCGACTCCGCTCCCGCACTCGTGGCGCTGTACCGGGTGACCGCGAACGTGATGCGGGTCAAGAACACTTGGCGGTACACCCTCAGTCACGCCACGGCCCACACCGCAGCCGCAGCCGCACTCTGGCAGGAGATCGACGCCCACACCGTCCAACTCCTGGACCGGGCGCAGCGCGAGGGCCTCCTGGCCCCGGACGCGGACCTGGAGTGGACGCGGCAGGTGTACTACGCCCTCCTCAGCGAAGCCCTCAACAGGCCCGGCGCAGATAAGGATCCAGCCGCGCAGGACCCGGATGCACAGGCCACACTCGTCATCGACACGCTCCTGCACGGCGCAGGACCACGCGGCTGAGCCACAACTGCTCGGCAGGGCGCCGGATCCACCGATCGGCTGCCGCCGCCGAAGCCTGTCAGCGACACTCATGCCTGGTGGCACAGCTCGACCTGGACAGTCACGCGGACGCAGTATGGGAGCACCTCGGTCCTGCTTCCCATGCCGAGGGTCTGGGCCCTGACATACAGGAGGGCCACCTGCGGCCACGGCCACTAGGGGGCCGCCCCGAGGGGAGGCGGAGCTTCAGTGCGCTGGAAGTGGAATCCGCTGCGGGCGAGTTCGAGGTGCACTCCCGAGCTGGGGCGATCGTCTCGGAAGCCGGTTGGGCTTGTCCTTCCAGGACGCGTTCTGGACGCTGGTTGGACACAAGGATCGGAAAAGACTGACAAAGGCCGGGAAGGACTGAGGCGCCAAGCCGCGTCTGAGCTGGGAAAACGGCCAGGATGAGCATTGATCGGCAAGGACCGCCAAGATCCTCAAAGGACTCATAATCCGTCGGCCGTGGGTTCGAGTCCCACCCGCCCCACCTGTGCAGGCTTCTGACCTGCTGAAACGTTCGTTTTTGGGTGTTGGGGCGTCAACTCTGCCTGAACGGACGGAATCCGCTGCTCGTAGGTTTGAGGTCCGGCAGCGTTCCGGGGAGATCCAACCCCTCTGACCTGCGGCGGAGTAGTTGTCTAAGGTTGCCGCCTCTCGGTCCGGGCGACTGCGCTGCGGGTCGTCCCCAAGACCCAGGGGCCATACAGGGGCCGGGAGGGCGCGGCCGGGGTCAGGCCGAGAGTGTTTCCGGGCCGATTTCGTGGTCCCGTTTGCTGGTTCGGCGGCATGGAGCTGCCGTCCACCGTGCGGACGGTCGAGTGCCGGGCCGGCACTGGAGGCGGCGTGGATGCCGGTGCGTCTGGCAGACAGGCCCGAGGTCAGGGAAACGGCCCGAAGAGGAAACGGTCCCATGGACGGCGCACCGCGTTCATCAAAACTGAGCCATGTGCGGTCAGCGCACCATCTGGCGCCGGTGAGGAAGATCGCGGCCGAGCTGGAGCGCAGCCCCTCGACGCCGTCGCCGCCGAACTCAACGGCCGACCACGCAAGACGCTCGGCTGGGAAACCCCAGCCGAGCGCCTGCATACACTCCTCACGGCCGCCTCACACTGACCACGTGTTGTGCCGGCCTCGACGGCGCCGCCAGCCGTGTCTCGAACCTGCTCGTCCTTGCCTGTGGTGCGGTCGCACTCCGAGGGCGTGGTGCCTTGGCGGCCGTGGCGAGAAGGCATACCGCTTCCCGCGCCCGATCCGTGGCCGTGCTGTGCCCGGGCGGCACCCTCGTCTCGATCCTTCCGGTACCCGTCGACGCCGGCGAACTGGCGGCGATCGCCGAGCGGGGGATCCGCTACGAGTCGCTGCTGGTCGAGGCCGACCACGCCGGCATGCAGGCCATCGCCGCCCTCGTCGAGACCGGCGCACTGCGCGCCCACATCGACGCCACCTTCCCGCTTGCCGAGGCCGCGAAGGCGTACACGCTCGGCGAGACCGGCCGCACCACCGGCAAGATCGTGCTGACTGTCCGAGACAGCAAGGCACAACTTGCCAAGCAACTGCTGCATGACGTGTTCGTCCTCGGCGACACGGCCATCGTCGATCGGGTCGTGCGGCCCGATTCCTACATCCAGCACAACCCCCTGGCGCCCGACGGGGCCGACGCCCTCAAGAACTTCAGCGGCGCCATGCGACAGCAGTTCCCGCAGGCCGCCTTCGAGCCCCGCCGGATCATCACCGACGGCAATCTGGTGCTGCTGCACTCCCGCTACGTCATGGTGCCGGGCACCCCGGGTCTGGCCGTGTTCGACCTGTTCCGCTTCCAGGACGGCAAGATCGCCGAGCACTGGGACGTCATTCAGGAAGTGCCCGCCACCACGGCCAGCGGCAACGACATGTTCGCCACGCTCAGCGAGCCGCGGACCGACGCGGTCGGGCAGCGCTGGTTCACCGCCTACCACAAGGAACTGGTCACCGCGTTCGTCGACCAGCTGCTGGTCCGCAAGGACCTGACCGCCATCGACGCCTACGTCGGCGCCGACTACCACGAACACGGCCCGAACATCTCCGACGGCGCGGCCGGCCTCAAGGCCGACCTGGGCAGCTACTTCGACAAGTTCCCGCAGTCGAGTGTCACACCGAAACGCGTCATCGCCGAAGGCGACCTGGTCGCCGTGCACAGCCACCGTGCACAGCCACTACGTCGACACGCCGGGCGAGCGTGGCCGGTCGGTCATCGACCTCTTCCGGGTCCGCGATGCCAGGATCGTCGAGCACTGGAGCTCCGAACAGGCCGTGCCCGAGACCGCCGCCAACGACAACACGATGTTCTGACAGCCGCCGGGGGCGGGGCGAATCGTGTCCAGCCCCCACAAGAGCGACCGGCATTGGGCCATCAGCGCGGCGATCCCCGAACCGTCGATCCCGTCGCTCTTGAACCGACGCCCAGCCGTCTCGATGATCCGCCGCCGCGTCTCCTGCTTGCGCTCTCGCCCGTATCGGGCCCCGCGCCCTCCGTCACTCGTCCAGCCGGCCGCTGGCCGCCACCCCGGGCCCCACTCAAGTGGTTCTTCGGGGGTGGGGGACACGCCCAGGACGTGCCGTTCGCCTTTCGCGCGCGGCTGGTTACTCGTCGAGGAACTGAAGCGCGTGCTTCATGAACCGCTCGGGGTACTGGAACTGCGCTCCATGCCCGGCATCGGGGTAGATCAGCAGTTGAGCGTTGGGGATGTTCTGGGCGAGGTGCCAGGAGTTGATCGAGGCGATCATCACGTCGTTCTCGCCGTTGAGGACCAGCGTCGGCTGGGTGATCGCATTCAGGTGGGTGTAGGGATTCTCGCCCGGCAGCGGTTCCGCATAGGCGATCACCGCTTCGACCTGCGCCTGCGCGACTGCGGGCGAGGCCGGCGTGTCCTGGTCGGCCCGCTGGTGACGCCGCTCCCAGAAGGCCCGGCCGGCTTCGATCGCGGCTTCCGAGCGGCCGAAGAACAGGAAGAGGAAGTTCTCCAGGACGTGGACCGGATTCAGCGCGTGGTCAGGCACCTGGGGGTCACTCGTCGGGTCCCCGCCTCGGAGGCCGGTGCCGAGCAGGAGGAGCTTGCGCACCAGCTGAGGGTGGCGCAGCGCGACCTCCTGTACCTGGAAACCGCCGATCGAGAAGCCGAGCAGATCGACCTGCTCCAGCCCCAGCGCCCGGATGACCGCGGCGATGTCGTCGGCCATGTCCTCGATCCGGTTACGCGGCGTGCCGGATGACGAGGCGATGCCGCGCCCGTTGAACAGGATGACCTCGCGGCCTTCGGCCAGGCCGTCGGTGAGCAGGGGGTCCCAGTGGTCCATCCCTCCGCGGAAGTGCTGGACCAGGAAGATCGGGACGCCGGAGGGCTTGCCCCAGCGTCGGTAGGCGAATCGGTCGCCGTCGACCTCGATGTACTGAGTCGGTGCAGTCAGGTGTGTGTCACTCATGGCCTGGCCCTTTCTGTGGCGGGTGAGCAATACGATTACGGTCATAATCTAAAAAGTCAACCACTTTGATGTCGATCGACATCTATGTATGGTGGACTGCCGCGCGTCGACCGGAGAAGGGGGTGGCTGGACATGCGGGTCACCAAGGCACAGGCAGAGCGCAACCGTGCGCACATCGTCGGGACAGCCGCCAGGCTGTTCCGCGAGCGCGGCTACGACGGTGTCGGCGTGGCAGAACTGATGGCAGCCGCCGGGTTCACCCATGGCGGGTTCTACAAGCACTTCCGCTCCAAGGCCGACCTCATGACCGAAGCGTCCGCAACCGGGCTCTCACAGACCGCGGCACGGACGGAAGGTCTGAATCCCGCCGAGTTCGTCAAGAACTACGTCTCCCGGGAGCATCGCGACAGGCGCGATGACGGCTGCACCATCGCGGCCCTCAGCGGCGACGCCGCACGTCAGCCGGCGAACCTCAGAACAGAGTTCGCCGCCGGGATCGAGAACCTGCTGACGGCCCTTCAGTCCCAAAGCGCTACGCCGGGGGATGCGGACCAGTGCGCGGCCCGCACCACGGTGATCGACATGCTCGCCCATTCGATCGGCGCGATCGTGTTGTCGCGGGCATGCCCAGATGATTCTCCGCTGGCGGACGAAATCCTCGATGCCTGCCGCCAGGGGATTCTCGCCTCGCTGGCGCACGGCAGCAGCGATCAGCCGGCGGCACGGCGTCCGGAAGCCTGACCGCAGTCGACCGACACAGGGCCGACCGCCCGAGGGTCAGACGTCCGCCCGATCCCGTCAGCTCGCTCTGGGAGAAGGCGACTGAGCTGGATAGGGTGACGAGGAAGCGTTTGGCCTGCGGAAATGGCCGCAGAGGCTCCGCCCGGAGTAGAGGGTCGGGGCCTCTGCGCGTTGGAAGGGAGATCCGCTGTGCGAAGGTTCTATCCCCTTGGTTGAACTGTGCGGACATGGCTGCTTCCGTGACGACCGTCGAACGCATCGACCTCCAGGGGCCGTTGAGGGGCCACAAGGACAGGAACGGACCGACAAGCACTGCAAAGGGCTGACACGGATCAGCACGTCTGACCTGTAAGAACGGTGTGAATCGGCATTGATCGGCAAGGACCGCCAAGATCCTCAAAGGACTCATAATCCGTCGGCCGTGGGTTCGAGTCCCACCCGCCCCACCTGTGCAGGCCTCTGAACTGCGGAAACGTTCATTTTGTCCTGTCGGATCGTCAACTTTGCCTGGACGGACTGAATCCGCTGCTCGTGGGTTTAGGGTCCGGAGACGGCCTGGGGAGCTGCAAACCGTCTGACCTGCAGCTGAGTGGATGATCGAGGTCCTGGCTCGCGGTCCGGGCGACTGACTTGAGGGCCAATGCCAGGACCCAGGGGCCGTACAGGGGGCCGGGAGGGCGTAGCCGTGTCCAGGCCGACGGTGTCTCGGGGGCGATCCGTTGTCCCATTGATGGTGGCGCTGCTGGGGCAGCCATCCACAGCGCGGCCAATGGAGCGCCCGGAAGAGTGGGGCGAGCTGCAGCATTGTGAGTTCGTCCTGTCCTGGACGAGGCTGAGCGCAGGCAGCTGGCGCAGTGGGCGCGGCGGGCCAAGACCGCCCATTTCCTCGCGCTGCGAGTCCGGGGCGGCAGAGTGTCAGGTCTGGCGGGTGCGGGTGCGGGTGCGGGTGCGGGTGCGGGTGCGGGTGCGGGTGCGGGTGCGGGCGCGGTGCGCCGGCAGACGCACCCGCACCACGTCTATACCCCTGGGTGCAGTCCCAACCAGCCGGGTGTTGGGTCGCCCTTGACCTCGCCGAAGTAGAGGGCGAAGGTCTGCTTCCAGCGTTCGACCGCGGCACGGTCGGCCATGAAGCGGGGGAAACCGTCCACGTGGGCGTTCGGGTACTCCCAGATCGGCTTCAGTCCCGCCGGGGGAGTGACGTCGGTGCGGACGGACCAGCCGTTGAACGACCCGTTCTGCATCTCGGCCGACAGTTGCCAGTTGAGGAAGAGCTTGGCGGCCGTGGAGTTCTTGGCCTGCTTGAGGATCGCGGCGCGCTGGCCCCAGGCCATGAACGGGTGCCCGGCGCCGATGGCGAAGGTCACGGGAGAAGTGCTGACCGCAGATCCGGCAGTGCCGACACCGATCGCCTTCTGCCCGCCGAAGACGGCGTCGCCCGGGGAGTTGCTGCCCCGCCCGAACCGCACGTCCTGCTCGGCGAACTTGGCGACCCAGTCCCAGCCGTACTTCTGGGCGTACAGCGAGAAGAGGTAGAGGACCGCGTCGTCGTCGTGCGGGTAGGCGGAGGCGATCTTCCCCTTCCACTTCGGGTCGACCAGGTCGCGCGGGGTGAGCGGCGTCGTCCCGCCGACTGTCGCCGTGTCGTACATGAAGCTGAAGGCGAGCGCCGAGGTGGCCACCCATGCGCCCTGCGGGTCCTTGAACTTGTCGTAGACCTTGGAGAACCCGGCGGGCTTGTAGTGCAGGAGGCGGCCCTGCTGCTTCCAGCGGTCGAAGTCCTGGAGGGTCTGGAACTGGACGAGGTCCGGGACGAGGGTGTCGGTGGCGAACTGGTTGTCGACGCGGACGTCGTGGTACTTGCTGTAGTCGACGATCAGCGTGAGGTCTATCTCCGGGAAGCGGTCCTTGAAGGCCGCCTTGGTGGCGTCCTGCTGGGTGGGGGTGTCGCCGCCGGCGTAGACGACGAGCTTGCCGCCCTCTGCGAGCGCGGCCTGGTAGAGCTCGTCGAGCGTTCGCGTCTCCTCGCGCTTGCCCGCACCGCGGTAGCCCGCCGGGGCGGCCGCGGCTGGAGTCGCGGTGGCGCCGAGGGCTCCGACGCCGAGGGCGGCACCGGTGGCCAGGACATGTCGTCTGCTGAAGGTGGTCACGCTGAAGAGGCCTCTCTCATGGGGGGTGGAGTGGTGAAGCCCCGGCGCCTGGGCACGGCCATGGTCGTCGGGCGCCCTTCATCCTTGCCTCACCCCACCCGGATGGGCAACGTTTTCCAAAGGCCGAATTCAACCTTCAATCGAACGATTGAACGCCAGCTGCACAACTCGGAGCTGACGCCCTACTCCGTCAGCCGCGCAGTGGACCGGCGCGGTACGAGCGTGGGGGAGAGGGTGACCTGGGCCGATCGGCGGCCACGGTCGGCGATCCGCTCCAGGAGGAGGCGTACGGCGTTCTGGCCCATCTCGCGACCGCCCTGGTCGACGCTGGTGAGGGAGATCGGGCCGAACGCGGCGAACGTGGTGTTGTCGTAGCCGGCCACCGAGAGATCGCCGGGCACGGACAGCCCGGCCTCGGCGACCGCTTCGAGCACGCCCATGGCGACGATGTCCGCTCCGGCGAAGACGGCCGTGGGCCGGACGGGCCGGGCCAGCAGCTCCTTCGTGCCCCGGTAACCGCCGTCCTGGGTGTAGCTGGTGGAGACGACGTCGGTCCACTCCTCCAGGCCGTGCTGCCGCATGGCCTGGCGATAACCGTCGGCGCGGCGGGCGTTGGGCATCTCCGTGAGGCGCGTCGGATCGGTCTCGTGATGCTCGATGTGGGCGATCCGGCGATGCCCGAGGCCGGCCAGGTGGCCGACGACCAGCGCGGCGCCCTCGACGTCGTCGTCGGCCACCGTGTCGTACGCAGGAGAGGAGCCGTGGCGGCCGATGACGACGGTCGGCACCGCGCTGCCGACGCGCTCCATATGGGCGCGTGAAGAGATCGGTGCAACCAGGATGATGCCGTCCATGCCGCGGTCGATCATTGCCTCGGTGACGCGGGCCTCCTCCTTCTCCCCGTTGCAGCCCGGGCCGAGGAGCACCTGGTACTCGGTGTCCGCAAGCGAGGTGGTGATGCCGTCGAGGATCTCGGGGAAGAAGGGGTTGCGGATGTCGGGCAGCATGACACCGATGGTGTACGTCTGTCCGCGCAGGCCCCTGGCGCCGGCGTTCGGCCGGTAGCCCAGTTCGTCGATCGCGCGGCGCACCTTGGCGCGCATCTCGGGGCTGGCACCGTACGCGTTGCGCAGCACCTTGGAAACGGCGGTCGTGGACACCTCTGCGTGACGGGCGACGTCGACGATGGTGACGCGTCGAGGCCGGGCCTGCGGCTCCATCCGGTTCCTGTCCCTTCGGGAAACGTTGTCGGCGAGTGTAGGACGGAATGCGTGATTCGGTGGAGCCGCCGCAGACCCTGAGTCGCGTCACCGTCGTAACAATTGCGCAGCTTGCGCGGCATCTTGACGTCACGCAGGACGCTCTCTAGGGTCTGGCAACACCTATGGGAAACGTTACCCATCGGACTCCGGGCCATCCGGCCCCGCATCCGACCACCGGACCATCCGACACCTGGACCGCATCACCCACCACGACAACCGGTCGGCGCCCCCACACACAGTCCGCAGTGCTGGAGCCCCGATTCAACACTCTGTTTGAAACGTTTCATAAGAGGAGGTGCGTCGATGACCCTCGCCCCGCACGAGCAGCTGCCGGACCATGACCGGCCTCCCGATGCGAAGCGGGCGCCGAAGGTCCGGCGGGCGCGCACCACCCCGCCCTGGTGGTTCGCGCTGCCCGCGCTGCTGCTGTTCGCCTTCGTGGTCCTGGTGCCGAGTGTCCGCGGTGTCTACTACGCCTTCACCGACTGGGACGGTCTCGACCCCGACTTCTCGTTCATCGGCCTGGACAACTTCTCCGACATACTCGACGACCCCGACGCAATGCAGGCCATCTGGCACACCCTGCTGATCGCCGTGTCGATCACGGTCGTCCAGAACGCCGTGGGTCTGCTGCTGGCCCTCGGCGTCAACTCGGCGATCAAGTCCCGCAACGCGCTCCGGGTGTTCCTGTTCGCCCCGGCCGTGATCACCCCGATCGTCACCGCCTACCTCTGGCGCAACCTGCTCGGCCCGGACGGCGCGGTCAACAGCCTGCTCGGCGCCGCGGGGCTGGACGGCTGGCAGCAGGACTGGCTGGGCAGTCCGCAGGTCGCTCTGTGGTCGGTGATCGGAGTGATCGTCTGGCAGTACGCCGGCTACTCGATGGTCATCTTCCTGGCCGGACTCCAGTCCGTGCCCAAGGAGATCCACGAGGCGGCCGCCATCGACGGGGCGGGCCCCGTGCGCCGCTTCTGGTCGGTCACGCGCCCGCTGCTGGCCCCGGCCCTCACCGTCAACCTGATGCTGTCGATCATCGGCGGCATCAAACTCTTCGACCAGGTCTACGCGTTGACCGGCGGCGGCCCCGGCCACGCCACCGACACCCTCTCCACCCTGATCTACAAGGACGCCTTCACGCTCGGCGAGTTCGGCTACAGCATCGCGCTCGCGGTCGTCCTCACGATCATCGTGGCAGTCGTCTCGACCGGTCAGTACCTGGTGCTGTCCCGCAACGAGAGGGCCGTCTCATGATCCGCTACCGCCGCCGCACCCTCGCGCTGGAACTGGCGATGATCGCCGCGGCCCTGGTCGTGGGCTTCCCGGTGTACGTCCTGGTCAACCTGGCCGTACGCCCGGCGTCGGACACCTCCTCACCGATCAGCCCGACCACCTCACCCACCCTCGCCAACTTCACCCAGGCCTGGCAGCAGGGCGCGCTGGGCGGGGCGTTGGTCAACAGCGTGCTGGTGACGGTGTGCAGTGTCGTCATCGTGCTGGCCGTCTCGTCGCTCGCGGCGTACCCCCTGGCCCGGGTGGCGGCCCGCTGGTCCCGGGGAACGTATCTGACCTTCCTCCTGGGCCTGGTCCTGCCGTTCCAACTGGCGGCCCTGCCGCTCTACCAGACCATGCGGGACATGGGGCTCCTCGGCACCCCCTGGGCGTTGGTCCTCTTCTACTCCGGTCTGCAGGTGCCCTTCACCGTCTTCCTGTACGTCGGCTTTCTGCGCGCCTTGCCCCGGGACTTCGAGGACGCGGCACTGATCGACGGCTGCACCTCGCTGCAGGGCTTCCGGTACGTCGTCCTGCCGATGCTCAAACCGATCACGGTGACCGCTCTGGTGCTCAACACGGTCGCCATCTGGAACGACTTCTTCACCCCGTTGCTGTACCTCAGCGGCAGCGCCCAGCAGACCATGCCGGTCGCGATCGCCGGCTTCGTCGGCCAGTACGTCACCGACTGGAACCTCATCTTCGCCGCACTGGTGATCAGCATCCTGCCCGTCCTGCTCGTCTACTTCCTGCTCCAGCGCAGCATCATCAACGGCTTCGCGGGAGGGCTGCGCGGATGACACACGCCGCCCACCCGTCCCTCATGTCCGGTGGCTCTTCCCCGAGGGGGACTTCATGAAGACACGCACACTCCCGGCCCTGATCGCCGCGGTGACGTCCGTGGCGGTGTTGGCCGCCTGCAGCGGCGGTACCAGGGCAGGAGACTCCGGCGGCGGATCGAAGACCCTGACGCTCGCCTCGGTCGACCAGGGCTCCGTCGAGGACGTCGTCAAGGCGTTCGAGAAGGCCAACCCCGGCGTCAAGGTCCGCTACACCACCAGCGGCGCCGACCAGTACCAGCAGCAGATCCGCACCCAGCTGTCCTCGGGCACCGCCCCCGACGTGATGTCGGTCTGGCCCGGCAACGGCAACCCGGGCGCCACGGTCGTCCTGGCCAAGCCCGGCTATCTGCGCGACCTTTCGGACCAGTCCTGGGCCGCCAAGATGCCGGACGCCATCAAGAGTGTCGCGCAGTACGAGGGCAAGACGTACAACGCGATCTTCGGCCAGAACGGCATCGGCGCCGTCTACAACGAGCAGGCCATGCAGAAGGCCGGGCTCACCGCGCCGGACACCTGGACCGACCTGCTGGCCTTCTGCAAGGCCGCGAAGGCCAAGGGAACCCCTGCCTTCGCCCTCGGCAACCAGGACAACTGGGTGACCCAACTCGTCCTGTACGCACTGGTCGCCACCACCGTCTACGGCCCGGACCGCGACTTCGACCAGAAGATGCAGGCGGGCCAGACCACCTTCGCCAAGTCGCAGTGGGCCACCGCCCTGGACAAGTACCTCACGATGGAGAAGACCGGCTGCTTCCAGAAGAACCCGCTGGGCACCAACTACGAAGCCGGCCAAGCCCTCGCAGCCACCGGCAAGACCCTCGGCATCATCCAGGGCAACTGGGTGATCGCCCTCCTGAAGGGCAAGAACCCGCAGGGCACGTTCACGCTCAAGGCGCTCCCCGCCACCGATGACCCGTCCCAGACCCTCATCCCGGCGGCTGCGGGCGCCGGCTACGGCGTCAACGCCAAGGCGAAGAACAAGGAACTCGCCCTGAAGTTCGTGAACTTCGTGATGTCGCACGACGGCATGAAGCTGTTCGTCAAGAAGCAGGGCGGTCTGCCCTCCCTGCCGGACACGGGGTACGTGGCGGATCCGTCCCTGGCCGAACTGTCCAAGTTCATCACGTCGGACCGCACCGTGCCGTTCATGGACCAGCTGTGGCCCAACGCCAAGGTCCAGCAGACCATGCTCAGCGGCCTTCAGGAGATCTTCAGCGGCCAGTCCACGCCCGAAAAGCTCCTCGCCGAGATGGACACCGACTACAAGTCCGGCTCCTGACCACCCCCCCAACACCCGAAGGGATGACGGTGTGAGCAATGCACCCCACCATGCGGACGGCACGGACCGTGACCTCGGCAAGAGCGATGCCCCCGGCGGAGGCGACGCGGGAATCCGCCGTAGAACCATGCTCGTGGCGACGGCCGGCGCGGTGCCGGTAGTGGCCGGCGCCGTGGGCGGCTCGGCCACCGCGCAGGCGGCACCGTCCCGCCGTCCGGAGGCCGCGGTGACCGGACTGACCGTGGAACACCGCACCGACCCCCTGGGCGTGGACGCCGAGCGGCCGCGCTTCGGCTGGCGCATGCGGTCCGCGTCGCGCGGGCGGAGCCAGGGGGCCTACCAGATCCTGGTGGCGAGCTCACGGGACAGGCTGACGGCCAGTCGCGCGGACGTCTGGGACAGCGGCCGCGTACGCTCCGCCGATTCTGTGGCTGTCCGCTACGCGGGCAGGGCGCTGAACACCTCGACCCGCTACCACTGGACCGTCACCGTCTGGGACGCCGAAGGCCGTCCGGTCGGTACGGCGCCCCCCGCCTTCTTCGAGACCGGCCTCATGAGCACCGACGGCGTCGGCGGATGGGAGGGCTCGCAGTGGATCGGGATGAAGGGGAAGGTCCCCAACTCGGCCGGGGCGCCGATGCTTCGGAGGCAAGTGGTTCTGAAGAAGGGGATCCGCGAGGCGCGGCTGTACGTCTCGGCCCTCGGCGTGTACGAGGCCTATGTCAACGGACGCCACGTGACCGTCCCGCAGGACGACGGCACCGCGATCGAACTGCTCCCCCCGGGCTCGACGAACTACGACGCGCGCGTCAACTACATGACGTATGACGTCACGGACCTCGTGACGCGAGAGCGCGCGGACGTCACCCTCGGGTTCGTCCTGGGTAACGGCTGGTACAACGGCCGTATATCCGACGGCAGTACGTACTACTCGGCGGACGGCAACGCCTTGGCCGTCAAGGCCAAGCTACTGATCCGGTACGCCGACGGGACGTCGCAGACGGTCGTCACCGGGCCGGACGGCGGCTGGAAGGCCACCGACACCGGCCCCTACCGCGCCGACGACATCTACGACGGCCAGACCTACGACGCCCGGATGGAGCTGCCGGGCTGGACAGCGCACGGGTTCGACGACTCGGCCTGGTCGGACGTGGAGCGAGTCGCCTTCGAGGACAAGTTCCCGGACGTGCAGCTCCTCGTCCACCCGGGCGAGACCGCGCGCTTCATGGACCGTTGGGATCGGCGACCGCGGTCGATCACCGTCGCCACGGGGGTGACCGGGCAGGACGGCAGCCCCAACGGCAGGGGCCGCATCGTCGTGGACCCCGCCCGGACGGTGACCGACCCCGTGAAGGCGGCCTCCGCCTCGGCCATGATCGGCAGTGGCGAGACGGCCGTCTTCGACCTCGGTCAGAACATGGTCGGTGTGGCCCGCTACAGCCTGCGCGGCCCCGCCGGAGCGAAGGTCGAGTTCAGGTTCGGCGAGATGCTCAATGACGACAGCGCCGGCGCGGACGGCCCCGAGGGCTCCCTCTACCGGGCCAATCTCCGAAGCGCCAAGGCCACTAGCACCTACATCCTCAAGGGCGACCGGCACGGCGAGACCCACCAGGACTGCCTGACCTTCTATGGCTTCCGTTATGTGTCCGTCACCACGACGGACACCGTCACGATCGCCGGCCTGACCGGAAAGGTCGCCACCTCCGCGATCCGCGAGATCGGTACCTTCACCACCAACGATCCCGACACCAACCAGCTTGCGAGCAACATCCGTTGGGGTCAGCGCGGCAACTACCTCTGGGTGCCCACCGACTGCCCGCAGCGCGACGAACGCCTCGGCTGGACCGGCGACACCCAGGTCTTCTCCACGACGGGTCTGTACAACGTGGACGCCGGGGTCTTCCTCAGTCACTTCCAGGGCACGGTCGTCGACTCCCAGGCCATCTACGGTACGGACAAAGCCCAGTTCACCGGGGTCGCCCCCACCGGACGTTTCAACTTCCCCGGCGGCGGCAGCGGTTGGGCGGACGCCGGTGTCATCGTGCCCTGGACCGTGTGGCAGATGACCGGGGACGCGACCATCGTCAAGGACAACTGGCCGGCGATGACCCGCTATCTGGACTGGATCCAGGAGCAGACCGGCGACACCTACGCCGGACAGGGATCCCTCACCGGCGACTGGCTGGGGCCCCAGAAGACCAGCGCCCAGCTGATGAGCGACGTCTACTACGGCTACAGCACCCGGCTGATGGCACAGATGGCCCGCGCGATCGGCAGGACGTCGGAGGGAGAGGTGTACGACCGGCTCTTCGGACGCATCAGGCAGGCGTTCATCACCAAGTACCTGAGCACCGAGGGCGGCGCGGTCACGGTCAAGTCCAGCCTCGGCGACGCCTCCCCGATCGAACCGGGCTCCGACCCCGACCAGAAGACGGAGGACAACAGCCAGACGGCGCTGCTCTGGGTCCTCAAGCTCGGTTTCTACGAGACGGAGGCCCAACGCCGCACACTCGTCGGGCATCTCGCCGACAACATCGGCAACGACGAAGCCTACAAGGCGGCGCACCCGAACAGCAGCCGGGTCGGGTACGCCGAGAACACGCTGTCCGTCGGATTCCTCGGCGTCAACGTCCTCGCCCCCATCCTCACCGACGAGGGGCGCGCGGACCTGGCGTACAAGCTGCTCCACCAGGACGCCTTGCCGTCCTGGCTGTTCTCCGTGAAGAACGGCGCCACCACCGTCTGGGAGCGATGGAACTCCTACTCCAAGGAGGACGGGTTCGGGCCGGTAAGCATGAACTCCTTCAACCACTACGCCTACGGCGCGATCATGGAGTGGATGTACGCCTACATGGCCGGCATCGCCCGCGACCCGGACAGCCCCGGCTTCAAGCACTTCGTCCTGCAACCCCACATCGATCCCACCGCCAGGATCACGCAGGTGTCGGGCTCGCACGAGTCGCCGTACGGCGAGATCAGGAGCGAGTGGAAGATGGAGGACGGAGGCGGGAGCCTTGCGTACGACGCGCTCGTGCCCGCCAACAGCGAGGCGACGCTGCGCCTTTCAGCCATCTCCGCCGATGCCGTCCGCGAAGGACGGACTCCGCTGGCCCGAGTGGACGGGGTGCGTCTCCTCGGCCACAAGGACGGTGTGGCCTCGTACAGGTTGCCCTCGGGCCGATATCACCTGACCGCCCGGCTCCGCTGACCTGCCGCCAGACGCCTGTCAGGCAGGTGCCGACATCACGAAGCGGCCGTGTTCGCGGCGCCGAGGGGGCATCGCGGACGCGGTCATCGACAGCACCCGGCGAGCGAGGGCGCGACCGGTGCACGCCGGGCGCTGCCCCGCTGAACTCGTCGCAGACCAGGCGCTGGAGTGCTGGACGAGATTTTCCGAACGGGCTTAACGACGCGCTGGTCTGCGATCAGGCGGCTCACCTGCGAAAACGCTGTGCGGCTCCACCTCGGGCGAGGAGGGCGGTGGCCAGCTCCCCCGGTAAGGGACTCCGCTGTGCGAGGGTTCTGTCCCCTTGGCTGAACCGGGCGGGCACGGCGGCTGCTGTGGCAGCCGCCCAACTCATCGGCTCCCAGGGGCCATTGAGGGGCCACAAGGACAGGAACAGATCGACAAGCACCACACAGGGCTGACATTGATCGGCACGTCTGACCTGGGAAAATGACAAAGATGAGCGTTGATCGGCAAGGGCCGCCAAGCCCCCCAAGGGACTCATAATCCGTCGGCCGTGGGTTCGAGTCCCACCCGCCCCACTCTTCGCTGTGCGAGGAGAAACCTTCTGATCAGGCTGAATCCGCTGTTCGTAAGTTCGACTCCGTTGTCATCAGCGTTAGTTGAGGTCCCTCTGACCTGCGCAGACGTATCGGCCCATGGCTGGAGGATGGCGTCGTGGGTGGGCTGTGCGAGCGTCTGGATGTCGGATTCTGGACGCTGGCCGGACGCGAGGACAGCCCGCGCGGGGCCGACGCGACGTCCGTGCCGTCCCCAGATGTGGATGCCGGAGCTATCGCCGTGTGCCCCGAGCCGGTCCGTCGCCCTCGGTCGACCCGTTGTCGTTCGTGGAGCGATTCTGGCGTGCGGGGGGGGGGGGGGGGGGGGGGGGGGGGGGGGGGGGGGGAAAGGAGAGGGGGGGCGGGGGGGGGGGGGGGGGGGGGCTGGTACAGGCGGTGGGTAGGTGGTTCTGGTGGTTC